>PCCM01000056.1 GCA_002731735.1 Gemmatimonadota bacterium | reverse complement strand
GGTGGCCCAGGCGGAGGCTACCGCGGTCGACGGTGAGAACCAGTCGAACGGGGAGATCGCCGAGTCGAACGCCCGCCTCTCCGAGATCCGGGCGGAAGCCACGCGCAAGGCGCAGGTCGCCGCTGCCGAGGCCAAGAAAGCGATTCTGGTCGCCGAGCGCGAGCAGGAGATCGCCCGACTCAACAAGGAGCAGATTGCCCGGGAGGAGATTGAGAAGCTCCGTGTCGAGATCGAGGCGGATGCCACGGCCGAGCGGGCGCGGCGTGAGGCGGCCGGTCAGGCTGATGCAATCCTCGCGACCTACACCGCCGAGGCCGAGGGCACCAGGAAGGTGCTCGAGGCGAAGGCGGAAGGATACCGGCGCCTCATCGAAGCGTGTGCGAACGATCCCTCGATGGCTCCCACGCTTCTGATGATCGAGCAGCTTCCGGCGATCGTGAAAGAACAGGTGAAGGCGATCCAGAACCTGCAGATCGACAAGATCACGGTCTGGGACTCCGGCCATAACGGGTCGGGTGGTAACGGCGCGACCGCCGATTTCCTCTCAGGCCTGATCGGCGCTCTGCCGGCGGTCCACGAGCTGGCCGAGCAGGCTGGGATCGACCTGCCGCCCGCGCTGGGACGACTGCACGACCATGGGTTGGCCCGTGCCGACGGAGCCGCTGGGAACGGAGCTCCCGAGATCGAAGAGGACAGCGCTGCGGTGGTGCCTCCTCCGGTGTACGACGATCAGGAAACCGTGTAAGGTCGGACAAACCGGGGCGGTCGGCTTCGGCCGCCCGCCCCGGCTATTACGGATTCGGGATCGGGCAGTCGGGCAGAGCGCTCGCTTGATCCGAGCTGACCACGTCGAACCCCCGGTTCACCGTCGCACCGAAGACGCCCGTACCGTCCCCACGGAGACTCGGCACCCTCACTTGTCCGGACGGGTTGAAGTTCCCACCCCGCTGCCAGTTCACGAAGTTGCCCTCGACCGCCGTGATCGACACCTCTGCCGTCGTCGAGTCCGGTAATCCGTCCTGCAGCCGAGTCGACAGGTCCTGGTCCAGGTCGAAGCGGTCGAAGAGACCGAATTCACTAGGAAAGACGATTGTCGTGTCCTGGTCCGAAATCGAGAGACCTAGCAGCTCGAGCGGGTCGTCCTCCACAACGATCCCCTCGGGCTTCAGCGCGTCGGGTAAGCCCAAAATCGATGTCTCGTTGAGGTAAGCCCAAGCACCTTCCGCCTTGGACCAGGTGATGGGCAGGAGCGTGTTGGGATCCAGCCGGCACGCCGTCGGCATGCCGTCGATTTGAAACGCCGACGGCACGCGCGTAGCCCCTAGGAGGGTCCCTCCATCCACGAATGTGACCTCGACCTCGAGCAGGTCGCCCGGGCTGAGGCTCGGCGTCTGAGCGGGATTGGCGAGGAAGCACACCCCCGACCCTGTGGTCGGCAAGGTGTCGAGGCACGCCTCCAGCACGTTCTCTGCTAGGTTGAGCGTGAGGCCATCGGAGCGGCGTACGACGACCTGGGCATTCGGAAGCTCGTCGACGCCCTCGGGTGCTCCGACCGTATGGTGCAAGTAGGCCCGGACTTCGTTTTCGGTCGGGTCCTCGTTGAGATTGACGTAGATCTCGGCGATGATCACATCCTCGATCTCGACGATGGTGATCTCCTCGATATTACAACCGACGAGCATGGCGGCGGCTGTGAGGCATACGGGCCGGCGCATCAGAACCGCACCTCCAAGCCAAACGTGGGCAGCAGCGGAAACATGGATACGCCGGATCTCGTGGCGGGGGTGCGCTCATACTCGAAGAAATAAAAGAGCACGTTCTGCCGGTTGTATACGTTGAGGAGGTTGATGTAGGGTGTGAGCGAGCCCCACGATTTGTCGAATGTCCTGCGGAAGCTCAGGTCGAGTCGGTGGTAGGACGGGTACCGAACCGAGTTTCGATCTCCGAGGAGGACGCCGAAATCTCCATTGTCATCGGGGTCGGCTTCGGGGTCTGTGGGGTCCGATGCGCCCGACCACTGCAGGCCACGGCCTCCGACGTAGCGCGGATTGTAGTACTGATAAGATCCGAGCACATTGGTGTAGGGGATACCCGTACCGAGATTCCACCTGATGCCACCCTCCCATCCCCAAGGTGCCGGGTAGCTGAGGACGAAATCCACGTCGACGCGGCGGTCGAAGATAGGGGCGTACGACACTTCCGGCTGGCCTGGCAGCGGTGATAGCGGGTCCGGAAAGGTCCGGTCCGCGTTGAGAAATGAAACGGCCATCCATCCGGTCACCTCACCGGTTTCCCTCCGGATCATGAGATCGACGCCGTACGAGAAGCCTTCTCCAGAGAGGATATCGTCGAAGTCGTCGTTGGGGTTTTCGGCGGTGTTGAACGTCACGACACCATCGAAGGAGCGGGCGTACGCCTCCACCGACCAAAACCAGTCGTCGCCGCGGTACCCTTCGATGCCGGCCTGAATCTGGTCCGAAATCGTATGCGGCGCCCGTGCCCCGGCCAGCATCCAAAAATCGAGTCCGAGCGGTAGCTCCTCGTCCCGTAGCGAGTGCACGAACTGTGTATAGCGGCCGACCGCGAGCTTTACAGCGACGTCTCCGGCTCCAAGAAACCGCTTCACCGCCAGACGGGGAGAGATCTCCCCGACCCGACTTCCCGGGTCGGGGTCGTAGCCATCGGCACGGAGCCCGAGTTCAACGAGCCATGCATCCGGTGACCAGCGCGTTTGAACGTATGCGCCGAGTAGCAATCCGTTGCCGATCCCGGTGGCGAAGTCGGTTCCACCGGACGAGAACAGGTTCTTGTAGTCTTGAACCTCCACACTCGTCCCCACCTGGACAGAAACGTGCTCTGCGGGCCGTAGGTCCAGATCGGCTCTGAACTGTCCCTGTTTGATCCTGCTACTCAGCCGCGTGTCGGCGAAGTCGGGGAAGGTGAGGCCAGTCGAAAAGCGGCTGAAGTTGCCTCGGACGTCCAGCGAGCCACCCCCACGCCTCGGGTGGGTCCAGCGGACTCCGATGGCGTCGTTGCCCCAGTCCCAGTCGATCCGCAGCGGGAAGTCCTCGTCGTCCAGGTTCGTCAGATCGAAGACGTCCCGACCCACGTAGCCTGTGAGCGCGATGCGGTCGCCGCCGGTTGTCCAACCCTCTATGAGCCCCTGGAAATCGGTCAGATGGTAGGGGACTTGTGGGGCGAGAATGTCGATGTACGAACGCCGGGCCGACACCCGGTAGTGAATGTTCTCGAAACCGAGTGCGCTGGCGACAGACGTCCCGAGCCCGCCGCCGATGGCCACCCTCGTGGCGAGCAGGGAGACGGCTGCCACGCCCGAAAAGTCACCGTCACCCGAGTCGCTCTCGACTTGAAGTACGGATGAGACCCGTCCACCATGCTCCGCCGGAAACCCGCCCGAGTAGAGCTCCACCCGGTCGATCATGTCCGCGTTGAAGACGGAGAAGATCCCCCCGAGGTGGAACGGGGAGTAGATCGGCATCCCGTCGAGCAGGATCAGGTTCTGATCCTGTGACCCTCCTCGTACATGAAAGGACGCGGAGAAGTCGGACGTCGACACCACACCCGGTAGCACCTCGAGCGCGCGCACCGGATCAGGCTCGGCGAGAGCCGGCACCGTCCTCACGGCCTCGAGATCGAGATCTCTGATCGTAGCGCCACCCACCGTTTCGAAAACTACCCGTGCACGGTTGCGCTCAGCCTCGACCGAGATTCCGTCTAGCAGCAGCGCGTTCCGCTCGAGCCGGAGCTCGAGCTCCAAGGTCTCCGCAGGGTCGACGACGATCTCCTCGGAGTACTCCGTGTACCCCAACGCCTGGACGCCCACCGTGTAGGGCCCGGGAGTGACCCCGAAGAAACGAAATGAGCCCAGTCGATCCGTATCGACGGCGACGACGGGGGTCCCGCTCCTGCGCAGCAAGACCGTCACGTTATACACGGGAGTACCCTCGTCGTCCCGCACGCGCCCTTGGACCGTCCCGTCCTGGGCAGCAAGGGGTTCCAATGTCGGCAGAAGGAAGATGCCTACCAGGAGCACAACCCCGCGCGACAGCCTACTGGTCCTCTCGCTCGAACCGACCGTTGCGGAGAAAGTGCACCACCTCTTCAGCCACCTCCCTGCGGTTCATGATGAACGTGTGCGTTGCGGAGACTACGATGAAGTCTGTTGCCCCTTCGACCCTGGCCCGGTCAACGGCGACCTTGCCGTCGTCTGGCCCTGGAATGAGCCACGAAGCCAGCGGATTCATGCTCCGATCGCCGGTGACGATGCCGAGCCCGAATCGTACTGGGCCCAACTGACTCGCGATACCCGCGGAGTCGGTCCCGAGACTCGAGCCGGCGGGGCCCACAAAGCGCTGAAGGAGGGGCGAGTCGGCGAAGGCGTCAATGATCTCGCTCCCCTGGTTCGGGGGACTCAACATCACAACTCGCCCCTGATGGGCCTCGGGCTGCCGGTTGAGGTAGCTGCGGACCAACACTCCCCCCATAGAGTGGGTGACGAAATGTACGGTCTCGGTTTCGCCCTCACAGCACCGGCCCACTTCGGTCTGGAGCCGATCCACGAGGGCCTCCATAGGTTCCGATGTCGACGGATATCCAAAACTGACTACGCGAAAACCTGCGTTCTTCAGGCGAGATACGAGAATCGTCATGGACGCGGAAGTACGACCGAGACCATGTACGACGATGACAGACTCCGCTCCATCCGGGGGCGGAGGTGAGCAACCGGATAGGATCCACAGCAGCGCGCAGGTCACTGTCGCGAGGAGTTTTCTTATCACCATGAGTAGGTCCCAACGTCTACCCCGACGTGGAGTAGGTCCTATCGTCTACCCCAACGCTTGGGTGAGTGCTTCAAACGTCGCCTCGAACGTGCTCGTTGTCACCACAATCGGGGATCCGATGACCACGTCTATGGTCGAAAAGGGCACGGGCTGCATCTTGCGATCCCAGGATCTGGTTCGAAAAGATCTCGTCGCCACAACCCGCAGAGGTATGATGGGCACTCTGCTTTGAAGGGCCATGTGAAGAACCCCCTTCCTGAGTGTTCGTGCCGGTCCACTGGGCCCGTCCGGAACGACAAGAGTGGAGTACCCGCCCTTGAGGTACGTCACGAGCTCGTCAGCCGCGCGCCGTCCGTTATGGCCAGTAGATCCGAGGACGAGTCGTTGCACGCCGATCAGACTCAGAAGAACCGCAACCGGCTTCGTGTACCAGGCCGGATGTTGCATCCAGACCTGCGGTCGCTGCCGTAGATAGGCCGGAAGACGCGGTGCCCACCATTGCAGGGACAAGGGGCCGGACTCGTGCCACTGGCAAAAGATGTAGTTCGAGTCGGCCGAGAGTTGCTGGTCGCCCGTTACCCGAACGGATACGGTCAGACGCAGTACCAGCAGGTAAGCGAACCATAGGAAACCCAAGCCATACCCGTAAATGAGGTAAGGAATCCGGAGTGGGAGAGGCACATTGTCTAACCGATATCGATTGTGCAGTCTATTTTCCCCTCTCCAGCAGCTTCCGAGCCTTCCGCTCCGATCTCAAGCGAAGTCTGGCGTCGCGCGAGGCCTCTCCAAGGTGGCGGACCGTGACCCCTGCTCCGCCCATGATGCCGACGATCACGGAATGATCCGGGATCCGGTCCTCGGGAAGAGTCGGGCGCGGAACGAGGTCGGCAGAGGGTGAAATCGAAGGCGAGTTAGCTCTTGAAGCGGCCACCTCGTTTGGAGCCAAGCGTGGATCCGTAACCTCGTTCCCCACGGGGACAGGCGCGGGCGGTAGGTCCGCCAGAATCAGGCGCAGCTGCTCCGCGCTCTGCGCCCGGTGGGCCATCTCGAGTCGCGTCTCGAACTCTCCCATCTCCAAGTCGTCCCCGGCGAACGATTCGCAGAAGGCGTCGATGGTGTTCTGCCGTGCTTCCGGCGCCGGAGGGGGGGGCACGTTCGAATCAGGCATACATCTTTCGGAGTTCCGTCTTTTGCACCTTGCCAGTGCCACCGATGGGAAGCTCCTCGACCATCACCACGTCATCCGGTATCGACCAGTCTGCAACCTTACCCTTGAAGAACCCGAGCAAGTCCTCCTTAGAGGGGGCGGCTTCGGCCTTCAGCTTCACGATGAGGAGCGGCCGTTCGGCCCATTTTTCATCGGGAATTCCGATGACAGCCGCCTGCATTACGTCGGGATGACTCATCGCCAGGTTTTCGAGCTCGATCGAGCTGATCCACTCTCCTCCCGACTTGATCAGATCCTTGATTCGATCCGTGATGTGCATGTACCCATCGGCGTCGATCGTCGCGACGTCCCCCGTCGGGAACCACCCCTCACTGTCGAGCACCTCATCTTCCTCTCCGCAATAGTAGGCTCTGCTCACCCACGGTCCACGCACCTTGAGTTCACCAAAGGCTTTTCCGTCACAGGGCAGCGTTTTACCCTCGGCGTCCACGATTTTCATCTCAACGCCGTAGACGGCTCGCCCCTGCCGAACCTGGATGTCGTAGCGCTCCGTGTCTGGGGCCACGCGCTGCTCCGGCTTGAGTATGTTGATCGACCCGATGGGGCTCATTTCCGTCATGCCCCAGCCCTGTCGGACCTCAATACCAAATTCCTTGTCGAAAGCCTCCACCATCGAGCGCGGCACCGCGGACCCACCGATGATCGTGATCTTGAGGGTGGGAACGCTGGTATCATGTTCGCGCCAATAGTTCAGTAGTCCAGACCAGACTGTAGGTACCCCCGCCGTACTGGTAACGCCCTCTGCATTCATGAGTTCGGTGAGGCTGGCGCCGTCCAACGCCGGACCCGGCATTACGAGTTTGGTGCCGGTCATCGGAATCGCATAAGGAGTTCCCCACGCATTGACGTGAAACATGGGCACCACAGGTAAAAACGTCTCCGATTCCGAAAGGGCGAGAACCGCTGGGAGTGATACGCAGAACGCATGGAGAACACTCGACCTGTGACTGAACAGCACCCCTTTGGGATTTCCCGTCGTTCCCGACGTGTAACACAGTGAGGCGGCCGTGTTTTCGTCGAAGTCCGGCCACACGAAATCGTCGTCCTGTTCACTCAGGAGATCTTCATAACACAACAGGTTCGACAACTTCGACTCCGGCATGTGATCGGCGTCCGTCATGACCACTATGCCCTCGACCGTCTTCAACTGCCCGGCTATCGCCTCGACTAGGGGAAGAAAGGTCAGATCGGTAAACAGAAGCCGATCCTCAGCGTGATTGAGGATGTAGATCAACTGTGAGGGGTGGAGCCTCGGGTTGAGCGTGTGACACACCGCCTCCATGCCAGACACACCGAAGTAGAGCTCGACGTGCCTGTATCCGTTCCACGCCAGCGTCGCGATCCGATCCGCCGCCTTGATCCCGAGTGCGGTGAGGGCGCCGGCCACCTGCTTACTACGCCCATGCAGATCCGCAAAGGTGTAACGATGTATCGGGCCCTCTACGGTCCGCGAAACGATCTCACGATCGTGATACACTTTGGCTCCGTGCTCGATCAGAGACGAGATGAGCAACTGACGGTCCATCATGAGACCCTGCATGATCGCTCCTGGGTGTGGCCGAGAAAAGTCGATGTGGAGCGAACTCTACGCTCCCAAGGGCTCTAGGAAAACCCTGTTCGTCCGGTTGGCTATCTTACCCTCAGGTTCATGCGTCCCGCTCTCCATCCTCCTGAGGCTTCTGCGCGGGGCGCGGTCGCTCGTACTCCTCTTTACTCTTCACGCCGGACGTTTTTGGCCGTTCCCGACCTGGGCATCGGATGCTTCACGACTGAACAGAATACCCGGGCTAGCGGGCTCTCCGCCAGATAGCACCTCCGGGTGTTTGTGCGCTATCGGCGGCTTGGGCGTACCTTGCGTTCGAGTCCTCTCTAACCAAGGAGCCGAGTCATGGAGGGTCGCGTAGCGTCCGCGCCGAGTATCCTTGCACCTCCGAAGGCCCTTCGAAGGGTTTTGGTTGGATCTGGCCTCGCCCGGGTTGTGTACTTCGTTGCGAAATCGTTCCGCAGTACTTCTTGAGGAGGATCCGGAAGATGCATAAGTCCCTAGCGACACTCGTCGGCGTAACAACCATGGTGTCTTGTATGGTTGACGAGCCGGCGGTTGAGGAACTCACGCCGGTCTCTTACCCCACCACCGGGAGCATCGAGCGTCTCGATCCGAGGTTGGACGCCATCGTTCCGCCGGACGCCGTGATCGAGGTTCTCTCCGAGGGCCACGAATGGGTCGAAGGACCCGTGTGGGTTCCGGAGCTTCAGTCGATCCTCTACTCGGATATCCCCAATAATGCGGTGTACCGGTGGAGCGAGGGCGAGGAAGCGTCGCTCTGGCTGCAGCCGGCCGGATTCACGGGGGCGATCCCTAGGGAAGGGGAGAGTGGATCCAACGGACTGGCCTTGGATGCAGAGGGGAAGCTCGTGTTGGCGCAGCATGGTGATCGACGTCTGGCCCGGATGGAGGCGCCATGGGATGCGCCCGCGTCCAGGTTCGAGACGCTTGTTGGGGAGTACGAAGGAAAACGCTTCAATTCCCCCAACGACGTGGCGCCGCGAGCCAATGGCGACCTGTACTTCACAGACCCGCCGTATGGACTGCAGGGGGGCAACGAGGAGAAAGAGCTCGACTTCCAGGGTGTATACAGGTTGGCCGCATCAGGCTCCCTGACCCTGCTGACCGATGAGCTTTCTCGACCGAATGGCATCGCCTTCTCGCCCGACCAGTCGATCCTCTACGTGGCCAACTCGGACGGGGCCAATCAGCCGGTCGTCATGGCGTACGATGTCGAATCGGACGGCGGCATCAGCAACGGTCGTGTCTTCTTCGAGTCATGGGGCGACGGCATGGCCGTCGACCAAGAGGGGAACGTCTACGTGACGGGCCCCCGCGGCGGCGTGTTGATCATCAACGCGGATGGGGAGCACCTGGGAACGCTCCTGGCGCCCCCGAGAACGTCCAACGCCACGTTCGGAGAAGACGGCTCCACGCTGTTCGTTACGGCCAACACGCGCCTGGTGCGCATCCGGCTGAACGTAAAAGGTGTGGGCTTCTAGCCCGGCGCCGACACCGGCCGTGTTTGTCGCCGAATTGTTACTGCATAGGGGAAAAGTCAGTCGGGTCGAGGAACACTGATTCGACACCGTTCAGGATTCGGCCGTCTACTTGGGACTCGCGGCTCACCCGCTGCCATTCCGGATCGGCTTGGAATGCCGCCCAGCTCGCCGTCGCTGCCTCGCGGCTGTCGTGGGCGATGATGTAGACCAGCGTATTCGCCGAAAGCGGTTCGTCCTGGGGCGTCCAGTAGGCGACGTTCGTGATCCCGTGCTTTTCGAATATGCTCATCGTGTGATCGCGGAACCGAGCCTCGAGGTTGGGCAGCTTTCCCTCGGGAGTCGTGTAGGTTCTCAACTCAAAGACGCGGGCGGCGGATTGTGCTTGGGCGTCCTGTACCCCCTGCATCGTGCCCAGCATGAAGCCCACTCCAAAGATGAACGCCACGCCGGCGAACACGAACGGCTTTCTGGCTGTCATGTTTTGCTCCTCCGGGCTCTTGCCCCTGTTGGAATCGATATTGTCGAAGATTCTCTAGCGTGCGGATTCCGCAGCCAGGAAATCCCTGACCGAGGGGTAGCTCCGGGTGTCACCTGCCGTCCGACCTTGCAGGTCGGTGGCACTCACGTCGACACCGAGTTCCACTACCAACTGGACAGCCTCTAAGGTGAGAGCCTCTAGCTCGGCGGGATCAGGATTGACGAAGGCACGTATCCTCCGCGATCCGCCCATGCCGACTGCGGCCATGAGCGTCGTGGTCTTCTCTTCCGTGCCGGCAGCCCCGTACGATCCGGCTGCTGTCACATAGCGAACCTCATGCACGAAGAAGGGATCGGCCCCACGCTCAAGGAGAAGGCGCATGACCCCGGGTTGGCTGAGCCGAGCCGCGAGCCAGAACGGTGTTGCTCCGATCAGGGCAGGGGAGATGCTCCAATCAGCCGACGCGCGGCGTGAGGGAGTCCAGTTCATGAGGCGGGCGTTCGGGTCTGCCCCAAGGGCGAGAAGCCTGTTGGCGATGTGCTCGTCCCGACGCAGGATCGCCACGTGGAGGGCCGAGAACCCAGCCTCTGATGCATTCGGGTCGGCGCCCTCGTCGAGTAGGAACTCTGCTAGGTCGCCAAATCCGGAGTGGACGGCCAGAACCGTGGCACTGACCCCACGCGCATCGGCATCGTTTACGTCGGCACCCGCATTCACGAGCATCCTTGCGGACGAGAGATCACCCACCCGGGCCGCAAAAGTCAGCGCCGTGTTACCTCCGTGGAGGACGTCCTGCTGATTTGCCGGGTGGCTATGGGGAGAGACGGCCATGACCTGGCTCCACGTCTCCGACCGCGCCTGCACGTCGGCTCCGTGTTCTAGCAACACGCCAACCACATCGGAATGTAGTTGGGAGGCCGCCCACATGAGCGCGGTCTGCCCGCGCGTTGCGCTGGCGTTCGGGTCGGCACCGGCGGCGAGTAGGCGTTCCACAACCTGCGGGCTGCCCGTGCGAGCCGCCGTCATGACCGGAGACTCTCCGGAGAGCAGGGCGGCGTTGGGATCCGCTCCGGCCTCAAGCAGGGTCCGGGTCATGGACGTACTTCCGTTCAAGCTCGCAATCCATAGAGGCGTTGCGCCGAGATCGTTCGCCGCGCTGACGTCGGCGCCTGCGCGAATCAGGAGCTGAGCGGTCTCGACGACGTCCCAATAACTAGCCCAGTGAAGGGCGGTCGCTCCGTCGGCTGCGGTTACCGTGACGTCCGTACCTTGCTCAAGCAAGACTCCCACGGCCTCCCAGTCCCCACCCTTGGCAGCCTCGATCAGGGGTGGCGGGTCCGCAACACCGGCTCCTACGAGAAGCAGCGCCAAGCCCAACGGGATCAGCATTGCCCCGCCTCGACGCCATTGGCGTCCACTGGACGCCCCGGGGCGTCTACCCAACCTTGGATTCCGTCCGCGCATGAGAGATCAGATCCCCGGGAGCGGATCGAGCTGCAGCGCTCCGGTGCTCGCTCCGTGTGCATCCACTGGTAGACCCAGCTTGTCCATAAGTGTGACGAGTAAATTCGCCATGCCCGGCTCGTCGGCGTACGTGAGGTGCCGACCGCCATTGAGGGTCCCAGCGCCACCTCCCATCACGAGGAGGGGAAGGTTCTGGCCGGAGTGCCTCGTGCTGTTGGAGATCCCCGAGCCGTAGAGGATCGTCATGTTGTCCAGCAGCGTTCCGTCTACATCGGGCGTGTCCCGGAGCTTCGCCAAGTACTGGGAGAAGAGCTCGGTGTGGTAGCGGTTGATTCTCGACATGCGCTCGACCAGCTCCGGCTGGTTGTTGTGATGTGAAAGCGGATGGTGNGCGTCTGGCACGTCGATCTGCGGGTAGGGCCGTGGGCTCTGCTCTTTNCCGATCATAAAGGTGATGACCCGGGTCAAATCGGCCTGGAGCGCCAGAATCTTCAGGTCCATCATCAGCTCCAGGTGGTCTTCGAACACCGGCGGCGCACCTTCGGGCTGCTCNATGTTGGGCAGCTCGATATCGATCTGCTCCTCGGCCTTCTGGATTCGCCGCTCGACGTCGCGGATGGCCTCCGTNTACTGCTCCACCTTTATCTGGTCTTGCGCCCCTATCTCCCGGCTGAGGGCGCCTATCTTGTCCGTCACGGAGTCGAGTATGCTCGCCTGNTGTCNCAACCTCGCCTCCCTANCGGCTCGCTCGGTGGAGCCAGTGTCGCCGAACAGGCGCTCGAACACGGCCCGCGGGTTGTACTCCGTCGGTAGGGGCTGGGTCGGACCACGCCACGAGAGCGTGTGCGTATAGACACAGCTGAGGTTACTGCTACAGGCCCCCGCGTTCGCCGAGGCGTCCATGGAGAGCTCCAGCGAGGCCAACTGAGTTTCCTGGGCGAATTTTCGTGCCAGAAGTTGGTCCATCGATACGTCCGCGATGATCTCGGTCTCTGTACGCCCGCCTTGAGGAATGCCGGTAAGNAACGATCCGGAAGCACCGGCGTGGATCTGGACCCAATTCGCTCTCACCCCCGAAAGAACCAGCATCTGCTCCCGGAAGGGCTCGAGCGGCTCNAGAATNGGTGTGAGTCCGAAGTCTCGTCCCTCCCNTGTGGGAGACCAGTACTCCATGGCCATCCCGTTCGGTACGTAGAACGNCTGGAANCGATGCACGCGTCCAGGCGCGCTCTGCCCACGGAGTCCGAAAGCGGGGAACATCGCGTCGAGAAAGGGTAGNGCCAGAGTCGCGCCGACGCCCTTAAGGAGGGTTCGTCGCGGGAGCGTTTTCCCAGCCAGAATTCTCAACATGTGGCGCCTCCAAGTGTGTTCTGATCCCGCCTCACTGGGCATCCCACGTCACTGTGCCCCCACAGATTGTGCCTCCACAGATCTGCGCATGAGGAAGGCTGCGCTTTTTGTAATTCCAAGGACGATCGANGACCAGCGGTAACCGCCGGCCTCCGCGTCCCGTACGATCTGACGAACAGTCGGCTGATCGAAATATTCTAGCGGACGTCCAAGAGCGTAAGACATGAGCTTCTCGGTCACCGTCCGAACGAACTGGTCATCATAGTCGAGCAGGAGTGNCCTGAGCGAGGCCACCCCANTCAGTTCCACGCCACTGGGCCAAGTCCCGACGTTGTCGACCGGACCACCTGTCTCATCGGTGTCCCGCCACGCTCCCACGGCATCGAACTCCTCGAGCGCGAAGCCCAGGGGATCCATGAGCGTGTGGCAACTGGCGCATAGAGGATCCTCTCGGTGCTGCTCCAGGCGTTCGCGGATACCGAGCGCTTCTGCTTCCCGGCNTTGATCCAAGCTGGTGTCCACGTTGGCCGGCGGCGGCGCCGGATTCGCGCCGAGGATATTGTCGAGGAGCCACTTNCCCCGCAACACAGGCGAGGTGCGGTCCGGGTACGCNGTTATGGCCATCAGCCCACCGTGAGCGAGCAGGCCTCCCCGCTGATCCGGGTTCGGAAGTGTGACTNGGCGTGGGCGGCTGCCGTAGACGCCCGGGATGCCGTAGAACCTCGCCAGACGCTCGTTTACGAAAGTGTAGTCCGCGCTCAGCAGCTCAGGAATGGGCCGATCCTCGCGCAGATTGTANGCGACGAACATCTCCGTCTCCTGTTGGTACGCGTCGAGGAGGCTGTCGTCGAAGTCGGGATACTTGAGAGGATCGGCGAGCTTCTCGGGGAGGAGGCGAAGGTTGAGCCANTGGGCCGCAAAACCTTCGACGAGTGCGTCGATGGCGCGCGGATCCGCCAACATCCTCCGAACCTGCTCCTCATACACGGCGGGTTCGGTCAAACGCCCGTTTTCGGCCAGTTCGAGCAGGGGCTCGTCGGGGATGCTGCTCCACAGGAAGAAAGACAGCCGCGAGGCGACCGCTACGTCGTCGAGGTCATAGACGTCGCCCGACTCGACCCCGGCGGGCGCACGATAGATGCGGAACAGAAACTCCGGGTCGACTACGAGTCGTTCCAACGCGAGCTGGACCCCGGCGTCGAAGCTGCCACCCTCCGTGCGACCCTGCCGGAAGAACCCGAGCAGCATCTCCACGTCCTGCTCCGTGGTGGGACGGCGAAAGGCGCGTCGGGCCATTCTCGCGAGGATCTGCGCGGCGCACACCTCTTCTTCCGAGCCGGGCTCGGGCCGGCATACGAAAATCTCCTCTCGGCTCGGTGTCTCCGTGTCGGTGCCGGTGATCTCGTACGGGCCTCCGATCTGAACGGAGTGTACGCTCGCGTGGTCCATGTAGATCTGATCGTTGGTCAGGACCCTCCCGCGTTGCTGCGGTTGTGGCAGTAGTTCGGGCTCCCATTGGTCTCTGACGAACGACACGCCGACCAGGCGAGGCCCGGCCTCGACCGTGAGGCGGACCTCCAGATGAGCGTCTCCGGTCATCTGCATGTATTCTTCCCATGCGGGAGAACCAGCGGAACCCGGCTCGCCCGCGCCCGCGTAACTGGCGGCTGCGGGCCTGAACTGGGTGGCTCCTCCTCCCACAGTGAACCGCTCCAGGAGCTCTCCGTCGAGTCTGAGGTCCAACTGCTGCGGCCATCCCATACCCATCAGGTAGTCCTGGTACTGCCTACGGAGCTGGATCTTGATCAGGTATTCCCCATCAACCGGAAAATCGTATCGAACGGAGACGCCGCCCCGTGACCCGAAGGGGAGGTCTTCACTTTGACGCTGGTCTTGCACCACGTGCAGCGGCACCTCGAAGGTTTCCACACCCGGAGCGGTCGGAGGGAGCCCAGTCGCAAGACGAGTCACATACCGCGCCAGAGACATGTACCGCTCCAGGTGCGTGGTCGTGATCGAGAGGGCGTCGGCGAAATTGTCGAAACTTCCATCCGCCGTCTCGTCACCCGGCAGAAGCGTCCTGACGTCCACGTCGAGCACGAACAGCTCGTTGATAGCGTTGTTGTACTCCAGGCGGTTGAGCCGATGGACCGCATTGGTCGCGCCCGGGTTGGGCTCGGCCCCAGAGACCGCCCTGTCGATTTCCGTCTCCAGCCACCCCGCCACGAGGTCGTACTCGGCCGGATCGGGCCGTGCCACGCCACCCGGTGGCATGGTGCCGGTCCGCAGCTTCCGGATTACCGTCTCCCAACGATCAGCGGCCGCAATGGGGTTTTCGACGTCCAACACGTCGAGCGCCAGTCCACCGTTGAGACGCCTCTCGTTGTGGCACCGTACGCAGTACGCGTCGAGAATCTCCCGGACCTCCTCGGGGTCCGTCCGAGCGGCGTGGAGTGAAAACGCCGATTCGGTCGAAGCGGTAGGCGCGCCGACCACCACCATCGCGCCCCCCCCGACGAGAAGGAGCACAGCCAGCGAGGCGTGCCCAGCCCGGGAGCTTCGTACCGTCACGTCGTGAATCCGCCAGTTCCGGGCCAAGGTGCCTTAATCGTCATGATCGCGAGCATGGGCTTCGACTCGTTTCACTTCTTCGTGGGCGTGATCCTTCCGTAGCGCGCGATTTCTAGCTCGAATATCGCTGGTCGCGCGACTCCGGATTTGCTCCGAACTCACGGAGGACATCGACATCAACTTCTCAAGGTCCTGACTGCCGCACGAGGGGCATCCAGGGACAGGAGAGGAATTCAGTACCAGACTCTCGAACTCGTCCAAGCAGCCGGAACAACGATATTCGAAGATTGGCATCGCATCTCTGACCCTACCGCTGGGGCGTAACCAGGTACTCCTCGTCCTGGACCGGCTCCAGCCATTCGACGCTGCCCTCGTAGATCGTCAACTGGAGCGCATCTTCGTCCGGGGCCGCACCGTGCCAATGCTCGACTCCTTCCGCGGTGAACCACGGCTCCCCCGGGCCCTTAGCGACCACCGGGCCGCCTCGGACTTGATGGCGTCCCTCGCCTTCCTCGACCATCAGAAGCTGGCCCCACGTATGTGTATGCCAGTTCGACCGGACGCCGGCGGGGAACAAGAGCCGCGACGTATTCACCGCTTCGGAGTCCGCTCGACGCGGACTACCGCCCATGAAGATGGTCTGCTGCTCCGCAGCGTCCAAGCTCGATTGCTGACCGATCAGAATCCACGCGAGGGCACCGGCTGCAAGAAGCGAAAGCGCCAGCCTGACCCGCGAACCCGTCCTAATTTCTTCACTCATCGTCCGTTCTCCATTCGTTGCGCACGGTGCCCCGCGGACTTCGCGCCGCTCATACAGTGAGCGTCACTGGGTCACGGTGATGGGGAGGTTTTCGTAGCTGAACATCGAGCCGTCGCTTGCAACCACTCGGAGCAAGTATTCTCCGGGCTCATCAAAGACTGCGTCGGCGATCCATCTATTGCCTGGCGGCGGCTCCGGAATGATGTAGGGAGGCGACCACGGAGAGTTTCCGTACACCCGGCTGTCCGTCCATGTCTTCATCTGGATTGGATTGAACGTTACGTCCCGAGCAGGCCCTCGGTAAACGATCCACGACAGCCGTAACCCGGGTCCGCTAGAGACGACGACCGACGAAGGAGGCCGATACAATTGGTTCGTATTGCTCGGGAGTCTTCTTGGGCTGCGCCTGGGAAGATTATCGGGGTCGTTGGCTACCACTGCCAGCGACAGCGGCTCCCCTACACGCACCGTGCGAGTTGCCTGCCCCTCGACGTCGATCTCCGGAGGAATGTTGGAGCGAAGGGCGTCGCTCAAGCTACCGAACGCCCCACCCACTTCCGTCGAGATTACTTGCGGGTCGATCCGGTAGTCCTTCGCCAACGAGGCGTACGCGCGATGCACCTTCCCTCGCGATGTGAGCGTCCAGACCAACTCCGTGTCGTCGGCGAAGTCCTGTGGCACGCGGACCGTGAACAGGAAGGGGTTACGTCGTGGGTAGAAGTGTGCCGGCTGTCCCTGGTCTGCCTCCGAAGCGTCATAAGCATCCCGCTCAAGATCGTCCAGCCGCCCCGCCTCTGTGGTCATGAAGTAGTTGTCGGGCCCGATCGGGATATCGAATTCCTGCTCCCAATTCGAGTTCATGTACCCGAAGAACAGCGTGAACGTCCCGTCGTCGTTCGGCCACCAGCCCTCGAACGCGGGGGACACGGTCTGACCCCTCAAATACATGAATCGGGTCTGTGCGTCAGCGGTCTGACTCAGCAGGAGAACCCCGGAAAGGGCAAGTATCAGTCGTCC
>PCCM01000055.1 GCA_002731735.1 Gemmatimonadota bacterium | reverse complement strand
TTACACGGTTTCCTGATCGTCGTGCACCGGAGGAGGCACCACCGCAGCGCTGCCCTCTTCGATCTCAGGAGCTCCGTTCCTCGGACGAGCGCCGCAAGGCGATCGGACCAAGGCGCACTCGTCAAGAAGCTCAGAGCCACGTAACATTGCTCGGAGGTGAGCCGCTCCACGACGCCGCAGGAGGAATCATGATCAACTCGATGGGAAAAATCGTCCTTGCCAGCGTATTCGTCGCCGGCGCTTTCGTCGCAACTGCTTTCACCGGTGTACAGGCGCAACAGGACCTGACGATCGAGCAGGTCAAAGAGGGGCTCTATGCCATCATGGGGAGCGGCGGAAACGTCGGCGTACGTGTCACGTCTGAAGGCGTGATTCTAATCGACGACAAGTATCCGCAGAATTTCGCCGACATTCAGGCCCTGGTCGCCACCGTGAGCGATCAACCGGTCCGATACGTCCTGAACACCCACCATCATGGTGACCACGCCGGCGGCAACGTCGAGTACATCAACATCGCCGAGATCATCGCTCACCAGAATGCCAGAGACAACATGGTGAGAGGGAACCAGGATGCACCGCCGAGAGTGGTTTTTACCGATCAGACGGCCGTTTATCTCGGTGGTGTTCAAGTGCGGGCATTCTACATGGGCACTGGACACACCAACGGGGACGCCGTGATCTATTTCCCCGATCTGAGAACGGTACACGGGGGTGATCTACTGCATGGCACCGCGCCATTCATCGACTATGCCAACGGCGGAAGCAGCGCTGGTTGGGTCGCCACCATGAACAACGTCTTGGCCCTGGATTTCGACACCGCGATTCCCGGGCACGGCGCGATCATGGATCGAAGTGATGTGGTGGCTTTTCGTAATCAAATGGAAGCGGTTCGTGCCCGAATGGCGGATCTGATCAGGGCCGGGACGTCCAAGGACCAGGCGTCCGAGCGCATAAGGGCACAGAGCCTCAGCTGGACGATGGCGGAAAACGGCCTGTTCATGCAAAGAAGCATTCCAGGCTTCTACGATGAGATTGCAGCGGGTCTGCCGTAGCAGCTCGGCCATGGCAAGCCAGAAATTGTGGAATTCTAGCCCCGTTCCGCCCGGCGAACCGTCACCGAGTCTCGAAGAACCTCCGCAATCCTGGGTCCGTGAGGGCGGGAACAAACCTGTCACGCTCCGCCCAGATCCGCTTGGTTGTGACGTCTGTCCCGCTCGAATCCGTGTATGCCACGGCAAGCCCCACGATTTCTTCGGGCGCATACGGCGTACGCGACGCGAGTTCAGCGAGTTCGGCGTAACCGGGGTTACCCGAGGCAATCGATAAAGACAGCTGCTGGATCAACGGCTCGATCTCGGGCTGGAGGTTCATCCCCTGATACAGCCACATCACGTCGCGCATGCCGACGCGCTCGTCGGCCGATTGGATTTCGAACTCGTCCTGCGGACCCGGGGCAGGCAGGGTCGCCTGTACGTTGCGCGCCAAGACCTGCCAGACCTCAGGGCCATCCTCGAGAAGAACGACCACGCCGTCTCTGAGTGCGATCAGGTCGCTGGCTCGGCCTGGAGTCTCAAAGTATGTGCCGACCGGCAGCGTGATCACCATCGGTTCGGGCCGGGTCCTCCGGATCGTAAGTTCGACGGTCTCCGCTCCCAGATCCGAGCTGACCATCTCGATGTGTCCTTCCCTGATCGCCTCGAGGAGGTCGTAATGCGCCATCCCCTCGCCGCCAGAGGGCCGGAAGATGAACATGTGTTGGCTCGGTAGAAACTCGTGCAGCTCGACGAGCTCGAACCCCGCCGGACCCCACTCGCTGAGGACCTGCCGGACGGACATCCGGTGGTCGCCTTTGATGTGGTCGCCCGACCCGTCCTCGACCCGATACTCGAGCAGGGCCACCCTTCCGTCGCTCTTGAGCGCCTCGAGCATCTTGGCGAGCATGGCCTCGTGGTTCCCGAACTCGTGATACACGTCGACGAGCAGAATCCAGTCGATCTCCCCCTCGGGAAGCTTCGGGTCATCGAATTCGCTCAGGACGGGCACGACGCCGGTCACACCTTCTTCTTCGACGTGGCCCTGCAGGATCTCCAGCATCTCGGGCTGGATGTCCACGGCGTAGACCGTGCCCGTCGGAGCGACGAGCCTGGCCATCCTGCGCGTGAAGTATCCGGATCCGGCTCCGATGTCCGCGACAACGTCGCCGTCCTCGAGGCCCATCATCGCCACCATTTCGTCAGGCATCTCTTCCGCAACACGCTCGGGGCGTTCGAGCCAACCCGCTCCCTGGTAGCTCATGAACGGTGCAGGGACACGCTTGGGGAGTTCTACCGACTGCACCTGCGCCGAGATTGAATTCAGCCCGACCAAGAGCAACCCGACACATAGGCCAAGAGACAGGCTGAGAGACCGGCGGAGCACCCGCGTACGGGACTCGTAAGGCGAACGTACGGTCGGAGTCTTCATTGATAACATGACATTCTCCCGTGACACTTCAGGTCAAAGAATCTCGCGGGGCCGATACCTGAGGAAGAAGACACCCTCCCCAGTACTGGAGACCGCGATCGTCCCACTCTCGAAAAACGGGTAGTTCGACCAAGCTCCACTCATCGCTGCGGAATCGCTCCTGGAGACTGTGTCCAGGAAGCCAACCTCGATGGGGTTCAACGGGTCACCGATGTCCAGGATCCGCAGCCCACTCATGTAGTTCGACTGGTACATCAGGTTACCCNTGATGTACAGGTTGTGGTCGGTCGCCAGGACCTCACCGAAGTGTTCCTTGGCCAGGATCGGNTCATCGAGGTCGGCCACNTCCCANATNAGNGTGCGNGTGCCCNCCATCGCGGGCGGGCCGTCTCCGCCNCCCGCTGCGCCACCCCCACCGCCGCCCCGTCCACTGCCGCGTCCGCCNCCTGCNGCACTCTCATCGAGCTCGTCNCTCATGAAGAAATAGCGCTGGTCCTCGGTGAGCCAACCCTGGTGCGCGTANGCCACGTTCGGGTAGCTCGCGATCGCGATCGAGACNGGGTTGTCNTTGTCGGTCACGTCGGCNATGGAAAGTGCGGTCTCGTTGGAGCCNAAACAGATCTCTTTTCCANCGTGCTCGACGTCCGGACCTTTGTAGATGACACACTGTGTATCGTGGACGTATCCGGTTCCTGAGCGCCCGGTCAAGTTGTCGCGAAAGCANCCAGCGAACGTCGGTTCGGTCGGCTCGTTGACATCGATCATGTGGAGCCCCCCACCGCACGTTTCTCCGCCGTAGCTCGCGCCGAGGGCATACGCGATGCCGGTGCTCTCATTGATAGCGATGTTATGAGCACTCCAGATTCCCCCGTACAACGCGTCGGGCAGGAACGCCTCGGGCACCTCGCCCACGTCACGCAGTCGNGTGAGGTCGAACACCTGCATNCCGTGTGCACCAGCCGCGTCGGCTACGACGAAGGCGTGATTGTCGAACACCTTCACATCGCGCCACGTGGTCGCTTGAGAACCCAGCGTCTTCCGAAGACTGCCCAGGTACACCGGATTGGTCGGGTCGTAGATATCGACGAACGCGATGCCATTCGTGCGGGCCACGAGCGCATATTCACGGCCCGTCTGCGGGTCGGTCCAGCCCCAGAGGTCGTTGGTTCTGGTCCCGCGACCACCCCCGATCGCATCGGTGGGGAGGAACGAGAGAATGTCCACGCGCGAGCANCCGAACCCGGCCGCGGCACCGCTCTCACCACAGAGGACCTCACCCCCCGTTATCGCGGGNAGGCCNGGCCTCCCCGGAATCAGGAGCTTGGACTCGGACNCCCAGTCCCCCGCCTGCCCCCNCATCACCATCAC
The DNA here is from genome assembly GCA_002731735.1 of Gemmatimonadota bacterium. Classification (GTDB taxonomy): domain Bacteria; phylum Gemmatimonadota; class Gemmatimonadetes; order Longimicrobiales; family Gaopeijiaceae; genus UBA822. The sequence continues at coordinate 10,015 of PCCM01000055.1, read as the reverse complement.
GGACCCTATACCGTCGTCGTCACCCGGTTGCCCGATGACCGCCAGACCNCCAGNCGTCGCGATCGTGGCGCCGAATCCATCCTCCACCTCGACATCGATCGAGTTGGCGATCGTACCAGTCGAACGGAACTGCCCAGAGTCNGCATCATAGGAGAAGCGGTAAATGCTGCCAGCGCCGCCCGCCCCCGGTGCAGAGACCCAGAGCTCACCATCCTGAGCGTGAAACAGGTGACCGAAGAAAGAACCCGGGCGAGAATCAGGTGCCGCCAGTGTGGTGCCATACACCCAGTTACCTGTTTGCGCTTCCTGCGTGAACGCGTACGCTACGCCCGCCGTCCCCTCGCGGCCCGGAAGCCCCAGAAGCGCCATTCCCTCGAACCAGCCTACCCCAATGGTTCCGGCGTCCGGGCGGCCNGGTGATCCGACGTCACCGGGCTGGGATTCCCNCTCCGTCAACGCNAGTCGCGCTTCCTGGAACCANGTTCCCTCGTCGTCCTGTGAAAACACATACGCCGCCCCAGTGCCCTCCNCCCCGGCGAAAGACCCNACGATGAGCCGCTCGCCGTTGTACTCGAGCCCCCANCCGAAGAATTCCCCTGNCGAAGGAGCTTCGGGTTGCAACGTNGCCCGTTCGACCCAGGCACCCGACGNATCTCGTTCGAAGACCCAAACNGCGCCANACCCCCCAAATCCGAGGGACGACACGAAGAATTTGTCNTCATAGAGCTGACCGAACCGGCCGAACGCTTCCTCCNCGTTGAGGCTGTCCGGCCTGAGGACGGAGTCGAATTCCCAATCAGCTCCCTCCCGACGATAGGTCCAAACCGTGCCGGTCGAGTTCTCGTACAACGTGGCCCCGACCAACAACGAGCGCCCATCCGTCTCGATGAAACGGCCAAAATAGTCGCCACCCCGCGCGGGNGGNGGCGCCCTCAGCGTGCCGACTTGCTCCCATCCGTCGGCTGTTTGCCTGTAACGGTAGATGGTGGAGCCTCTTCGCTGGTTGAGCGGTTCCCCGATCAGAATCTCATCATCCCCGATCGCGACCGCCGCACCAAATTCCTGCGCTTGAAGGGGCGAGACGAGCACCCATAACATCNCAAGCAGCTTGGGAAGTGCCCGCTCACTGTTCCNGAAGAAGTTCCGTNGCATNTGCGTCTTCAANCNCNGAGGGAAATGCGACATCCAGTCTGGCCGCNACAAACCGGGCAGAGGCGGCGGACAGGCAATATACCCNCNGCCGAGTCGGTGTGCATCCGGCAGACTCGGTCGCTCACTCTCATTCCATTTCGCCATGGTCGAGGGCACGGGGAAGTGTATCGGTNGCCGGTGCCGGGTCGTCCGNNGNTCGCGGNAGCGTGTATAGGCCCCCCACCTTGCCCACTCGATGCCACGAATCTCATCTTGGGTGCTTCGCNAGAGAGATATTCGTACAGTCCACGAGGTGAACGACATGACGATCTCGCGTCGAAAGATGCTCAAAATCAGCGCGGGGGCCGGGGCGGGTCTGCTGCTGAATGAGTTGCCCGCCNTCGCTCAACAACAACCGCAGCTCATGCGTGCGATCCCGTCTTCGGGGGAGATGATTCCCGCTGTGGGGCTCGGTAGTGCGCGCACGTTTAATGTGGGGCCACCGAGCCCGGAGTGGGTTCCCTTGGGTGACGTGGTGCGACTCTTCCACGAAATGGGGGGGCGATTCTTCGATACGGCTCCGTCGTACGGGACCTCGGAACAAGTGGCCGGCCAGATCGTCCAGGAGATTGGAATCGGGAACGACCTTTTCTTCGCCACCAAGATCTCGACACGTGGAGGGCGGCAGGCGGGGCTGGATCAGCAGGAGGAGTCGTTCCGAGACTGGGGACGCGAGGTCATCGACCTGAATCAGGTGCACAACCTGCAGGACACGGCCATCCACTTGAGGACGATCCGACAGGCGAAAGAGGAGGGGCGCACGCGGTACGTGGGCGTGACGACCTCCTTTGGGCAACAATACGAACAGATGGAGCAGGTGCTCCGCAGCGAAGAGCTCGATTTCGTCCAGGTCAACTATTCGCTCGGGGAGCGCGAGGCCGCTGAGCGTCTTCTTCCCCTGGCGCAGGACCGAGGGATGGGGGTGATCGTCAACGAGCCGTTCAACGTCGGTCGACTTTTCAGCGCGGCGAGCGGCCGAGAGCTTCCGGATTGGGCGGCCGAGTTCGATTGCCGAAGCTGGGGACAATTCTTTCTCAAGTACATCCTGTCGCATCCGGCGGTGACGGTCATCATTCCGGCTACCGGAGATCCCGAGCACCTCGTCGACAACATGGGCGCGGGCATTGGGCGGTTGCCCGACGAGGCGACCCGGAGGCGCATGGAAGAGATGTTCGACAATTTGTAGATCGGCTTCGATTTGTAAGTCGACCTCCTCGTAAGGCTCCGCATGGCAACCCACTGGGCGATCGATCTCGGTACATCCAATACGACCGTCTGTGTGGACGTGGGCCGGCCCACGACGGTGGTGGCTTTCGACTTCGGTTGGGGGCTCGTTGGAAGCGGCAGTCCTCCGCTCACACGGGCCGGTGGTGGTCGAGACGGGGCGGACGGACGTGCTCGCCAAGCAGGCGGTGGCCAGGAAGCTTGGACTCGTTCAGTTCGGCGCTGACGTTCACGTCAGATAATTGACTCGACGCCCATGATATGGTGGTTCGGCACCGGGTCGGACCAACAAACAGGATCACCTGAGCACCGGAGGCAGAACGATGACAATGTCCGGCCGAGCCCGTTCCACAACCGAGCAGCCCCTGTCGCCCGGCAGACTCGGCGATCCTGACCGGGTCTTGAGGACCGATCCGCGGGCCGACCCTCGAATGGTGGCGGCCCTCGCGGAGTTCCGCTTCGACGAAGCCCCGAGGCCCGCACCCGTAACCGCAGAGTCGCCACTCGCCGAAATACACGAGTTCATAGCGGCTTCGGAGCCAGGGTACGAAGACCTATTCGCGGCGTGGCTCGCGGACCTGCCGCCGATCGAGAATGTGACGAGGCGTACCGAGGTGATTGAGGGAGTCGACGGCAACGACATTACGCTCTATGTCCACGAGCCGGAGGGCGCTTCTGGCCCGCTACCCTGCGTCTACAATATTCACGGAGGCGCCATGGTCCTTCTGGGAGCCACCGGTGCTCTCGCTACACGGTGGCGCGACGAGCTTTGCGGCGTGGGCATGGTGGTCGTGGGTGTGGAGTTTCGCAACGGCGGAGGAAAGCTCGGCAACCACCCATTCCCCGCAGGGCTCAACGACTGCATGAGCGGCCTGCAGTGGACGTTCAATAACAAGGCCGCGCTCAGGATTTCCACGATCGTCGTGTCAGGTGAGTCCGGCGGCGGCAACCTCACCTTGGCTGTGACTCAAAAGGCCAAGAGGGATGGTAGACTCGAGCAGATCGACGGCGCCTATGCCATGTGTCCGTACATCTACGGCGCATGGGCCAACAAGACCAAAGAGCTTCCGTCCCTCTACGAAAACGATGACTACTTCCTCAACTGCAGCACGATGGGCGCCTTGGCCGTTGCGTACGACCCTGGGCACGAGAACGATCGTAATCCGCTTTGTTGGCCTTACTTCGCCGAGGCTCCGGACCTGCAAGGTCTGCCGCCGCACGTCATTTCGGTCAATGAGCTAGACCCCCTGCGAGACGAAGGACTGAAGTACTACGAGACGCTCATGGCGGCCGGCGTGAGCGTCTACAGCCGGACCGTCAATGGCACCTGCCACGCAGGTGAAATGATTTTCCGGAAAGTGATCCCGGAGGTGTCTGCGGCTACGATTCGAGACATCAAGGGGTTCTCAGACTCACTGTAGCATGAGGCCCAGCAGACCTATGAACAGCTTGATGTCACCGGTAGATCCTCGTGCCGCCTGCGACGCACTATGCCAAGAGCGGCGACGTCAGCATCGCGTACCAGGTCATCGGGAGCAGCTCCCTCGACCTGGTGCTGGTGCCGGGGTGGGTGTCCCATGTCGAACAAGCCTGGTAGGAACCTTCCTTCGCGGGTTTTCTTCACCGCTTGGCATCGTTCTCACGTCTGATCTTTCTAGACCGGGGAGGCAGATGCGGTGGCTGACCTGTCGACTCTGGAGCAGCGGATGGACGACGTCCGCGCCGTGATGGACGCCGCCGGCTCGGAGCGTGCGGCTGTCCTCAGTATCTCCGAGGGCGTCCCGTAGTCCTCGCCCTCACCCTGGCGCCAGTTCTGGACCGCGTGACCGGTTTCTGCTTGCGCCTACCCGCCCACTCATAGGATGTTGACCGCGGTCTGATTTCACGAGCCGAGGAGATCCTGATGACCGAGTCAAGTTCCTTCGAGCATGCTGAACCCAAGGGTCTGAGCGACGGGTCCAAAAGCCACGACACGCCAGGACTGAAACGTCGAGAGTTTCTCGCAATCGGCGCGCTCCCACTGGCGGCTGCGGTGGGGCCGGTGAACCTGGTCAGTCCACGGGGGGCGAGCGCAAAACGCTCACAGCAGGAGCCGATTCGCATCGGGATGATCGGCGCCGGTACCAATCTGCGCACTGTCCAGATTCCCGCGTTCCGACGGATTCCTGGGTGTGAGATCGTGGCGGTGGCCAATCGCAGCCTCGAGTCCAGCCAACGGGTCACCGACGAGTTCAATATTCCCAGGGCCTACGCCAACTGGGAGGAATTACTCGACGACGACGGTATCGACGCGGTGAGCATCGGCACCTGGCCCTACATGCACCGGACGCTGACCCTGGCGGCGCTGGAGAGGGGAAAACATGTGCTGACCCAGGCCAGGATGGCGAATAACGCGCAAGAGGCCAGGGACATGCTGGAGGCCTCGCTGCAACACCCGGACCTGGTATGCCAGTTGGTCCCGACGTCCATGAGTTACAGGATCGACAATGTGTTGAAGAGGATGATCGGGGAAGGATACCTGGGCGATGTCCTCTCCGTAGAACTTCAGCGGTTGCAGACCCGCTTCCCTGCCGTGGGGGGCGAGTTGGACTGGCGCCACGACGAAAGATTCAGCGGATACAACATCCTCAACATCGGGGCTTCCTATGAGGTGATGATGCGTTGGCTGGGCCAGGGTAACCGGGTGATAGCCATGTCGAAGCTCCACGTGCCCTACCGAAGCAACGCCGCCGGTGAACCGACCTCGGTCGTTATCCCAGACCACGTGGACGTTCTCTTCGAACTCGCCAACGGAGCACAGGTCCACATGAGGGCGAGTGAGACCACGGGGCTATCGACCGGCAATGAGACCTGGATACACGGCAGCGAAGGCACCATCTACGTCGACCGTAGGCAAAACGTGTTCGCCGGACGTCGGGGAGACTCCGAGCTCACTGAAGTCCCAAACCCCAGGTCCGAGCAGGCCTACAACCGGGTGGAAGAGGAGTTCACCAACGCGATTCGGGGCGCCGAAGAGATCACGATGGCACCCTTCGAGACCGGCGTCCGCTACATGGAATGGACCGAGGCCGTGTACCGCAGCTCCCAGATTGGACAGACGGTGTACCTCCCGGTGTAACCGTCGAATTACTACGTATTCAGAAGTCCTCCACTACGTCATTCGACGTATCCAACTCACTGCCCGTCGGCTGCATCTTTGGCCATGAGAAACACGATGCGACACTCAGGAGGACTCATGAAGCGCAGTTGGATGGGAATGATCATGGCGGGAGCAGTTCTGTGCAGTGGTTGCTCGGCGGCCATGGGTGCGGCAATATGCCGGGCCTAGGAGCCAGGGCCAACGCAGGTCGGACCAAGACTATCCAGAAGGGGCCGGTCTACGGGGTAAGTGGAGGGGGCGCCCACTCACTTGCCACCCCCGTCGAATGGACGCTGTCGCCGACCAATCCCCTGGGTGTGGCTCCTCGCGCTCCGATACTCATCGGGCGCCAGGACACCCCGTTGGCTGAATTGGGCATCTTCGGATTCGGAGTCAAAGAGCCCCTCAGCGCCGACATCAGAAGATTGGGCCTGCGTGGCTACCCAAGGAACTGGGCCGAGTTGGGGCTCGGAATAAGCCTCGCGGACATCAGCCGCGATCCCTCAACGATCTGTATCTTCGCGAAGTTCAACATCTTTTCACGTGGCGGGGGGGGGCAGCCTTCTACTGTATTGATGTCGGCTCGCCCCGGATGATGCTCTACGAATTGTAGTAAGTGTCAATGCGGTGGCACGACAACAGTAACCTCCATTAGCTTGCTGGCGTCCGCATCCTCCATTCGATCAACTTCCGCGACCCCCCAATGACTCCGGTACGGCATCTCACGTTGCCCCAGAGCGGTCTTCGGTTGCTCATCGTCATCGCTGTAGCCGCCGCAGGATTTCCCTTCCCCGTGCCCGCTCAGGTTAACATAGAAGCACTCCGGCAGGATGATCCCCCGCTCGGATACTCAGGCACTTTCGGTGGCGATCTTACCGTGCGGACCGGAAACGTGGAGCTGGTCCAGATCGGCTTGAACGCACGCGTATACAGAGTCACTGAGTCCGTAACCAGGCTAATGGTGGGAAACGGCGGACTCGGCCTGCAGGGTGGCGGCCGCTTTGCATCGTCGGGTCTGCTACACTATCGCGAAACCTACTGGCCCAACGATCGAATCTCACCAGAATGGTACGGACAACTGAATTACGATCGGCCTCAACTCCTCGACTTCAGAATGGTCGCGGGGGGAGGAGCGCGGACATCCGTCGGCGGCGGGGAGTGGGGGGATTTCGGCATGGGTGCTGCTGTCTTTCTTGAACACGAGCGACTGGATCTTACCGAGGCCGCCGTTCACGACACTGAGACGACGGTGATCCGGGGGAACTACTTTCTCACCCTCCGCCTAGTGCCCAGCGAGAATCTCGTGATCGCGTCTACGACCTATCTACAACCCGTCGTCGCCGACTGGGGTGACCTTCGGACCCTGGTGAATTTTCGACTCGCGACATCCGTATCGGATGACATCGACCTCACAGTATCCTTCGACCTCCGCTACGACAGCGAGCCACCCGACGCGATCAGCGCGCTGGATACGAGCCTGAGGACAGGGCTCCGGTACAGCTTCTGACCTCCCGAAACGATCAAAAGTAGTCTCCAACCATAGCTCGGCTCGAGAATCGGCACACGAATTGGCGCCATCTCGCCCTCAACGATAGGCTATGGCCATGACTGACAGGACTTGGACCCGACGGGGTGTCGTCACCACCCTCGTGGCAGCCGCCGCGGGGGCCCCATTTCTACCACGTGGGCGTAGCCGGGAGGGATCCGGAGGGGTGGTCCTGCGCTTCACATCCCACGTCCCTCAGTCGCACGGCTTCTTCCCCGTTTTCAACAGCTTCTTCGAAAGGGTGGAGGAGGAGACCGAGGGTCGTCTCCGGATCGAACCCATGTGGAGTGGACTCCTGCACGGGCCTCTGGACGGGTTCAAGGCATGCAAGACCGGGCTCACCGACTACACGCACGGCTATATCACGTACCAACCGGGCAGTTTCCACCTCATGCATGGGCTCCAACTTCCGTTCGTCTTCCCGGACTCCCCGGTGGCCTCGCTGGTAGCGGAGGAACTCTACCCGACATTCTTCAAGTCGGAGTACGAGGCGATGGGCGTTTACCTCGCCACTTGCGATTCCACGTCCCCGTACCAGGTCATCTCCAGAGAGCCGGTGCTGACCCTCGAGGATCTTCGAGGGCTGAAGATCCGCACCACAGGTGGCATCGTGGCCGAGATCTATCGCGATCTGGGGGCCGTCCCCGTGGTCATGGCGGCGGCCGAGGTGTACCCCGCTTTTCAGCGGGGCATCTTGGACGCCGTCTCCCTGGGAGTGCCGGACATCGCCTCCTACCGCCTCCAGGAGGTGGGAAAATTCCTTACCCGTGTGAACCTGAACGTGACGGTCCTGCAATACGCTCTCAATCAGCGTTCATTCGACGTGCTTCCGGACGACCTCCGCCAGCAGTTCGTCGACCTCCTCCGCATTCGAAGCCAGATGTGCGCCCAGGACTATTATTCCGGCCCTGTTGAGGACGAGGCCTATGCAGAACTCCGGGCCGGGCGGTGCGAGATCCTGGACCTCGAGCCGGCCGAGCGAGAGAGGTGGAGGGAAGCCCTGCAACCACTCCGGGACCGGTTCATAGTGGAGAACGAGGCAGAGGGTCGTCCAGCGTCAGAAATGCTGCGGGAGATGGAGAGATTGTCGGCACTGTACTCTCCGTTGAGCCGGGAGGAGATCATGGTGAGGGTGACGGACAACCCGATCCAGGGCATCATCGACCTGTGAGGAGTCCACTGGCACCCCTGGATGCCGGGCTCGAGGTTGTGGACGTCTGGTCCAACCGGATCTCCATAGCGCTTTTCCGAGTCGCAGTCGACTTCGCGCTCCCTGCACTCATGGTGGTCGTCACGCTCGATGTGATCCTGCGGTACGTGTTCAACTCTCCCCTCCCCTGGGGCAGAGACGTCAATGGAGTGCTCCTGCTGATGGCCACCTTCTCGGCGCTGCCCCACGCATGGGACAAGGGGTACCACATCCGAATGGAGGTGTTCTACAGCCGACTCCATGGACGGGGTCGTGACCTGGCGGATGTGGCCACTGGGGCGGCCGGCATCCTCTTTTTCGCCTTGATGGGGGTCCAGGCGATTCGTTTCACACCCTATATGGCGATCACCGGTGAGACGGGGGAAGACCTGCTGCTACCTATCTGGCCGTTCATGGCTTATATGGGGTTCTGCTCCCTGGTGTTGGTGGGCCGGCTGCTGGGGAATCCGAGTGGGGAGGAGCAAATCGGGGTCGGACTGGGGGCAGCCGAGGGCACGAGCCCGGACGGTACAACCCCCGACAGTGAGGTGCAGTGATGCTCACAACCGTCGGGGTCTTGGCGATTATCCTTCTGCTTTTTCTCCTCCTCCTCGGTGTACCCATCGCCTTCGCGATGGGGGCCGCCGGGCTCCTGGGGATTCTGGTCCTAGAGGGCCCCGCGGCGGCCATGGCCCAGGCGGCGCTGGTCCCGTGGGCTGAAGCGCGAAGCTTCGTCTTGGTCACCATCCCACTGTTCGTCCTCATGGGGCAACTCGTCTTCCACACGGGGTTGGCCACCGAGTTATACGACGGTCTCCGGGCATGGATCGGATGGATCCCCGGAGGAATGGCCATCACTTCCGTTCTGGCCTGCGGCGCGTTCGGTGCCGTCACGGGTTCGAGCATCGCGACGGTGGCGACCATGGGCGCGATAGTGATGCCCGAGATGGACCGCTTCGGGTACGACCGACGCTTGGCCACGGGTGCACTCGCCGCGTCGGGAACCCTGGGGATCCTCATCCCCCCCAGCGTCATCTTCATCTTCTACGGGGTGATGACGGAAACCTCGATCGGCGCTCTCTTCATTGCGGGGATCATCCCGGGAATCCTGACGGCGGCCATGTTCTCAGCCATCATCTACTTCCGATGTCTGGTTCGGCCCGAGCTCGGTCCTCCCGGACCGGTCGGCAGTTGGCGTGAGCGGCTCGACGCGGTGAAACGACTGGGGCCCATCTTGGGCCTCTTCATCCTGGTCATCGGAGGCATTTACGGGGGGATCTTCACACCCACCGAGGCGGCTGGTGTCGGGTGCGCCGGCGTCCTGGTGGCGGCCCTCCCCCGACGAAGGCTGAATCTCCGGGACGTGCGCAAGGCGATGGAGGACACCGTCCTCATCAGCGTCATGCTCCTCGCCATCATCGTTGGGGGTTATGTGTTCGCCCGACTCATGGCGGTGACGGAGATTACGGAGTCGTTGGTGGGACTTCTGGTGGGGTTGGATCTGGGAAGAGCCGGCTTTCTCTTCGTTCTCGTCTTCCTCTACCTTGGCCTCGGCGCGATGCTCGACGTCTTTGGCATGTTGGTCCTCAGCATTCCCTTCGTAATGCCCGTGGTACTGGCGCTGGGTATCGACCCCGTCTGGTTCGGTGTCTTCGTCGTGATCATGGCTGAGGTGGCGCTCGTGACGCCCCCCATCGGGGCGAACGTGTTCGTGATGCGCCGCATC
>PCCM01000054.1 GCA_002731735.1 Gemmatimonadota bacterium | reverse complement strand
GATCGTATCGACGCCCTCGGGTGGGTCGATTTCGTCGTAATGGATGTTGAAGCCGTGGGCGAACACCAGAATATCTCCGTCGGACAGATTGGGCTCGATCTCGGTGTGATAAACGGCGGCCTGTTTCGTATCGGGGATCAGGATCGAAATCACGTCGGCCCACGCTGCGGCCTCGGCCACCGTCTTCACATCAAGACCCTGCTCACGAGCCGTTTCCGCGGACGGACTGCCCTCGTAGAGTCCCACGACCACCGACACCCCACTGTCACGCAGATTCAGCGCATGGGCGTGCCCCTGACTCCCAAACCCGATGATCGCCACTCGTCGGTCCTTCAGAAGGGAGGGGTTCGCGTCCCCCTCCCCGAAAAACCGCGCTGTATCTTGTTGTTCACTCATGGTGTGTCCCTTGTGTCCACTTGGGTTCTAGCGTCAGTAATTATGTAGATGTGCGCTTCGGTTTTGAAGTCAGGAATCCTAAAAGTAAGAAACGGACCCTCCCGATCCGAGAGGGCCCGCTCGAATCTTTGATCGAGCGGGATCGTGGGTCAAGCGGCGTCCTCATTTCAAAAGACCCGAACTCGGCTCTGTTCCCGCATGAACTGCTGCAGATAGTACGGGCCGCCCGCTCCTACGCTGCTCGATGCGCTGCCCTTCCATCCGCCGAACGGGTTAACGCCAGGCCACGCGCCCGCCGTGGCGCCCGCCCGGCGGTTCGCATAGACAGTTCCCGCCTCGATTCCGTCGAAGAACCGTTGAATCTCCGCGTCGTCCTCGGAGAAGATACCCGCTGTCAGCCCATATTCCGTCTGGTTCGCAACCTCCAAGGCCTGTTCGAGGCCGTCGACCTTGCCGATCACAGTGATCGGCAGGAAGAGTTCAGTGCGGAATAACTCGTGATCGAGCGGCAGGCCGTCGATCACGGTCGGCTCCACATAGAACCCGTGGTCGAACAGCCCCCCGGACAGACGCTCGCCGCCCGTTAGGACCTGCCCACCGTCCTCGACGGCCTGGAAGACGGCCGCGCGATAACGCTCATACGCGGCCTCGCTGATCACCGGTCCGAGCCAAACGTCCTTCTCCAACGGATTACCGATGCTGACGCTCGACGTCTTTTCGACGAGCGCCTGGGTGAACTCTTCGAGGACGGGACGCTCGACGTACACGCGCGAGCACGCGGAGCACTTCTGCCCCTGGAGACCGAAAGCGGACGCCTTCACACCATCCACCGCCTTGTCGAGATCGGCGGACCGCATCACGATGGCGGGATTCTTTCCGCCCATCTCGGCTATGAAGGGCCGTGGCAATGGGCGGGTGGCGTCCTCCCGCATGAGCTGCATTCCAACCTGATGGGAGCCCGTGAAGACCACGCCGTCTACGCCGGTCCCCGCCACGAGCTCCCGGGATACGGTCTTGTTTGCCCCGGTAACGAGATTGAATGCGCCCGGAGGCAGATCGCACCCTGCGATGATCTCGCCGAGACGAGCCACGGCGAAGGGCGTGATGGGCGACGGCTTGGCGACCACTGTGTTACCCGCAATCAGAGCTGCGGCCACCGGACCGGCCGTTAACGCCATCGGAAAGTTGAAGGGCGAGATGACCGCCCAAACACCGTACGGGCGCAGCACACTCATGTTCATCTGCTCATCGCCCGATCCGGCCAAGGGAATAATCCACCCCTCATGCTCTTCCATACGGTCACAGTAGTAATCGACGAAGTCCGAACACTCCTCGACTTCTCCCACAGCCTCCAGGCGGTTCTTCCCTACCTCGTATCCCAGAATGACGGACAGCTCCCAGCGATGTTCCCGGATCGCTTCCGCAACACCGCGCATGCGAGCCACACGTTCCTGCCAGGGCAGGAGGCTCCACTCCGGAAGCGCCTGCCGGGCCGCGGCAACCGCCCCCCGCACGTGTCGAGCGAGACCACTCTGGAATCGTCCCAGGACGATCCGATCGTCCACAGGGCTGCGGTCCTCGAACTGTTCAGCGGCCGCCACCATATCTTCGCCGATGATCATGCCGTACTCGTCCCCGAAGGATTCGGGTGCGCGTTCGACTGCTGCGTCGAGCTCCTCGTGGACCTCATCGAGGCCCTCTCCGCTCAGGGTCGCATACGTAATTTTCGTAGCGCTCGTCCGGCTCATGATCGTGCTCTCCACCACAATTGGAGTTGGGATTTCACTAAATTACGATGAACCGGACGCCGAAGGGAACCGATCGGCAATCACGGCGGCACATCCGAGTCCCAAGCACCACCCGAAGGCCTCCGTTCTTGGCTATATTCCTCGTGCTTCGGACGTAACTGGCGTTTCCGGTTTCGAAGCGTATTGTGTTGGCCGATGGCGTTCGAGGCCTTGGACGCTCGAGATTCCCAAAGGAGCATTGAGAGGAGAGTACCATGGCGTCCGGCACCACCTCGCTACCCGTCCGGAGCACTTTCGGGCAAACGATGCGGACCGATTCGTGGTGGGCGCAGCCCGTGGCAGTGGGCGTGGGTCTGGTCTTCTTCTTTGGCTACCTGACATGGGCGGCGGTCCAGGGGGAGTACTACACGTTCGGGAACTACCTTTCGCCCGCGTACTCGCCGGAGCTCTTCGGGGATACGCCCCACGCGTTGTTCGGACCCCTACCGACCTGGTGGCCGGCTTGGCTCCCCTGGGCTCCGGTTCTCATCCTGTGGGCGCCCGGAGGCTTTCGCGCCACCTGCTATTATTACCGGGGAGCGTACTACAAGGCGTGGTTTGCCGATCCGCCCAACTGTTCCGTGGGGGAGCCCCGCCAATCGTATCTCGGTGTCTGGTGGAAGCCTGCTACGTGGAATGAGCGATCCTTTCCGCTCATTATGCAGAACATGCACCGTTATTTCCTCTTTTTCGCCCTGATCTTCATTGTAATCCTTTCGTACGACGCCTGGCGGGCACTCTGGTTCATCGACCCAGCCACGGGCGAAGAAACGCTGGGCCTCGGCGTAGGCACGCTGGTCGTCACGCTCAACGCGATCCTCCTCGGGGGTTATACGCTCGGATGCCACTCGCTGCGCCATCTGGTGGGTGGTGGACTGGACGTGCTGTTCGACAAGCCCATCCGCCGGACGGCCCACGCGTGTGTGGGGTGCTTGAACAGACGGCACATGCTCTGGGCATGGACGAGCCTGGTCTGGGTCTGCTTCACAGACCTCTACGTACGGATGTTGGCCATGGGTGTCTGGACGGACTGGCGGATCTTCTGATGGACTTCTCTCGGCACGAACACGACGTCCTGATTATCGGCTCCGGCGGTGCCGGCCTGCGAGCCGCAATCGAGGCTTCAGCCGCTGGGGCCTCAGTCGGGTTGGTCTGCAAGTCGCTTCTGGGCAAAGCCCATACCGTCATGGCGGAGGGTGGCATGGCCGCCGCCTTAGCCAATGTTGACGAGCGCGACGGGTGGGCAGTGCATTTCGCGGACACGATGCGCGGTGGGCAGTACCTCAACAACTGGAAGATGGCCGAAATCCACGCCAAGGAGTCACCGGATCGAGTTCGGGAACTCGAGGAATGGGGAGCGGTTTTCGACCGGACGAAGGATGGCCGAATCCTCCAAAGAAACTTCGGCGGTCACGCCCACCCACGGCTCGCCCACGTCGGTGATCGTACCGGCCTGGAGATGATCCGGACGCTTCAGGACCACGGCGTACATCAGGGTTTCGATGACTATCAGGAGTGTACCGTCACCCGACTCCTCAAGGACGGAGATCGCGTGGTGGGCGCCTTCGGGTACGACCGCGAGAGCGGGCAATTCAGAGTCTTTCACGCGGGTGCCGTAATCCTGGCCACCGGCGGCCTCGGGCGCGCTTTTAAGATCACGTCCAACAGTTGGGAGTGCACCGGTGACGGACACTCGTTGGGGTATCACGCGGGGGCGGAACTGATCGACATGGAGTTCATCCAATTCCACCCTACGGGGATGGTGTGGCCACCGAGTGTGAGAGGCATCCTCGTGACCGAGGGCGTGAGGGGAGAGGGCGGGGCGCTCACGAACTCGGAGGGTCGCCGTTTCATGTACGACGACATTCCGCCGCTCTACACGAACCAGACCGCGGATACACCCGAGGAGGGGTGGCGTTACGTGGTGGGAGACCGCGACGCCCGCCGACCCGCCGAACTTCTCACACGAGATCACGTGGCACGCTGTATTCTGCGGGAGGTCAAGGAGGGGCGTGGCAGCCCGCATGGGGGTGTCTTCCTCGACATCGCCTGGATCAAGGACAGAATCCCGAACGGCGCGGAGCACATCAAGAAGAAACTTCCCGCCATGTACCACCAGTTCAAGGCGTTGGCGGACATCGACATCACGGAGGAGCCCATGGAGGTCGGGCCGACCACACATTACGTCATGGGTGGCCTTCGCGTGGACGCCGACACGCAAATGTGCACCGTTGCCGGGCTTTATGCGGCCGGTGAGTGTGCGGCGGGACTCCATGGCGCCAACCGCCTCGGTGGGAATTCCCTGTCAGACCTCATCGTGTTCGGACAGCGCGCTGGAGAGCACGCGGCTTCGTACGCCGACGAGCACGGGCGCGGTACGCTGGAAGACTCCCAGATCGAGGCCGCCCACAGGGAAGCCATGGCTCCGCTGGAGCGGCAGGATCAGACCGACGGCGCCGGGCCTTATGGGGTCCAATTCGAACTGCAGGACATGATGCAAGAAAAGGTCGGAATCATCCGTGAGGAAGGCACTCTCTCCGAAGCCGTCGAAGAGATCGCCGCTCTGGCTCGTAGGGCTGACCTCATCGGAGTCATTGGCGACCGCAAGTTCAATCCGGGATGGCACACGACCCTGGACCTTCGGCACCTCCTCAGCAACTCCGAGGCCTGCGCGCGAGCCGCGTTGGAGAGGAAGGAGAGCCGTGGTGCCCACTCGCGCATCGACTTCCCGGACAAGGACAAAGAGTGGGGTGGGTTTACGGTCGTGCTCAAGCGAGGATCGGGCGGAGGCATGGAGGTGCGCCGGGACCCCTTACCGCCTGTGCGTGAGGACCTTCAGAAGATCATCGAGGAGCAGAGCTGATGGCTACCGCGACGTTCAAGATCTGGCGCGGCGACGCTGACGGTGGGGAGTTGAAGGAGTATACCACAGAGCTCACCGAGGGTATGGTCGTGCTGGATGCCGTCCATCAGATCCAGGCCGAGCAGGCGCACGACATGGCCGTTCGTTGGAACTGCAAGGCGGGCAAGTGCGGCTCGTGCTCAGCGGAGGTTAATGGACAACCGAAACTCATGTGTATGACGCGTATGGGCGACCTGCCCACGGATCGCCCGATCACAGTGGAGCCACTGAAGGCGTTCCCGCTGATGAAGGATCTCGTGACCGACGTCTCGTGGAACTACGAGGTCAAGAAGAGAATCCGACCGTTCAAGCCGCGCCGACCCGACTTCGAGGACGGTTCCTGGGAGATGCACCAGTCTGATGTTGACCGGGTCCAGGAGTTCAGAAAGTGCATCGAATGTTACCTGTGTCAGGACGTATGCCACGTACTGCGCGAACACCACATGCACGACGAATTCGTCGGACCTCGGTTCTTCGTGCACAACGCAGCGCTCGAAATGCACCCGCTGGATACCGAGGACCGGCGCGAAGACCTGAGAACGTCACAAGGGATTGGTCTGTGCAACATCACCAAGTGCTGCACCAAGGTCTGCCCCGAAGGGATCACGATTACGGACAACGCCATCATCCCGCTGAAGGAGCGGATTGTGGACCAGGCCTACGACCCGGTGAGGAAACTCATTCAACTCGTTACGGGACGCTGAGACAGCCTCTAGGCCACCGTCTAACTGGGGTGTTGCAGATCGTAGACACCCGCCGCGGCCACACTCCCGAGGAGGGGACCGGTCCAATAGATCCACAGCTGACCGAAGGACCCATCACCCGCGAGCGCATCTACGAGGATGGGGCCCGTCCCAACAGCCGGATTAAAAGCGCCTCCTGAGATGGCTCCGACGGCGAAGGCGCCCGCCAGGACCGTGAATCCGATGGCGAGGCCATAGTAGGAGTTTCCGACGGTGGCATCGTCGGTCGCCACATTCAATACCACGAGAGACAAAGCGAAAGTGAAGAGGCCCTCACACAGAAGAACCACGACGAGTCCGGCCTCCGGATCCGGCGCGGGAGCGAAGGTATCGCCCACGATGAGCATCACGGCGAGGCTCGCCAGAATCGCGCCGCTGATTTGTGCTGTTACGTACGGAGCCAGCTCGCGGGCCTTCATCTTGCCGCGAATCAGAATCGCGACGCTCACGGCGGGGTTATAATGCGCCCCGGAGATATGTCCCCCCATGTACACCATGGCCATCAACACCGAGCCTATGGCGATGGGCGCCATGGGGGTGCCGTCCAAAACCACCAACCCGATGGTGAGGACCAGAAAGAAGGTCCCTACGAATTCGGTTACATATCGACTCATGATGAGTAAACTCCGATCTTTTGGTTCTGATTCACCAAATGATTTTGACTCAATGCTGGCAGGTCACACTTCCATGCACCACACCCAGCGATTCGTGACGCAGTTTGCGGACCGGTACCGCACGCGGCAAGCTCGCCCCACTTCTGCAGCAGGCCTCTAACATGAGCACTTCTTCCAAAGAGGTCTCGGTGGGACTTCGCGTTCTGAAATTTGGGGGCACGTCCTTGGGGAACTCCGACCGGGTGCGGGAGGTGGCTTCCATCATCGCCGCCCAGTCGGAGAAGGGTCCAACCATCGCGGTGGTGTCAGCGTTCGGACACGTCACCGACGAGTTGGTCACGGCATCGGACTTGGCGAAGGCGGGAGACAAGAGTTGCGCCGCCAAGCTGGAGGAGATTCGAAGCCTGCACCTGGAGAGCGTCGAGGAGCTCGCCGGGCCTGAGGATCAGAGTGAGGTGGCCCAGTCGATCGATCTCATTCTGACCCAACTCGAGGAGCTTCTTCGGGGTGTCTCGCTCGTCAACGAGTGCACTCCCCGCACGCAGGACGGCGTGCTGAGCGTGGGCGAGCGGCTTTCCACTATCCTGGTGGCGTCGGCCCTCCGCGCCCGGGGCCTGGACGCGGAGGCGTGCGACACGACGGGGCTCATCGTGACCGACGCCAATTTCGGCGCGGCTTCGGTGAAGATGGCCCCCACACGCGAGCGGGTGGTGCCGCACTTCGAGCAGGCCGGGCCCCTTCAGGTGGTGACCGGCTTCGTCGCCGGGACTGAAGCTGGCGAAACTACAACGCTTGGCCGAGGTGGGTCCGACTACACCGCCACACTGCTCGGGGCCATACTCGACGCAGAGGCGGTGGAAATCTGGACTGACGTGAACGGAGTCATGAGTGCCGATCCCCGGATCGTGAAGGAGGCTTTCTCCCTGGAGATCCTCAGCTATGACGAGCTCATGGAGCTCTCGCATTGGGGTGCCAAGGTGATGCACCCTGCGGCCGTACAGCCCGCCCGGGAGAAAGGCCTTCCAGTCCTCATTCGAAACACGCTGAACCGCGAGTTCAAAGGGACGGAAGTGCGTGAGGTCGCCCCAGCCACACGGGGACCTGTCCGAGGCATTGCTTCGATCAACAACGTGTCCCTGCTCCGGCTCGAAGGCATCGGCCTCCAGGGGTCACCGGGCACTGCCGAACGCCTGTTCGGGGCACTGGCTCGCGAGCGCATCAGTGTCATCCTCATCACTCAGGCATCGAGTGAGCGGTCCATCTGCTTCGCCGTGGAGCCAGGTAAGCTGGAACAGGCGGTCCATGCAGCTCATGAGGCGTTCGCCCTGGAGCGACAGGCGAATCTCGTGGAGGACCTCGTGGTGGAGGAGCGCTGCTCGATAATGGCGGCCGTAGGCGAGGCCATGCGTGAATCGCCAGGGATTGCCGGCCGAATCTTCGACGTACTCGGGCACCACCGGGTCAACGTAAGAGCCATCGCACAGGGCAGTTCAGAACTCAACATTTCGCTCGTCGTCACACAGGACGACGAAGAACGCGCGTTGAGGGCCATTCACCGAGCCCTGTTCCAGCCACCGGGCCGGAGTCTCCGGCTCTATGTGAGCGGTGTGGGTCGGGTCGGGGCGGCTTTGCTCGACCAGATCGGCGCGCAGGCGGAGAGGCTGCGTGCGGAGGGAGTGGAGGTGGTGCTCGCCGGGCTTGCCCGAAGCAAAGGAGCCGTACTCGATCCGATGGGGTTGGACTTGAGCGATTGGCGCAGCGCGAGTGAAACGGCGATGACCACCCAAGCGGACATGATCGAGACCGCGGTGCGCTCCGATCATCCCCGCCGTGTCTTCGTCGACGCCACTGCAAGCGTAGATGTGGGCCAGGACTATGAAGCCCTCCTCGAGGAGGGAGTCGCGGTCGTGAGCGCTAACAAACTCGCGTTTTCGGACGCTATGGAGCGCTTCGATACGCTTCGACGCCTGGGGGCGCAGGGGATGGGCCTCTTCTTCGAGACCACAGTCGGGGCGGGGCTTCCCGTACTCAGGACAATCGAGGATCTGGTTGCGACAGGCGATGAGATCGAACAGGTCGAGGGGGTTCTCTCGGGAACGTTGGGATTCATCTGCGACCGGCTGATGGCCGGCACACCGTTCAGTGAGGCGCTCAGGGAGGCCGACGATCTGGGCTACACGGAGCCGGATCCGCGTGAGGATCTGGGCGGGCGCGATGTCGCCCGGAAGCTCGTCATCCTTGGGCGGATGGCCGGGTTTTCCTTTGAGTTGGGGGACGTGGAAATCACACCACTTCTTCCTGGCGAGGGATGGTCGGACATGGCCGTGGGCGACTTCTGGAAGCGCCTCCCGGAGGTGGATGCACACTTCACGGAGCTCCGTGAACAGGCCTTGGCAGCGGGCCGCGCTCTGCGTTACCTCGCGTCTGTCGATGAGGGTCAGGCCTCCGTTCGCCTGAGCGAGGTGGCACCCGACCATCCCTGTGCAAGTCTCTCCAACAGCGAAAATCTCGTGACCATCACGTCAACACGTTATGCGGACACACCCCTGGTCGTGCGGGGTCCGGGGGCGGGGCCGGACGTCACGGCTGCCGGGGTGTTCGCGGACATCCTGAGAGCGCTGGCAGAATCCTGATGCCAAACACCGAGACAGCTCGCGCCTTTGCGCCGGCCACCGTCGGCAACATCATCTGCGGCTTCGACGTCTTCGGTCTCGCTTTGGGGGAGCCGGGAGACGAGGTGGAAGCGAGGCTGCGGAACGAGCCTGGCGTGGTCATTTCAGCAGTCCACGGTGACGGGGGACGCCTGCCGACGGAGGCGGCTCGCAACGTAGCCGGCGTCGCCACGGCTGCCGTCCTGGCGGAATCCCGCATGGAGGACGTGGGCGTCGAGATCGAGGTCTGGAAGGGTCTCCCCATTTCGGGTGGGATGGGAGGCAGTGCCGCCAGTGCAGTGGCGGCCGTAGTCGCCGCGGATGCACTCCTCCAAACGGGACTGTCACCGGAGGCCCTGCTTCGCTGCGCCTCGGAGGGTGAGCGTGGCCCGAAGCGAGACACTCACCCGGACAACATCGCCCCAGCGCTCCACGGGGGCATCGTCATGGTCCGGCCCGAGGAACCGGAGATCGTCATTCCGCTTCCCGTACCCACGGGGCTCGCTGTGGCACTGGTCCATCCCGATCTGGAGCTCGAGACGAGCGAGATGAGGGGCATCCTCCCTGACGTGCTCCCGCTGAAACAAGCGGTGCGACAGTGGGGCGACTGTGCGGCCCTGGTCGTGGGGTTGTACGAAGAGGACTGGGATCTCATCACACGTGCACTCGTAGACCGAGCCGCGGAGCCGCACCGGAGTCCCTTCATTCCCGGGTTCGATGCCGTACGCGCCGCCGGCCTCGAGGCGGGCGCACTGGGCGCCGGCTTGTCGGGATCTGGACCCTCGATGTTCGCGCTTTGCCGATCCGTCTCCGAAGCCGAGTCTGTCGCCACGGCGATGGCCGGCGCCTTCGCAGAAGTGGGCCTCGAGGGCGTGGATACTCATGTTTCCAAGGTGGGCGATACGGGCGCCCACATGATCGAGGCTCCGGCTTGAAATTCGTCAGCACCGGCGGCCAAAGCCCGGCGGCCGACCTTCGCGCCGCACTCACAGCAGGACTCGCGCCCGACGGGGGGCTTTACCTGCCGGAGCGGATAGACCCGATCGACACCTCGCTTCTGGCGGAGTTGAACGGTCAGTCCTTCTCTGCCGTCTCTCGCGCGGTCGCAGGGCACCTCCTCGGTTCGTTGATCCCGGCCGCGGATCTCGACCGCATCGTCGATACTGCCTTGAATTTCGAGGTTCCGCTGGTCGCGCAGGGCGACGACGTACACCTGCTCGAGCTCTTCCACGGCCCGACTTTGGCGTTCAAGGATGTCGGTGCGCGTTTTATGGCACAGCTCCTAGGCTACTTGGGCACCGAGGGTGGGGACCCACTCACGATCCTGGCGGCTACGTCCGGTGACACCGGAAGCGCGGTCGCACAGGCCTTCTTGGGCGTACCGGGCTTGGGAACCGTGATTCTGTTCCCCAAGGGTAAAGTCACCGACCTCCAGGAACGGCAGTTCACGACCCTTGGAGGAAACGTGCGCGTTCTCGAAGTCGACGGCACGTTCGATGACTGCCAGCGCCTCGTAAAGTCCGCGTTCTCGGACCCGCTCCTCAGCGACGCGATCCGCCTGAGCTCGGCGAACTCGATCAATATCGGCCGCCTGCTTCCGCAGATTTTTTACTACGTGCACGCCGCAGCGCAGCTGCCCAGGGGGCCGGCTCCGATTTTTTCGGTGCCGTCCGGAAATTTCGGCAACCTGACGGCCGGATTGATGGCCAAAAAGCTCGGCGTGGCAACCCGGGGGTTCGTAGCGGCCACCAATGTGAACGATGTGGTTCCGGAGTACTTGCTGAGCGGAGTGCTCAGTCCTCGCCCCTCGATTCCCACAATCTCGAACGCCATGGACGTGGGGGATCCGAGCAACTTCGCCCGTATCCTCGCCCTTTATGAAGGGGGCCTCGACCGCCTACGGAAGGACCTGGTCGGGAGCGTTCACAACGACGACGAGACACGGGATTGTATCGCGCAGGTGTACGAGAGAACGGGCTACGTACTCGACCCACATTCGGCCGTCGGCTACTTGGGCGTCGAGGCGGGGCGTCGAGCCTTCGGCGAAGGCCCCTGCGTGGCGCTCTGCACGGCCCATCCCGTGAAATTTCGGGAGGCCGTGGAGCCTGTGGTAGGAAGCGAAGTACCCGTCCCGGAGCGCCTAGCGGCTTGCCTGCAGGCCGAGCGTCACGTCACGTCGATCCCTACTGAAATGTCCGCTCTGAGGGATTTCCTGCTCGCAGTCTGAGGGATTTCCTGCTCGCAGATTTACGGACGGGGCTGGCCGAACTCCTCTTCACTGAGCCTGAAGCCTTCCGTGAGCTCCGGCGCGTTGTCGAGCCCCATCACACGCCTGGCGATATATTCACCCAAGACCGGGCCCTGCTTGAAGGACTCCGCCGACCCACCCCCGGCAAGCCACACGTTGTCGAAGTCGGGGTGCTTGTCGATGATGAAATTGCGGCTGACACTGCTTTCATAGTGGCAGGCACGGGTCTCATTGATCGGTTGATCCACGAGACCCGGGAAGTGGTCGGCGAGAACCTGTCTCGGTCGAGCATGATATTCCTCCGGAATCCAGCGGTCGCTGAGGTCGGGGTCCTCGGCCCCGCGTCCCCCGGTCCGCACACGGAAGCCTCTATGGTCTCGCCCTAACGCGGGCCAACCCGTGACACCCGGAAAACCGTAGCTGGGAAGGTTGGGGTACGAATATCTATTGTCCCCGGGGGGCGTTGCGAAGTAGAACGTGTGCCCCATGGAAATCCTCAGGCGTTGGCCCATGAGTTCCGGAAATACCTTGGGGAACCACGGGCCGCATGCGAAGATGTACGTCGCAGCCGAAATCTGCTCCCCAGGGTCCAGGTTCAGCTCGTTCAACTGCCTTCCCTCCCGAGCGCCCATCTCTGCGGCAGCGATCGTCACCTGCCCACCCTCTTTCCGGAACACCTCGGCCACGCTCTCGATCGCGCGCCGGGCGCGTACCACACCGGCCCCGGGCTCATACAACCCAACCCCGACCCCCTCCGGGCCGATCACCGGCCAGCGGTACCGGATCTCGTCGGGGGTGATGAGCTCGTAGGGAACGCCCAGCGTGTCCCAGTCCGCCATCGTATCCTCGAGATACGAGACCATCCGGGGCCGAACGATCAAGTCCCCCGTATTAAAGAACAACTTGGGCAGGAGCTGGCGGCCCCATTCCTCGTCCCACAGGGTCCAGCGTTTCATGGCCTCGTTGGCCCACCGGTTCCAAAGAAGTCCAGTCGACTGGCCACCGTACGAGGACCGGACGCCGCGTGTCTCCCCGCCCGATGTCGATCGCGAGTTGGCCGGGCCGTATTTGTCGACGACGGTTACGTTCGCTCCGAGCCGGGTGAGATAAAACGCCGTCCACATCCCGAAATTCCCCGCGCCGACGATGACGACGTCCGGGGCAGCCTGTTCGGATCTGTGAGATCCGTCATTCAAGGGCTGGGGAGAGTGGATCTCACCTGATGTGGGCGTGAACCCCGCGAGGCTCATACCGGCACCAGTCGTGGCCGCCTTCAGGAACGTCCTTCGATCCACCCCCATATCAGACTCGGATCCCGATCGGCTACCGGTCGCCGCCGCCCGCGCCCGTAAACATCATCATCTCCATCAGCGCGTCCATCGACGTCGGCAATTCGGAATCGCCCGCCGGAAAGTCGTTCATGGAGAGCATGTACGCGACGATGTCGGCATAGGTCTGCTCAGGGAGGCCGCCCGGATTGTCATCGGGCATGGAGTAGAGGACGAACTCGTAGATGTCCCCGACCGCCCGGTTGCGCCAGCGTCGCTGAAAAGAAGCTCCCGCGAACTCGGACGCAGAATGGCAACTGACACAGTTGTCGCGGAACAATCCGTCGCCGCGGGTAGCCTGCCGACTCGTATAAAACGAGCCGTCCGATGAAGCTTCCGGCGCCACGGCGGCTTCGGGCGCCGCTGCCTGAGCGCCGCCGGTCTCGGGCGCTGCCCCGTATGTGGCCGAACATCCTGCAAGCACGAACGCCAAGGCGGAACCAAAAAATATCTTTTTCATTTACGTCCCCTAGTGTGGAGTGCTCCAAGCTTGCTAAAACAAAAGGCACGTGGCAAGGGGAACTGGTACCACTCCNGGAACACANGCGATCCCNCTGGTCTATTGTCGGTGGACCTNGTGCAACGCGCCGCCATCGATCGGGCCGGCGCGACATCCAATCACGGACCTTTTGACGGGTGGAAGCAGTGACGGAATTGAGCGTGAAGTGGGGCTTCCTGGCATTGAGCCTCCTAACGGCAGCATCCCTCGCCGGGCAGGAGGGATGGGAAGTGTCTCTAGCCGTGGGAGGCGACGAGGTGATGGTCGGCGAGTCCTTGAATGAAACCTCGCCTGGGTACGTCTACGTCTACCGGAAGGATTCCGGTGGACCCTGGATTGAGGTCCAAAGATTGGAGGCATCCAACTCGGCCGCAGGGGACCATTTCGGCAGGACCGTGACACTCGCGGGGGAACAGCTCCTGGTCGGTTCGACCATTCTCGAGGCGATCTACGTGTTCGAGAAAGATGGAAGCGACCAGTGGCGCGAGACACAGATTCTGACTGCGAGTGATGCCTACGTGGGAAATTCCATCGGTCGGATCTCGGCGGCGGATGGAGACCACTTCTTTACGGCTTCGTGGGCAAATTCGGAGGCCCGTGGAGCGGTATACGTATTCGAACGGGACCCCACCACCCGTCGTTGGAGCGAGACCGACAAGCTGATGGGCAGCGACGTCGGGCCCAACGAGTCCTTCGGAATGTCGATCGCAGTGGAAGGTGATCTCGCTCTTATCGGTACGCCCCGGCAGGGCAACGGGAACGGAGCCGCATACGTCTTCCAGCGTGACGAAGCAACTGGGGACTGGTTGGAGCAGGACAAGCTCACGCTGCCGGGGACCAGCCCTAACAGCGGTTTCGGCGCGGCCGTTGGGCTGGATGGAGGCGTCGCTCTGGTCGCAGCCGCGGGCCTGGATATCGTGTTCGAGTTCTCCCATGACGACTCGACCGGCGAGTGGCGGGCAAGCCTCATCCTGCAGGCTTTCGATGGAGGTTACGCGGGGACCGGGCTGGGGGCAGCCCTGTACTTCGGTGCCGACGAAGCGTGGTTCGGCGCTCCCGGGGCGTCCGCTGTCGAGGGACGGGTCTACATGATGGATCGCGGCCCCACCGGGGAGTGGACGGGGGCCACCAAGCTCATCGCCGACGATCTTGCGCCGACGGAACAGTTCGGCACCAACCTCGCGGTCCAGGACGATCTCGCCGCGGTGGGAATTCTGTTGGACGACTTCGAGCTCGGTTCGGTGGCCATCTTCGAGCGTCAAGACGGAGGGTGGTTACAGACCGGAAAGGTGTTCAAAGAGCCGGACGTCACCTTCGCCTCGATCACCGGCGTCCAGGTAGACTGCGAGGCGGGGGCAGCAGGCGCCTTCGGCTGCAGCGACGTGGACCTCTTGTCGTTCCTCTCCCTCGCCGATCTGGGTGGGGGTGCACGCGGTGTCAACGTGAACGACCTTTGGGGATGGACCGACCCGGACTCGGGTGGGGAATACGCGCTGGTTGGGCGTTACGATGGCACCTCCTTCGTAGACGTCAGTGACCCCCTCAATCCAAGGTACTTGGGAAGCCTGCCGATACCCGAGGGCGCCACAGCGGGCCGCTGGAGGGACATCAAGGTCTATCGAGACCACGCCTTCATCGTAGCCGATGGCTCAGGTCCCCACGGCATGCAGATCTTCGACCTCACCAAGCTGAGGGAGGTCACAGGGGACCCCGTGACCTTCGAGGAGGACGCTCACTACAGCGGGATCGCGAGTGCCCACAACGTCGTAATCAACGAGGAGACCGGCTTCGCCTACGCAGTGGGGGCGAGTGAGGGCGGCGAAACCTGCGGCGGCGGCCTTCACATGATCAACATCCAGGATCCACGGACTCCCGTTTTCGTCGGCTGTTTCCAGGATATGGGCACAGGCCGTCAGAACACGGGCTACACCCACGACGCCCAGTGTGTCATCTACCACGGCCCCGACGAGGAGCACCAGGGCCAGGAGATCTGTTTCGCCGCGAACGAGACGGCGTTGAGCATCGCCGACGTCACGGACAAAGCCGCTCCGGTCTCAATCTCCGCTCCGACGTATCCCAACGTCGCCTACGTCCATCAGGGCTGGCTGGACGACGAACACCGCTACTTCTACACCAACGACGAGCTCGACGAGCTCAACGGTCTTGTCGACCAAACACGGACGTTGATTTGGGACGTAGCCGATCTGGACGATCCGATTCTCGTCAGGGAGTACCTCGCCGACAACGCGTCCACGGACCACAATCTCTACATCCTGGGCGACCTCATGTACCAATCCAACTACGTGAGCGGTTTGCGCATCCTGGACATCTCGGACCGGGAGAACCCCGTGCTGGTAAGCTTCTTCGATACCGTTCCGGGATCGGCTGACGAAGCCGGGTTCGGCGGCTCGTGGAGTAACTATCCGTTCTTCGAGAGCGGGATCATTGTCGTGACCAGCCGCATGGAAGGCATCTTCATCCTGCGTAAACGGGCGCGTACGGTTCTGCAGTAGGTCCACGAAGGTCTAGTCTAGGAGGCCCCAACCCACTCCTCGGTCCGCTTCCAGAGGCGCTCGGCGACCGCAACGTCCGAGGCCTCGGCGCTTGGGAGCTTAGGCCGACAGTCGGAGAAGTACCGGCCGGAGATCTCCTCGAGATGGGGATGTGTGGCACACACGATCGATGTGGCTGCGCCCGTATTCAGATCCTTCGTAAACGGGCTGATGAGCTTCATCACGAACCCAGCCAACGATGAGCTCCGGGCGATGTTGGTCGGGATCATTGACCCGGGATGCAAGGAGCATGCGGTGAGTCCCTCGCCTCCATACCGGCGCTGAAGCTCTGAAGCGAACAACACGTTACACAGCTTCGCCTGGCCGTAGGCGACGAACCCGGAGTATTGAGCCGCCGTGAGCGGGAGTCGATCGAAGTCGAGCTTGCTAGGCGTGCGATGCGACTCACTCGCCACCATGACGACCCGTCCTCCACCCTGGGCGAGCAGCTCGGGGAGCAACGCCCGAACCAGCAGAAAGTGTCCGACATGGCTCACGCCCACTGTTCGCTCGAGCGCTCCGTCGACCTCCTGATAGGGGCCACCGAAGAGTCCGGCGTTACAGATGAGCGTGTCTACCGAATCGGCGTCGATCCGCTGGGCGAAATCGCTAATACTCTGGC
This sequence comes from Gemmatimonadota bacterium, assembly GCA_002731735.1. GTDB lineage: Bacteria > Gemmatimonadota > Gemmatimonadetes > Longimicrobiales > Gaopeijiaceae > UBA822. The sequence goes on along the minus strand of PCCM01000054.1, from coordinate 8,480 downwards.
GAGAGCCGAGATCCAAGAGGCTGACCTCGGCGAGCACTCCGGGGTGGGCGGCGAGCGTCCGCTCGACTGCAGCCGCTCCAGCAGCGGAATCGCGGCACGCGAAGACCACACGGGCTCCCGCCGACGCGAGTGCCCTCGCAGTGTGGAAACCGATCCCGCTGTTTGCACCGGTCACGATCATGAGCTGCCCAGACAGGTCCCGATCAGCCACCGCCTCGTCTGCCGTGGTTCGCGCTCCGAACGTACCGCTCCAGTCCTGCATGGCCTTACCTCCCAATTGTCGTGTTCGCCGAGGGGCTATAGATACCGCGTCGGACCAGGGTCCAATAGAGCCGCGCCCAGCTTGACATTCGCCTCGCCGATGTCGTAATAACCTCACCGATCTCGAAACCCGGCATCCCCCCGTCAAACACAGCTGGCGAGCGTAGCTGGTGAGGGCGTCCTCGAAGTCATGACCGATCCCAACCCGATCGACACATCCGCTCTCGCCGAGCACTATTCACACTTTCGCGTGTCGGAGCGCCTACTCCTCACGGGTCACTCCCACCAAGCGTGGCCCGATGTCGCCCTCGAGGGTCAACAACGGGCCTGGCTCGACGCCGCCCAGCATGTAGATCAAAAATGGAGCGTCGCCGAGGCGAAGGCGGAGCGGTACCGCGGGGCCCTCACCGCACTGCTCGACGATCAAACCGGGTATGTGTCCCTCGGACACAGCACACACGAACTCGTCACGCGTGTCCTTTCCGCCCTGCCACTCGCCACTCGACCTCGCTTGGTCACGACCGATGGAGAGTTCCACAGTATCCGGCGCCAGCTCGATCGTTTGGCCGAGGAAGGGGTCGAGGTGGCCAAGGTTGCGGCGCTTCCGGCCTCCACGCTGGCCGAGCGGTTGATCTCAGAAGTAGACGATCGCACCGCTGCGGTGCTCGTGTCGTGCATCCTCTTCCAAAACGCACATATCGTTCCGGGGCTGGGTGACGTCCTGGAAGCTTGCAAGAAGGTGGGCGCCGAGCTGCTGGTGGATGCGTATCACTCCACTAACGTGGCCCCGATCTCATTACCCGAGGAAGGGCTCGGGGGCGCCTTCATCGTCGGGGGCGGCTACAAGTACATGCAGGTGGGCGAAGGAAACTGCTGGTTGCGATTCCCCCGCGACTGTCGGCTCCGACCCGTCCTCACGGGCTGGTTCAGCGAATTCGGTACGCTAGCCGACCAGAAACCGGCTATTGGGACATCGGATGGGGAGAGCGGCGTCCTATACAGCGACGGTCCCACGCGCTTCGCTGGCGCCACGTACGATCCGACCAGTCACTATCGAGCCGCCGCCGTCTTGGATTTTTTCGCGGAGCAGGGCCTCACCCAAGACCGCCTGCGCGCTTGCAGCCAGCACCAGATCGGTCTCCTCGTGACCGAGTTCGACGCGCTCGATCTCGATCCGGTGGTGGTCGACCGAGACCGTTCGGTCCCTTTGGAGTCGCTCGGCGGATTCCTCGCTCTGACTTCGCCGGAGGCTCCTCGTATCAAACATGCTCTGGCGGAGCGTGGCGTTCACGTCGACCACCGAGGTCATATCCTCCGGCTCGGCCCGGCTCCCTATCTCACAGATGAGCAGCTAGGAGAGGCCATGAGTATGCTGGGGGACGTGGTGAGCTAAGCGAGCAGCGCTTCCAACTACGGTGAGCCGATTCGGTGGGGCCGCTATACTTTCTGTTCCCAAGGCCCGGTGATCGCCACCGTGAGCCCCTGATTCTGCATGTTCACGAACAAGGTCGTGCCATCCGGTGAGAAGCATGACCCCGCAAATTCGCCATTCCCCGCCTGATTGTGGCCGAACTTATACATCTCACCGGCGGGTGTGACACCGAAGAGATAGTCATCTCCGGTGCCGTCTTCGCACACGATCAGGTCGCCCCACGGGGCGGCGGTCAGGTTGTCGGCGTTTTCACACAAGGTGCCGTCGTTGGGCTCAATGAAGAGCTCTACGGTGCCGGGCTCTTCCGACTCGCGCGACGTGCCCTCGTAGGGGCTAGGCACATAGCTCCAGATCTGACCCTTTCTCGCATCGCCGCCGTCCGTGCAGGCGAAGTACACCGTGTTGTTGGCCCACCACATCCCCTCACCTCGTGCGAAGCGGGCGGCCCCGGCTTCGAAGCCCCGCAAGCGGAGATCGTCGTCCGGCGCCTCAACATCGCTCATGTCGATCCAGGCCACCGCGAGGGGCAAGCCGGGCCGAACGGTCTGTCCGTCCCAGTTTCGCGTGTCCATCGAAGGCTGATCGAGGATCCGGAGCGCTTGCAGGCGGCCGCCCCTGGCGAGCTCGCCCGGGCGATCAGGAATGAAACGATAGATCAGGGAATCGGACCTGTCTTCGGTCTCGTACACGATGCCGGACGCGGGGTGCACCGCCACGGCCTCGTGTCTGAAGCGTCCCATCGCCTTGAGGGGCACCGGTGTCACAACCCCTCCGTCCCAGGTCGCGGGCACCTCGAAGTTGTAGCCATGATCCTGGAGGCGACCCTGCCCCACCGCGTCCACCGTTTCCTCGCAGCTGATCCAACTTCCCCAGGGGGTCGGACCACCCGCGCAGTTGACGAGCGTGCCCGCAAGGCTCAGCCGGTGCCCGACCAGCCGCTGCTCGCGCGTGTCGAACAGAAGCGTGGTGGTTCCTCCCAGTGCTGGCCGGCCGCCGTCTCCGATGTCGTAGACCGTCCCTGGATCGAGGCGCTCGAGAAGCTCGTTGTCATTTCCGAACGCACCCAGACGCCCAGGGACAGCAGGGGAACCCCGATTCATCTCGTGATTACGTACCAGGAGCGTGAATCCGTCCGGCCCAGGAAACGTGGCCATCCCGTCGTGTCTGGCCGGCACGTAAAAGCCATCGCTCATGAGCTCGCCCGCGCGCGAGATGACCGTGTAGCTGAAGCCCTCCGGCAAAGCCAGCAGGGCTTCAGGGTCGTCCACCAGAGGACCGAACCCGAAGGCTGGTGCGGGAAGCAGGCCGTCCAGGCCGTACGAGCGCCTCAGACCGGTGAGGCCCAAGGAGATGCCCGCCGCGGCTCCAAAGAAGCTCCTCCGCGAAAGCGCAGATTGTGGCGCGGTCATGGCGCGATATCTCCGCTTCGGCTCAACGACCCAGCTCCCGCACAGTCTCCGATAACATCCGTACCTTGTCGGCGTCATTCGACCCACCGGCCTCGCCCGACAGTTCGTCGGCCATCCTCGTGAGCGCCTCCCGCTGCGAGGCACCCGACGCGCGCTCGGCATCCGCGAGATCCTGCCGTGTGGACCCGATCTGCGACGCCGACAGCCCACCGGACCGCTCGAGCTGGTCCAGATACGCTCCCGCAAGGGCGAACGTGGTCGGCCACACGAACTGGGGCTGGCCCTGAGCGTTCAGGTGGTCGAGCCTGACCGACTTGGCGGCGTCGATCTCGTTCTGCGAGATGAGCTCGCTCGGTGTAAGCTCGAAGATGTCGAGCCCACGCGCGATCTCCGAACTCACCATCACGCCGTTGTACCAGTAGACCGACCAGCTCCCGCCCATCTGCATACGGGTCGGGTCCACCGGCCCACGATCGTGGTATCCGATCTCGACCGGGGTCCCCGGATCGGTCCAGTCGAAAACCGAGATGCCTCCCTGATACCACGCCTGTACCATCACGTCGCGGCCCGGGATGGGGATGAGCGAGCCGTTGTGGGCCACGCAGTTCTCCTGCGAGGTCTGCGGCGCCGAAAGCTTGTAGTAACCCTGGAAGTCCATCTGCCGACCGTCGAGCGTAAAGATCGCGTCTGAACCCCACTCCCTGGGGTCTGTGGCGCGGCACTTCGGCTGGCCGCCTCCACCCCACTCGTCCGAGAAGAGGACCTTNGTNGCGTCGTTNTTGAACGTNGCCGAGTGCCAGTAGGAGAANTTCTCGTCGCTGACNGCCCCGATGCGCTGTGGGTTGACCGGATCGCTGATATCGATGAGGAAGCCGTATCCCCCACAAGCACCGCCGGCCAGCCCGACCTCCGGGTAGACGGTGATGTCGTGACACTGATTGGGACCGGGACGGGGACCAGGGCCAGTACCGTCAGCGAGCTCCTGCTCCCGCTGAGCGACCATCTCGGCTATCATTCCGCGCAGGACGGTGCTGTCCGCCGCCGTCGCAGCGCCGGTGCCTCCGCGCTGGGCAACAATTTGCGTGAGCAGTTGCGTGGCCTCGCGGTTCGACATCAACTGGGGTCCGTCGGGAAAGTCAGCGACGAAAGCACCCCTCTCCCTTGCCTCCTCGATCGCGGCCAACTCTTCGGGCGCCGGTCCATGCTGGGGGGGTGCCACCAAGTCCGCGAAGATCCGGGGTGAACTCACGATGGCCGCCCGCTCGGGATTGGCGAGCGGGACCCTGATCACCTCGATCCGAAAGAGCGCCGTATTGGGGTCCTCTCCCAGCGGGGCACCGGAACATCCGGCGAGCTCCGCAGAGGGACGTACCGGCGCAGAGCCAGAGACGTAGACGTAGACGTTGTCGTCGTCGTTCGGGTCCTTCAGCAACGTGTGCGTGTGCGACCCACGGCACGTCTGAACATTGGTGATGTACTCAGGATTCCGGATATCGCTGATGTCGAAGATCCGGATGCCACGAAGGCGCTCCGCGCTCACGGTCTCTTCGATCCGCTCCGTGCCACAGTCGAGCCGGCCACCGAACCCCTCGCCGGATACGAACAGGAGGTCCCCGTAGACCGAGACGTCGCTTTGTGACGCCGGGCAGAAATAACCCGTTATGAGCACTGGCTGGCTAGGGTCCTCGATATTCCAGACCTGCATGCCGTTGTAGTTGCCCTGAATGGCGTAGTCGCCCGTAAAGGCCAGATCGGAGTTCGTGACGCCGACGAAGTCCTCTGGCGGCGGCGTCGCCGACACCAAGCGCATGTTCCACATCGCCTCCTCGGCATCGAAAAGCCCCGCCTCGAGGCCAACACGGGGATCGGGGTTGGGCGCAGTCTCGGCCGCGATGCGGACGAGCGTCGCGGAGGCCGCCTCTGAGGGTACCCCGGAGGCCATCCCTGAACTGCCAGAGCCGGAGGCGCAGCCAGCCATACCAAGAAGACCCGCGACGAGCGGGAGGGCCAAGAAACGGCAAGTAACCGTCCGCGGGGTGCGCTGATGGGTCGGTAGTAAGCAGGTCATTTCCACATCCAGGATGAGGGTGATTGCCTCTTCAATAGCCTTACAGTCAATAAGCTTCCAGCATGCGCTTCATCCGTGCGATCTCGGACGTCTGATCCGCTTGGATGTCGGAAGCGATCTTGAAGACCGCCTCGTCGAGCGCAGCGCCGTCGGTACCGAAAAGGTCGTGAACCATGGTCACGGCCCCTCCGTGGTGCTGAATCATATACGTAAGAAAGAGCCGGTCGAAGTCCGAGCCCCTCGCAGCGTCGAGCTCCCGCATCTGCTGGGGCGTCAGCATCCCCGGCATGAGCATACCGCCATTCGGCACGCGCACCGTCGAGTCGATTCCGTCGGCGTGCACTTCGGGCACGGGCTGCCCGCGATCCCGGAGCCACTGCTGCATTGCGACGATTTCGTCCTGCTGGGCGTTGATCGTGCGGGCCGTTAAGGTCCCCACCGACGTGCCGACACCATGAGTGGGAGCGAGACCCGCCATCTCGAGAGCTTGGGCATGGTGGCTGATCATGCCGGTCATGAAGCGAACGTCGGCCTCGGTGAAATTCATGCGGGCGCTGTCCGAGCGTGCGCGGTAAAGCGCCTCGAGTTCGGCGGTAGACGCGGCATCCGGAGATGGGGCCATCGCATATCCAGTGCCGGGGCCGGCGCAGGCCGAGCTCGTGACCACCGCGAGGAGGGTGGCCAACGTCCAGCCGGTGTGTGAAGCCCTCATACATCTCCCGTATGGCCTCCTACAACGAGGCTGTGAGGGGTCAAGTTACAGGCGCACTGCTAGCCGGTGCAAGGATCGGACGAGCTTGAAGGACGCCCAAACACTGGGACCGCCAGTTGCTCGCAACTACGTGCACCGATACCGTCACCCGATTGGTCGCCGAAGCATGTCTTTGGCGTGCGGATGAGGAGATCAGAATGAGTAAGACCGTTCGTTGGTTCATCCTCGCAGGATTGGTACTGCTTGCCATCGCGTTCGGAACCCGGTTCGCTCCGACAAGTACGACGCCGGAAGGGTTGGAAAGGGTCGAACTCAGTGGTGTCGTAATGGGCTCGAGCGGTCCGGAAGCGGGTGTCTGGGTCGTTGCGGAGACCTCTGATCTCGGCACCGGATTCCAGAAGATCGTGGTCACCGACGACGATGGGCGATTCCTGGTTCCCGATCTTCCGGAGGCGAACTACGACGTCTGGGTGCGTGGATACGGCCTGGCGGATTCACCGCCGAAACCGGCCCGGCCCAGCGAGGACGTCACGATCTCCGTTCGTGACGCGGCCTCTCCCCAGGAGGCTGCGAAAATCTACCCGGCGAACTACTGGTACTCCCTCCTTCATGTCCCTCCGGCCTCGGAATTCCCCGGGACCGGACCGGATGGGAACGGGATCCCGCCCACCATGAGGACCCAGGCGCACTGGCGTTCCGCGCTGAACGACGGATGCCGGCTCTGTCACCAGATGGGGAACCCTCCTACGCGGGAGATCCTGTACGCGCCCTTCGAAGATGCGGGCGGCGAAGCGGAGCCGGTTCTGCGGACGTGGGCCCATGCGGAGGATCTGGGAGGGGGCCAGGTCGTGTTCGAATCGATGGAGGACGCGTGGGACTACCGGCTTCAGCTCGATGGCTTGATGTATGCTACCCTGAACCGCATGGGCCGGGAGCGGGCGCTTGAAATGTTCGCCGACTGGACAAAGCGGGTCATGGGGGGAGAGGTGCCGCCCACGCCTCCGCGGCCTCAGGGCATCGAGCGCAACGTCGTGCTCACGATGTGGGATTGGGGCGCATCAGGCAGCTACCTGCACGACCTCGTCAGCACCGACAAGCGTGACCCCACGTTATACGCGGGGGCGCCGGTGTATGGAGCCGATCTTCGACGCGGAATGCTGACCGTGATGGACCCGGTGGCCAACACGGTAGACGAGATGCAGATCCCGGTCCAGGAGGGTTTTAGTGCGGGCGGCAGCTACAACGGAGGAATCTTGAACGGCGCTCGCTCCCCCTTCTGGGGAGATGCTGTTCCCCTCTATAGGTCGATCAGCGTGCACAATCCGATGATGGACCACAGAAACCGCGTCTGGATGACATCAGCCATCCGCGCGACGAGGAATCAACCGGACTGGTGCCGAGATGGCTCCGATCATCCCTCGGCTCGTTACTTCCCGATGAACTCGAGCAGCCGTCAAATCTCGATGTACGATATCGACACCGAGACGTTCAGCTTGGTCGACAGTTGCTTCTCGACTCACCATCTGCAATTCAGCGAGGACGAGGATCACACCCTTTGGTTCAGCGGTGATACCCAGGTGATCGGCTGGCTGAACACAAGGCTCTGGGATGAGACCGGAGACGAGAAAATCTCGCAGGGTTGGTGTCCCACAGTGATCGACACCAACGGAGACGGGCGGATCACCCGGCCATGGAATGAAGGGCGCCAGGCGTTCGATCCTTCGAGGGACCTGCGAACCAGGGGCTTCGCGTACGGTATCAACTACAATCCGGCCGACGGGTCGATCTGGTTCGCCAGGCGGGGTACGCCGGGGGCTATCTACCGCTTCGAACCAGGCGAAAGTCCCCCCGAGTCCTGCATCACCGAGATCTACGAGCCCCCGTTCGAGATCCCCGAGGTGGACGCAGATCAGTGGGGCCACGACCCACGCGGGGTCGACCTGGATCGCGACGGCGTCGTATGGACGGCGCTTAGCGGAAGCGGCCATCTGGCCAGCTTCGACCGAAGCAAGTGCCAGGTGCTCAACGGCCCCACGGCGACGGGCCAGCACTGTCCAGAAGGCTGGACGCTCCACGCGTCTCCTGGGCCGCAGTTTCAGGGTGTGACGGCGTCGGGCAGCGCCGACTTCCACTACTACAACTGGGTGGACCAGTTCAACACGCTTGGGCTCGGCAACGACGTACCCATCGTGGCCGGCACCGGTTCCGACTCCATGCTCGCATTCCTCCCGGAGAGCGGCGAGTGGATCATCATGCGGGTTCCCTTCCCCCTCGGGTTCTATAGTCGTCTGGTCGATGGTCGAATCGACGACCCTGACGCTGGGTGGAAGGGGCGAGGGCTGTGGGCGACCTACGGTACGGCGGCCAATTGGCACAACGAAGGTGGGCGGGAGCAGGCGCCCAAGGCCGTTCATTTCCAGATCCGACCGGATCCGCTGGCAAGGTGACCGCCAAATCGGTACAGTCGAGGTACGAGGTCTATTCACCGTTAACTTCGATCACCGTTAACTCCGAAGGGGGTTGTCGTCCCATGAAAGTAGAATCTCGCCCCATGCGGTCCATGACCCTGCTTGCGCTTGGCTCTATTGGGCTGATCGC
>PCCM01000053.1 GCA_002731735.1 Gemmatimonadota bacterium | reverse complement strand
GCGCGCGCCGGTCGGCATAACGTCCACCTTCGTCACGAAGTGTACCAACCCGCCCGAGAGCGCTTCGGCCTCACTCGGGAGAAGGTCCAAGGCGTTGACACCGTTTCCGTCCGCGAAGCGTCCGGCGCTCGTATGTCCACCGCCCATGGGCAACGCGATCACGTCTTCACGGATTCCGGGGTACGTCCAGACGGGCGCCTCGACCGAGCCGTGCTCGGTCGCTAGCGCCACCACATCTCCGTCGCGAACGCCGAGGGTCTCCGCGCGGTTCGGATGCATTTCGACCCAAGAATGCCAGGCGATCTTGCTCACTGGATCCGGCAACTCCTGGAGCCAGGGTCGATTGGCATTCAGGGCCCCGTCGCCGTAACGGGAGGAGGGGTAGACCATCAGATACAATTCCCCCGCCCCGTCGAACTCCGGAGGATCGAACGCGAGACCACGATCGGGCTGACGTAACGTTGCTGGTGAACCCGACGGCGTAGTCCCCACCTGCGCCAGCCCCGCTTGGAGCGACTCCCGCCAAAAAGCATCGGCGTCGGCCGCCCCGGCCGTGGCCGCAAGGTCGGTCCAGCGGCCGCGTAAATACTCGTAGAACGTCTCTGCCCCGAGGTCTTGTCCCATCTGGGTCGCGACGGAGAGCAGGACGTCTCCGGTCTGTTTCGAATCGAAATGGGGAACCGGCCGCATGGTCGGCTGCTGCACCGCCCATTGGCCGGGCCGGGAGGAAGTGTCCCCCCACGACTCGAGGAAATGCCGATCCGGAAGGATGAGATCCGCCTCAGCGGCCGTCTCGTCCATCGCCGACGCGAACGACACTTTGAAGGGGACGCTGCCGAACGCCTCCCGGAAGCCAGACGAGGCGGGCAAAGCAAATGCGGGATTACTTCCGTGAACGAGCACCGCGCCCACGTCACCTGCACTCATCGCCTCGATGGCTTGCTGCATCGGCGCGAAGCCAGTGGACGGTGCATCGAGCTGGGGAGCGTCGTAGTGGATCGTTCGCCCGACGTTTCCGGCAACCGCGTTCAGGATTGCCACCGCGACGTTGGCCGCCGTGGCACCACGGTGCAGTCCAGCGATACCGGGGCCCAACGCCAGGCTCGGGCCCTCCGCGAACCGCTCAGCGAGTTCGCGGATACGCTCGGCTTCGATTCCCACGATGCCCGCAACGTTCTCGGGGTTGTAAGCAGCGACGATATTGCGGTAGGGGCCCGCGTTGGGTCCCCCACCCACAACATTGGCCATCGCGAGCGCAACCAGAGCCTCAGTTCCCGGTTGGATCGGCAGCCACTCGTCGGCGTTTTGTCCGGTCAGGGAGAGGCGGGACCCCACAAACGCGAAGTGGCCCTTACGGCCCTCTTCGTCCACACCGCTCATGCGTGCGAATCCCCGTCCGTCCCGAACCGGAGAAAGCCAGCTCTCCAGGAAGTCCGCACCGAACGATACAAGGGAGCGCGCCTCTTCCAGATCGTACCAAGGAATAACATCCCGCCCAAAGACGATCCGACTCGCCTCCCGGAGTGGTGCCTCGGCAAGAGGGTCGTACCGGACAACCTGCCCGCCAGTCCCGCCAGCGAAGTCAGACATCAAGCCCGACAGGGAAGACCCGACCGATCCCGTAAGCAGGTAGTACCCCCCGGCGGACGTCAGGCGCTCCGCGACCATCTGCTCCGCGTCCTCCCACGAGATCGGCTGGAGCTCTTCACCCTGCCGGAGCATCGGACCCGTAAAACGATCCGGGTTGTAGAGCGCCTGGAGGCTCGAGTGGCCACGCGAGCAAAGTGATCCTTGTGACACGGGATGTTCGGGGTTTCCCTCGACTTTCACCACGCGCCCCTCTCGCGTGCGCACCCACATGCCGCACCCGGCCTCGCATTCTCCACACACGGTGGTGTACCACGTGGCAACGCCGGGGGTGATCTCTTCCGGAGGCACTACGTACGGCAGGAGCCTCTCGACCTTTTCGGTCGAGCAGCCCAACACGCCGGCCCCGGCACCGCTGGCGCCGACAACCTTCAGGAAATCACGTCTCTTCAGTCCGTCGCTCATGTCAGCTGGCTTTCAAGATCAGTAGTGGCAGACGGCGCAGTCCCGAGAGACGTCGCGTTCCATGTGGCAACTGACACACCAGCCCATCGAAAGGGGCTGGTTGACCTCCTCGATCACCGTCATTTCCTGGACCTCTCCATGGCAGGTCGCACAGTCGACTTCGGCAGCGACGTGCCTCAGGTGCGGAAAATGGACGTGGTCCGAGACCTTGTAGATCCGAACCCAGGGAATCGGCTCCTGCCTCTCCCAGTAGCCCCGAACGTTCTGGATCTCAGCCTGTTGCCGTTCATCCGTGCCCAGGATGAGTTGGTGACACCCCCAGCAGGTCGCGACCGGCGGGATACCGGCATCGACCGACCGCTCTGCCGAGAAGTGGCAGTACTGGCAGTCGATTTGGTCCTGACCGGCGTGAATGGTATGAGGGAACGCGATCGGCTGGACCTTACTGTTCTCACCGTCCGTGACCGCCGCACCATTTTCCTGCGCATGTAGGAACTCCGGTGAAACCAGGAGAGTGAGAGCGGCGACGGATGCACGGATCCATCGCTTCGTCATATGCCCTGCCGCGCGGATGGGAGTGGGTGGGTGTAGGGTTTTGTTGGTATCGATCGGCCGGGAAGTTATCTGAGCCTCCAAGGGGTGTCAACGCTGCCGCACGCTCATGAAAACGTGCCTACAGTCTACAAAAACAGTTTATATATAAGAACCTTTGAGAACCTTTCCTTTGCACACGTGTTTTAGTTTCCCCGCCCTCGACGGGCTTCCCAAAGGACTGGATGGAGCGAAGACTTTCTAGTGACTTTGACTGATACCACGACTGATACCGTAACCAGCACCGACGTCCCTCAGTCGCTCGACCTGCTTGAGATCCTGATCGATGAGATCGAGCGAGTTTTCCACGGGAAGGAAGAAGTCGTACGTCTGGCGGTCGCGGCACTCCTCGCGCGCGGGCATATTCTCTTCGAGGACGTCCCCGGGGTAGGCAAAACCACACTGTCTCGGGCCCTCGGGACCGCACTTGGCCTCTCGTTCCGCCGCATCCAGTTTACGAGCGACCTCCTCCCGTCCGACGTACTGGGCGTATCGATCTTCAATCCCCGTACTTCGGAGTTCGAGACCCGGCTCGGGCCGATCTTCACGAACCTCGTCCTTGCCGACGAGATCAACCGCGCGCCTCCGCGGACCCAAAGCGGCCTTCTCCAAGCCATGCAGGAGGGGGAAATGAGTCTGGACGACAAGACCTTCCAACTGCCACAGCCCTTTATGGTGATGGCGACGCAGAACCCCTTGGAACATCACGGCACGTACCCCCTTCCCGAAAGCCAGGTCGATCGCTTCCTCATGCGGTTGACGATCGGATATCCGGGCGAAAGCGCCGAGCGACAGATTCTCATGGAATCCACGAAGGAGGATCCCTGGGAAGATCGTATCAAGGCTGTCCTCGAGCCGGCGCAGGTTGTCTGGTTTCAGCAGAAAGTGTCAGAGGTCGAGGTAGAAGATTCCCTCGTCGGATACGTCATGGACATCGTACAGAGAACCCGGGTCGATGCCCGACTTCAGATGGGCGTGAGCCCTCGCGGCGCCATCGGGTTGTTGGGTGCGTCGCGGGCCTATGCTCTTCTCAGCGGCCGAGATTTTCTGGTGCCGAGCGATGTTCAGAAGCTCGCCATGCCGTGTTTGGCCCATCGAATTCTTCCGGTGGGAGCTGCTGCTGCTAGCCACGAAGCACATGAAGAGGCCGGGGCAATCGTGCAGGACATTCTCCAGGACGTCGCAGTCCCGGTCTAGGTCGTGTCCGCATCTAAGGCCTGAAGGCTGCTGAAGGAGTACTTCCTAGGATGCTGACCGTTCTACGAAAGGCGTGGAAGAGGCTCCGCGGTTGGCGACGCATCCGCTTCACCGCGGGCGGCGCCCTGTTCAGTGCCGGCTCGCTCGCCATCGGGTTCGCGGCCGTCAACACCGGCAACAACCTGCTCTATCTTCTCTTCGGAGCCATGCTCGGCTTCATTGCGTTGTCCGGCTGGCTCTCGGAACGTGTCCTACGCCAATTGGAGATTCGCCGGCGTACCCCAAGGGGCGTCACGGTGGACAGGCCACTCCGGATCTCATACAAGGTGACAAATCACAAGCGGTGGTTCCCCACGCTCGCCGTNCACCTGATCGAAGAGGGGCTCCCGGAGACGGCTTTCATCGGTCGCGTGGGAGCCGGCGAATCGACGGACTCGGGCTCGCAGAATCAGTTCGTCCACCGGGGCGTCTACCCGCTCGAGACTCTGACCCTCTCCACCTCCTTCCCCTTTGGGCTGTTCACCAAGGAGCGTGACGTGCCGCTACCCGGCGAGCTGGTCATCTGGCCGAGATCGGACCGGCACGTGCGNCTTTCGGCACCCCCNGGAGGNCGCGGGAGACCACAGTTTTCCAACTCTTCGGAAGGCACTCCAACTGCTCGTGGCGAGTACCGGGGNCTGCGAGAGNACCGTGCCGGAGACGACCCGAGGGNCATCCATTGGAGGACCTCGGCCAAGATCGGGATACCGGTGACGAGAGAGTACGACTACGAGGCCAACGAAACCATACGGATTTGTTTGGACACCCGAGCGCTGCCCGGAGAGGCNGCTGAGGTAGCCNTCGAGGTCGCNGCTGCCGTGGCGGCTCGGGCCTACCGACGCGGACGCCGCTTCGGGCTCACTACGTGTACGTCGGAGCTCGACCCCGGCGGTGGCTCAGGTCAGTTCGAGCGAGTACTCGATCTCCTCGCGCGGGTCGACTTCGATCCATTCGCTCCCCATTTGGCACCGCCGATCGACCCCATGCGTTGTGTTCTCGTGTCTCTCTCNTCTGCACTAGGGGCTTCGTACGGGGCCTACATCGTTCCCGCCGCCGGCCCCAAGGAGACTCCGTACGTCCACGCGGGAGTGAGCGAATCGAAGAGGCNGGCGGGATGAGCCTCGATCTCNTGCACCGGCGTTTGGTCGTGGCAATGGGTCTTGTCGCTCTCACCGCATTTGCCGGAGGTGCCGGCTTCGAACCGCTCAGCACACTCCTGGCGGCCCTCGCCCTGGCGCTCGCCCTCGTCTGGCAACCCGGTTCCGGTGTCTCCCTGAGGCTTGAGCGCTTCTTGCTGCCGATCGCCGTAGTCCTGGCACTCCGGGCCTTGTACGTCTTCCTGGTGGGAGACGATGTCGTGATCCCCGTCGTAGACCTTCTGCTACTCCTCTTGTGCGCAGAAGCCCTCAGATCGCTCGAGGTCCCCAACGACTCCCGTCTGTACTACCTCACCTTCGCACTGATTCTCGCAGCTGCCGCTTACAGGCCGGGCGTTATTTTCGCTCTTTCCTTTGTGGCCTACGTGGTGTTGGCCACCGTCACCCTTGTCGTGGGACATCTCCGACGGAATGCAGCGCAGCATGGTGTCCGAGAGCCACTCGTGGAAAGGCGATTCCTGGCCGGCATGGCCGGACTCTCCGGTGTCACGCTGTTGGTGAGCGGATTGGTGTTCATCGCCTTCCCGAGATTTGCGAGGGGNTGGGCTCCACGAGGAGAGGTCCTCGCCACTTCCATCGCCGGATTCTCCGACCAGGTTTCTATCGGAGAGCACGGTTCCAGCATTTATCCGAACCCCAAGATCGTGCTCCGTGTGGAGTTCCCGGACGGCACGCCCGACAACCTCTTCGGTCTCCACTGGCGCGGCCGCTCTTACGACCACTTCGACGGAGTACGCTGGAGCCGATCGAATAGTCTTCTTCCATCCATTGGACCGTCGCGATGGTACGAGGCTTGGGGAGNAGGGAGNGTNCGACAGCAGATCTACGGTACCCCTCTGGANGTGGCCGTGCTTTTCGCACTCCACCCTCTATTGGAGGCGANCTCGACCAATCCCAGAATCGAACCGCTCTTCGACAACGCGGGCGACCACATCTACTGGGGCTCCGGCGTCCCTTCGTACGAGGCCGTGTCCGTGGCTGACCACCCCGCGCCCNAAGCATTGCGGAGGGCGGGCTCCGGGTTTTCGCCNGCCCGTGACTACTATACCCAGCTTCCCGTTCTTCCCGAACGAGTGAGCAATCTCGCGGACTCCCTCACACAAGGATTGGATAACGATTACGACAGGGTAGTCGCGATCAACGACTTCTTTCATACCGAGTTCGANTACACGCTCCAACTCCCGCGCTCCGCCCGGGAGGCGACCCTGGACTACTTCCTCTTCGAGCGTGGAGAGGGCCACTGCGAGTATTTTTCNACGGCCATGGTGGTCCTCTTGCGGAGCCTGGGTATCCACGCTCGGGAAGTGAACGGCTTCTTGGGTGGACAGTGGAACGACTTCGGGCAGTACCTCGCCGTGACACAGAACGAAGCCCACTCGTGGGTAGAGGTCTGGTTCCCGGGGTACGGATGGGTCCAGTTCGACCCGACCCCNGCAGGCACAGAAACGTCAGCGGTGGCCTCGTCCTGGTTATGGCCGGGCCACTTCCTGTTCGACGGTCTCCAGCACCGATGGAATAAGTGGGTGCTCGACTACAACGTCGAGTCGCAATCCGGACTGTTTCAGCGAATCTCCGAGCTNTTCGGAGCACGGCCGAGTGAGAGCCAGATTTCTGCAAGGCAAGCGCCTGGCGCGCNGGTCGGCATGGATTGGATGNNGCTGCTCGTCGTGGTACTGGCCATGAGCACGTTCATCCTGCTCAAGAGGTCCCGAAGGTATCCGCTCGAGGTGGGGCTCTACATCCAGTTCCGCGAAAGCTGCAGCCGCGCCGGATTCAAGGCGGACGCAGGAGTAGCGCCGCTACTCCTCCTGGATGAACTCGCCCGAGTCGGGCACCCCGCTCATACACGAGCGCGGAGGCTTGTCGACTACTACCTCCGGTTCCGATTCGGCGGCCAGGAGCTGAACGCCCTGCAACAACAGGAGATGAGGAGCGACCTCTCCAAGGCGCGACATGCTCTACGGAGCACGCGAGCACCGATACACCTGTGAGGCCTCAACAGGCCTCTAGGGCCACGCACGTAGCGGGCGTTGCCCNCCTGTGGCGTGAGCAATAGAGCGACGCTACTGTGTTNCTAGAATGAAATCAGCGAACGAGTCTTCTAGCCCCGCGCCTCTCTCGGACGGCCAGCACCTTACGACNATCAGCTACGACGGCCACTTCTGGGATGTCTACCTCGAATTTCAGGACGACCCCAGAATACCCATGAGTTACCGGGGCCTCCTGTGTTTCTCTCCCTCAACCGGTGCCGACGGGGAGTCGGCCTTACGCACGGCCGCCATTCTGATCGAAGACTCCTCCGAGACGGTCGAGAGCAAGGCTCGGGCCTTCGAGGACTTCCAGCTTCAAAGTCTCCTCCGCTCGCTTCTTCCTGATCCGGAGTGACGGGGTACGGACCGGATTCGGACCGATCGAGTCAACCCGGTTGCCGCCATTGGCAATCGCTGTAGATTCCGCCGGCTACCGTGCAAATTCCAGGAGGACAGATGGCCATCTATCGCACGCTCTACTATACGGATGTGTCCATCGGAGTGGGTGGGCGCATCACGATCCCCCAGGGGTTACGAGACGACTTGCGGCTTGCGGCTAAAGATTCTCTCACGGTACGCGTCGAAGAGACCTCGGACGGCCGGAGACAGATGGTGATCTGGCGCTCCGAAGAGCAAGAGGAAGCATGATCATGGGGCCCTGCCGGCGCTAGTCGCCAGGGCCAGCCGGATCGACTTCCTCTAGATCGACTCCTTCCAGGTCGATCCACCGTACCAGTCCCGCCAGCACTGAAGCACCATCGTGACGCCACCACGGAGGTGGCCATGGGGCCTTCTCAAATGATGTAACCCGTGTGGCACCGGCCCGGCAGAGGTCCTCCGCCAACATCGGCAGACGATCTTCTGCACCCTCGATCGCCACCGTCTGTAAATGCCGTCCGATCATTCCCAGCGAAGCGGCGACCCCGCCGAGATCAGGGGTGGGGACGAGTGACACGACGCGGTTGAGACAGGAGCGCGTGAAGGTCATTTCGTCTTCGAGAATCACCGTCCAGAAGCTCTCGTCTCCCCGGAACACGCGCACTCCGCCTCCAGAAGCCTCACGGAGCTCAGCGGATCCTCTCACTTGGTGAACGGCCGAAGCCTCGGGGGCAGTGAGGTATCCGCCCGGGATTTCCACCTCGAGGTCCGCCATGGCCGACGCCAGCAGGGCGGCCCACTCTCCGGGGTCGACCGCTCCTCCCTCTTCTACGTAGATCGCGTGCGGCGAGACACAACCCCGCTGATCGAACATCGACACCGCGCGGGCAGCCATTCGGGCCACATCGGGTGCACGCGCGGCAGTGAGCGCTTCACGCCCTACCATACCGAGGCTAAGGCGGTGGTGATATGAGATGAAACGCGCTGTCACCGGTGTTCGCGCCCGGAGCGACGAGACAACCTCGTCGCTGCCGTACACCACCACGGCCTCCGCCCTTTGAAGCGCAAGCCCCTCCAACGGAGAGGAACCGCCGGGCCAGTACGTCACGGCCACGGCATCCGACAGTTCGGGAGCCTCCTCGGCGAACGCCTCCGCAAAGAGCACCGGCAAGACCACATCACCCAATCCGGGCTTGAGAAGGACCGCCGACTTCATGAGGAGAGCACGAATCATCGATGTGACGCCGACACCTGGGACGGTTCCCGCCCCCACATGAAACGTCAGGAGGGGGCCCTTGGCGCGGACACTCCGGCCCTCGTCCACTCGGCGAAATCCGTCCAGAACGCCGGGGTCACGCAGCTCCCGCCGCAGGAGTTCCGTGAGCCGCTCCGCGGTCCAGTCACGAGCCATGCCCGTCAAAATCTCCGAGGCCATCTCTTTTGAAATGCCCGCCGTGGGCACGAGCAAGTCGATCGCCTCTTGGCGAAGCGGATCGGAAGAGTCCAAGAAGCGATCCGCCACCCTCCCAACGCAGTCCACTAAGTCCTGAGCCGGAACCTCTGCGAGTCGCGCTCCCGCTTCTCTCAAGGCCCCGAGGAGCAGCTCCGCGGCATCGCCGGACCACGCCGGATAGCGAACCGTAAAACCGTCGGAGACGTCGATGGTCTCCCAAACCAGTGTTGGAGGCGCGCTGGCCGGATCGAGCGAAGCGCTTGAAATCCGACAGGCGTCGAAGGTCGTCGTCATGATCGTACACCCGACAAGAGATCGTCCATTGCGAGGGAGCAGCCTCGCGGTTCGGCGCCCTGGACCCTACCGAGCACTCTGAACCCATCCTCAACGGCAACACCCTGATCTTCCGTGAGGACGGCCATCACCGACCCCGCGTTGGCCAGATCGTAGTGGCAGAGTAAACCCGGCTCCCCCATCGGAACCGCCGAGAGCGTGTTCGGATCTAACACGCGCGTTCGGACCCAAGGAGGTGGAACGTGCCGGCGGCCCTCCAGGTCCATGCCCGACACCGCCGCGACGGGACCATCGTAAAACTGTGAGAGCAGTTCGGTCATTCCATACTCGTTCACGATCGCCTCGAACGGGACGCCGTGGGTCTCCGACAAGGACGCGTAGAACTCCGGGCGCTCCAAAACTCGAGAGCGACCCTTGAAGCCCCCAGTTTCCATGATCAGCGAGCCCTGAGGCAAGTCGAACCCAGCGCTGTGTTCCTTCAACCAGTCGAGCCAGTGAACGAAGGCGAACGCCGTTCCGGCAAGGAGGAGCGGAGTCCCGCGGGAGGCAGCCTCCACCAATACTTCGCTCAGCCCCGCGGTATCGATCACTCCGTCCCGCGTGACGAAGAACCCACCCTGCCCCCCGGAGAGCCCGTCGAGCGCGGCACCCAGCATGAAACTCAACGAAGACTCGGGCACGTCAGCGGGCGCAGGTGCGAGGGCCAAAATCGGAAGTGTTGGCGAGTCTCCGTCGGGACGGTCCTGTCCATCCGGCCCGTCCGGGCCACCGGTGTAGAGATGGCGCATCATGTTCGGGATCAGCGAGTCCTCGTACAGACCGAGGTCCAGGACGTGGTGCTCCCCTCGTCGCCCAACACCTGTTGTCCCGCTCGTCTGGAAAACTCGCTCTACCTGTGATGGGTCTCCGGAAACCAACCGAACCGCCTTGAATGCCGAGGCCGGAACCCACGGAATCTCACTCCAATGGGCCACATTGGACGGCGTGACACCCCGCTTCCGAACATACGCCGCATATACCGGATTGGTCTCGAGCTGGTAGGTGAAGACCCTTCGTGCCCACGACTCGAACACGTCATCCGACCATGGCTCGCCGGGGGATTCCTTGAAGGCCGTGCCCAAAGCCTGTGCCAGGCTGTCGAAGGCGTTCGACACCTCTTAGGCGGCCGCTCCCCGGCCCCGAATGGCCCGCCCAGCACGCGCGCCGGTCTGCTCACCGTCCCTCAGTGTCACCTGGCCATTCACGATGACGAGGGGGATGCCGACCGGGTATTGATGGGGATCCTGGAAGGTGGCCTGATCGGCAACGGTGGTGGGGTCGAACGCCACGAGATCGGCGAACGCGCCGGGCTCGATCACGCCGCGATCGATCAGGCCGATCTTTCGCGCCGGCAGGGCAGTGGCCTTGTGCACGGCAAGCTCCAAAGACAGTGCTCCGGACCGGACGTAGTGCCCCATGAGGCGGGGGAACGTCCCGTACCCGCGGGGGTGTGGCGAGCCCCCGGAAAGTGCTCCATAGGGAGCATATGAACCACCGTCGGAGCACACCATCCCGAGCGGGTGGCCCAGGAACTCGGCGGTGTTATCCTCCGACATTCCGAAGCCGATCATACCCACGCCGTTCCCCTCTTCGACGATCAAGCGGACCGTGAGGGCGAAGGGTTCCTCGCCCCTTTCCTGAGCCAGCTCTCCTAGACGACGACCTCTGGCATATGCGTTGCCTGCCGTCCGTATGGAGCTGATCTGCACCGCATCCCACGAACCTAGGAGCGCCACCTTCGCTCGCGTAAAACGCTCGATCGCCGGCATCTCAGCAGGATCCCCCAGACGTCGTATGAACGCACCGGTTCCCCCTGCCCGCGCCCAGGCGGGGAAGAGACCGGACAGCCCCGTCGCGTACGCGATGTAGGGGTAGCGGTCGAAGTGTACATCGAGGCCCGAGCTCCGAGCCTCTTCGATGGAGCGGAGAACCGCCTCCGCCTTCCACCAATTCCGCTCACCCTGGGCCTTGAGGTGCGACACCTGAACCGGCACGCCCGCCATCCGGCCTACGTGGAAGGTCTCCTCGACCGCCGCGAAGAGACGGTCGTCCTCGTTACGCATGTGAGACGCATAGGGATAACCCGTCCCCTGGAGTGCCTTTGCCAGCTCCACCAGTTCGTTCACATCCGCGAACGAACCAGGCGTGTACTCGAGACCCGAAGAGAATCCCACCGCTCCCTGATCGAGGGCCTCCCTTATCAGCACGCGCATGCGTTGAATCTCATCATCCGTNGCAGGCCGGTCCCCNCCGCCGACCACCAGGCCGCGGATGGTCCCNTGGCCGATCATCGTGGCGAGNTTCACGGTTGCNGGGGTACGGTCCAGCTGATCCAGAAACCCCCCGAGGTCTCGGAAGTCGATGTCGACTCCATACGTGTCACGGTATCGATCGCGGGTGGCCCGGAAANCGGCCTCNGACATCGGGCCGACCGAGTTTCCGTCCTGACCCACGATCTCCAGGGTGACCCCCTGACGGATGCGACTCTCNGCGTTCGGATTGACCAGCAAAGAGAGGTCGGCATGGGAATGGATGTCGATGAACCCAGGCGTCAGGGCCATACCCGCCAGNTCGATCTCTTCCGCCCCGGTGGCGGTGATCGTTCCCACCTCGGTGATACGATCACCCGTAACCGCAACGTCCAGCTCCAGCCCGGGTGCGCCCGTACCGTCGAACACCGTGGCTCGGCGCAGCACAAGGTCCGGCTCGGCCGCATAGCGTGGCTCCGCCCCGGAGCCCGTATCGGAAGGTGTCGGGACCGCGACACCCGTCCCGNGCCCGGCCCCCTCCCGATCATCCCCGCCTCGGGTGAGGCCGAGTCCGAGGGCTCCGGCCGCTCCCGCTGCGCCGATCAAACTACCGGTCTGTATGAAGGCGCGACGTTTCAAGACGAGTCTCCCTCATCGAGCGGTCCCTGAGAACGAGTATNCCCATNAAACATGCCCGTCTCGCGCTCTTGGGGACAGAGGTTCCTATTGGTAGGTTGGACGATTCCAAACGTACCTCACGTGGACCAGCGATGAGCGACTTGTTAGACCTGGCCGTGGTCGGGGCGGGACCCTGCGGCATCGCCGTAGGGGCCGCCGCGTCCACCGCCGGACTCGGGGCTACCCTCTACGACAAGGGGTGCATCACCAATTCCTTGGTGGACTACCCGTATTACATGACGTTCTTCAGCACCGCGCAAAAACTGGAAATCGGTGACGTGCCTTTTACGATCGCCGACAGCAAGCCGACCAGAAGGGAAGCGCTCGGTTACTATCGGCGAGTCGTCCAGTACTACGGCTTGGATGTTCGGCAGTACGAGGAAGTCACGTCTGTGGAGGGTCAAGAAGGGGANTTTCTACTTCACACCAGAGCCCAGTCGGGAGCAGAGGACACACTTCGGGCNAGAGCACTCGTGGTGGCGACGGGGGGATTCCACNAGCCCAACTACCTGAACGTCCCAGGAGAGGATCTCCCAAAGGTGAAGCACTACTACCAGGAACCGTTTCCCTTCTACGACCAGGACGTACTAGTGGTAGGGGCCGGAAATTCCTCCGTAGAATCGGCCCTCGAAACCTACCGGATCGGTGCGAGGGTCACGATGGTCCACANTTTCGATGAGATCGACCGGGGTGTGAAGCCGTGGGTGGTGCCCGACATACGAAACCGTTTGGAGAAGGGNGAGATCGAGGTNTTTTGGCGGCACCGGATTCTGGAGATCCGTCCAGCCAGCGTCGTACTCCAGAACATGGNCTCAGAAGAGACGGTGGAGATCCCAAACGACTGGGTNCTCGCCATGACGGGCTGGGTTCCGGATCGGGAATTCATTNCTGGACTCGGGATCGACATCGACGACGAGACCGGCATTCCTTCCCACGACTCGGATACGATGGAGACCAACGTACCCGGCATCTACATCGCTGGCGTTCTGGCGGCGGGTTATAACGCGAACAAGATCTTCATCGAAAACGGCAAGTTTCACGGACCCAAAATCGTCGAAGCGATGTCGGCCAGCTGACTAGGAGGGTGATCGCCCCCCCCTTTTCCGATCACCCTCCTAAGGCGAGAGCCCACCCCAGCGCAGTATCAATCCAGCCTGGAGAACCCACTGCCTGAGGTCTGGGCTGGAGCCAACGGTCTCGGTCAANAACTCGTATCGGCCTTCACCAAAAANCCCGACGCGGCGGNGGCCGAACTCGANGCCCACACTGCCGAAGAGACCGTCGTCATCCGTAATCAGGCCGACACTCGGGTCTTCGATATTACGCCAGGTACGCCCGAACGAGAGATAGGGCTTGAGCACCCCGATGGGGATGACCGTNAATTTCACGCCTAGAGACCAACCCCTGAGTTCACACCCGCTGCAGTCGGGATAAAANTTGGANCCCGCAGCGAACACTTCCATCGGAATCATGGGGAGGCTCACGCCTGCCCCGGCCCCGATTCCAGTGGTCCCTCCAAAACTGTCTCGCGCACGCGTGCCAAACACCCCCGCCACCAATTGGCCATAGGCCGGGACGGGGCCNATCAAGGNACCGATGGTCAAAACGGCNANGGCGAATCTTGCCATGATCATCATCTCCCGACTCGAACGGTCATTCACCATGCGTTACTTTCGTCCGTGCAGTAACCACGGATTGCTGAGAGGATCCCGGTGGNNNTTTTTGCGTTCATTATCACGTTGGTCCTCATCTCGACCGCCGCCANNATCATCGAGCGNCGGCGGCGCCCGACGCTGCCCGGTGAATCCGTCCAGGTGGACACCGAGGAACTTCACCGCATCGCCGAGACGATCACCGACTTGAGCGAACGCGTGGAACGACTGGAAGAGGAACGCGACTTCTACAAGGATCTGCTCGAGCCGCCATCCAGTTCTCGGGAACTTCCCCCACCGGACTAGGAACCGTGAGAGTGGTTCTTGCATTCTCAGGGCCGGGGTATCCACCTTGTCNCTGAGGGGGTCAAGTCGGAGGAGGAGCTTGCCGTCGCGCGAGGAGATGGGGATCCACCTCGTCCAGGGTTATCTCTTCGGCAAGCCCGGCCCCATCGTCNTCAGCAAACGTGACCCCATCGACCGAATCNCAAAGAGAGTTGGCGGACCGCCCCGCCCTAACCGTGGAGAACGGCATGATGGCCTGCCGGGAGACCCTGGAACGCCTCCGCACTGAGGGTGGANCTGAGGGTGCAGNGCTACAGCCCGGAAGGAGCGCNTAAGGCGTTGACCCTCTGGATGAGTTCATCCGTGATATCCAGCGTCGGACCCACGAAGACCAAACCGCTCTGGATCTGATNAAAAATGAGCGTGTAACCCTCCTCCTGGCCGATCAATTCGATGGTCTGCNCGANCAGATTCATGATGTCCGTCGTCAACTCTTGCTGCCGTAGTCCCAGTTCCTGNTNAACGTCCTCCTGCAGGCGCTGCAGCCGGAGCATACTGTTCTCCACCTCCCGCTGGAGCCGCACAGCATCCGGGCTGCCGGCAAGCACGGAAAGCGACTGTTGCTGGAGTACATTGATCTGATCCTGCTGGACTTGCAGTTCTCCGACACGCTGATCCCGAAGTTGATTAAAAAGCGCGAGGGCCTGCTGACCAGGCTGCGACTCCGCCATGACACGGTCGACGTTGAAGACGCCGATTTTGGCAGCGGCGTCCTCCTGCGCTGCGAGCGGGACCCCCGCGAGGATCGAGGCCAGAGCGGCCACCAACGCCGCAAACGAACCTCTCCCAAAAGCCATACGGCTCAACATTGAAAACTCCTTCACTTCAAAATCAGGGACACCACCTCAAGAGCCTAATACAATAGCGAGGTCGACCGGTGTGATCCAGCCGTACCGAATTTCCTACACCGTACGATCCGTACGGTTGCCCCGGCGTCACTCAATTCTANGTGGGAACCAAGCCGCTACGCGGAAAACCAACCCGGACCCAACGGTCGAATTCCAGCGGGCGGCCCCGCCGGTGATCCCACCGTTNCCTGCTCTCCGTCCGCCACATCCCGGTGCACGTATCCGAGTCCGATAGGCCCGCCACGACCGGGGGATTCCACGACACTCGTGATCCCCCCCACCACCCGACTCTCCTGGAACAACTCGGCCCCGGATTNCGGGGCGGGGCCNTGGGCCAACAGCAAACCTCTCAAAGATCGGTTTACGTGCCCTCGGTCACGGATCCGAACGATGACTTCCTGNCCGGTATAACATCCCTTCGTGTGATCCACGGCCCGATCCACTAGTCCGGTCTCCGGAAACAGCGTCGATTCGTCCATGTCCCCGCCGAATGCCGGACGGCCCGCCTCCACCCTCAAAGTGTCCCATANGCCCACACCGATCGGAGCTGCCCCTGCTTCGACAAGACCGGCCCAGACTTCCCCGAANCGACTGGCGGAAACNAAGAGNTCCCAGGCAGGCACGTCCACCTCACAGGTCCTCGCAATACGTAGCCCGCTCGCGCCNAAACTGTCGNCTTGGTNGTTCTGGCCCTCGAGGAACTCTCCTTCGGCCAAACCCTCGAACTCCGTGGTGTGAACCGTGGAGCCCAAGACGATCTCCGCCAATGTCCTCGCCGCCGCTGGTCCGAGGACCGTTAGGAGCCGTGCGTCGGCGGTGACNTCTTCAATCGTTGCCAAACGAGGCGGCACATAACGCTTCAGGTGCGCCAGTAACGGCTCGATCGCGGCCGCGGCTACGTCCAGAAACAGGCNCTCCTCTTCCGGATCCGGACCCCACATCACCCGCAGGTCCGCGACCATCCTACCCTTGGGGGTGAGAACCGCAGAGTACTCGACCCCGGACCTCAACAGACTCNCTCCAAACACAATAGGGGGGCCCGGCAGTCGCCCGGTGACGACGCCCTGGAGGGCGGCANGCGGCGCACGTCCCCGGATGAGCAGCCGANACCGATGGCTACGATCACGAATTGCNAGCCCGTTCCTGGCCGCTTCGTACTCGGCCGCAGGATCCCCGTAGTGTCTAGGCACGTCGACCCCCCGCACCCGGCCGTAGACCGCTCCCTCAACCATTCGGTTCCTCCTCCGGCCCGGCCCGGNCCCGCACCAACAACCGGATCTGGTCCGCATCATCCGCGCCCGGGNCGAGGTCGAGGTACCGCCGCAACTGNTCCCTGGCTTCCTCTTCCCGGCCGAGCCTCAACAGCAACATGCCTNGGTCCCGCCGCTCCCCCGGAGACNCTGGATGGACCAACAGGAGCCGCTCGACGACAGACAATGCACGTTCATCATCCTTCACGACGACGTATAGGCCCTTGAGGNTGACGAGCAAGCGGCGNATCATGTCGAGCTTGCTCGCCGCTCTGAGAAAAGCCGGCTGCATCCGAACCATGCCGCCGTACTCCTGATCCAACACCTCCTGTGCTTGGCTCTCGAAGCGGATTCGTCCCCCGTCGAACGGGTCGATCAGAAGGTGCTCGGCGGCCCCGCGATACCGGACCAGAAAGTGACCGGGAAAGTTTACACCTTCGAGAGGAAGATCGAGGCGCCAGCCGACTTCGAGCAGAATGATGCTGAGGGTGATGGGGACTCCGACGCGCCGATCGAGGACGTCGTTGATGAAGGAGTTCCGAGGGTCGTGGTAAGATTCCCGATTCCCGCGCAGGCCCTCCCGCTCGAACAACGTATGGATCAGCTCCCCAAGGACGACTGGNGGGGCAGTCTCGTCGTCGAGCCGGTCCTTCACCGCCTCGGCCAAAGCATCGAGTCGNAGCATGTACCGCTCTACGGGAAGCTGAGGATACTCCTCCTGAGCGATGTAAAGCGCCACCCGCCCGAGCTCGAAGTCGCGCTCGGNCCTCCTCAATACGTTACTCAGACGGGCCCGCGTCGAACTCACTGGAAGGTCCATACCCGAAGTTAGCGTGTTCCCGTTCGTGACGCCGCGGTTACTTTTAGCNCNTANNCATCGGGCCACGAGCCCTCAAGTCCCACCNGAGCCCATNGAGGCCCGTTGAGCGAAATGACACAAGAGCCCAGAGATCAGAAGCCCAGGATCCGCCTGACCCAGCTTTCCCACGGAGCTGGGTGAGCGNGTAAACTCGGCATGTCCGAGCTGGCGCAGGTCCTGNGTCATCTGGTTCCCCTCGAGAGCGAGCAAGCGCTGGTGAATGCCTCCACCGGCGACGACGCCGCCGTGTATGCTCTCGGGGACGGTAGGGCATTGGTGGTCACACTCGATTTCTTCACGCCCGTGGTCGACGACCCGTACGACTTCGGACGGATCGCGGCCNCCAACGCACTTTCGGACATCTACGCTATGGGTGCCAAGCCACTCTTCGTCCTGAACCTGTTGGCGTTTCCGAGAGCCCTTCTTGGCGACGGACTGGTCGAGGAGATCATCCGTGGAGGATCTGACGTCGCACGCGAAGCCGGTGTGCCCATCATGGGCGGACACTCGGTGGACGACCCCGAGCCCAAATATGGGATGGTGGCAGTCGGTGAGGTGGAAGTCGAGGAACTCGTGACCAACACATCNGCCGAAGTTGGTGACCTACTGGTTCTCACCAAGGCACTCGGTACCGGAGTCGTGGCCACCGCGATCAAAGCCGACGCAGCTTCGCANGCTNCTACCACCGCAGCNGTGGAGAGCATGACGACGCTCAATCGGGACGCGGCAGCCGCGATGAAGCGCGTTGGTGTCCGGGCGGCTACCGACGTGACCGGGTTCGGGCTGCTAGGTCACCTCAGCAACATGCTCCTTCAGTCCNGCGTAGCNGCGGAGATCGAGGCCGCAAACGTCCCGGTCTTAACCGGGGTGTCCGAATTGATCACCGCCGGCCATATCCCCGGGGGCACCCGGCGGAATCTTGGAGATCTGGANGATCGCCTCGACTTCGGGGATAAGGACGAAGCCACCCGCCTGATCCTGGCGGACGCACAGACCTCCGGAGGTCTGCTCATCTCGGTCCCGGAGGAACGCTCCGACGAACTCATGGAGCTCCTTCAGAGCGCCACGTCCGTGGCGGCGATCATCGGACGCGTCACCGAAGGAGCCCCCGGAACCATCAAGGTTCTCTGACTCTACACCAGCTTTCTTTACGCCGACGCGGGTTTCTGCGCAGGACTCGCCTTCATGCGGGGCTTCCTCTTCGCGGTCTTNCTTTTCGCCTTCCCCGCCTTCTCTCTCTTGAGCGCGATCTTGATCACCTGGTCCAAGTCCTCGACAAGGTGAACGGTAAGCGAATTCCTGACGCCCTCCTGCAGATCGTCCAGGTCGGCCTCGTTGTCCAATGGCATGATCATCTCGTCGATGCCGGCACGGATCGCCCCCAATATCTTCTCCTTCAGACCGCCGATCGGAAGAACGCGGCCTGTCAGGGTCAACTCCCCCGTCATCGCCACGTCCCGACGGATCTTTCGTCCCGAGAGAGCCGACACCAATGCCGTAGCCATGGTGATACCGGCTGAGGGACCGTCCTTGGGGACCGCCCCGGCCGGCACATGGATATGCACGTCCCGGCCCTTGAGCGCATCCTCCGGGATGTCGAGTCGAGCGTAGTTGCTCTTGGCGAAACTCAGTGCGGCCCGCCCGGACTCCTTCATGACGTCGCCCAACTGGCCGGTGAGCACCAGAGCGCCCTCCCCGGTCATCACGCTGGCTTCGACGAACATGATATCGCCGCCCATCGGTGTGTAGAACATCCCCGTGGCCACCCCCACTGCGTCCGCAGGGGCCATCTGCTCGGGATGTACCCTCGGGCGCCCGATCAATTCCCGGATGACCGNTCGATCGATCTCAAGACTCTCGACTTCGCCCGCGGCAATCTTTCGAGCGACCTTTCGGGCCAACTTGCCCAACTGACGCTCGATCTGACGAACNCCCGCCTCCCGGGTGTATTCCTGGATCAGGGCGAGGAGCGCTTCGTCACCCAACGATATCTCACCGTCCNGCAGGCCATTCTCTTTCTCCTGGCGCGGAAGCAGGTACCGCTTCGCGATTTCGAGCTTTTCGGCCTCGGTATACCCTGAAAAATCGACCTTTTCCATNCGATCATACAGNGGGGGCGGAATCCGGTCCGCGTAGTTCGCGGTNGCGATGAAAAGCACCTCGGAGAGATCGAACGGCATGCCGAGATAGTGATCCGTAAAGCTCGAATTCTGAGCCGGATCGAGCACCTCGAGCAGCGCGGCACTCGGATCTCCCTGGAACGACACGCCCANCTTGTCCACNTCGTCGAGGAGGAACACCGGATTCTTTGACTTCGCTTGGCGCATCCCTTGGAGGATCCGG
The DNA here is from genome assembly GCA_002731735.1 of Gemmatimonadota bacterium. Classification (GTDB taxonomy): domain Bacteria; phylum Gemmatimonadota; class Gemmatimonadetes; order Longimicrobiales; family Gaopeijiaceae; genus UBA822. The sequence goes on along the minus strand of PCCM01000053.1, from coordinate 545 downwards.
CCTGGCATGGCACCGACGTAGGTACGGCGATGACCACGAATATCGGCCTCGTCACGAGCTCCGCCNAGCGAGATCCGCACGTATTCCCTACCCAGTGAACGGGCGATGGACTGNGCGATACTCGTTTTGCCGACTCCCGGCGGACCTACGAACAAGAGAATCGGACCCCGGCCACCGACGGGCTCTGCCGCCGACTCGGCNGGCTCATCTGCTACCTCCACCTTGCTGCCGGTCTTGCTGTCAGCCTCGCCCGACTCCNCCGCTCCATCGGCCTCGCTCGACTCGCTTGCTNCGTTCGCCTCACNAGTTTCGGCGACATCAGCGGACTGTTCGTCGCCAGCCCCATCCTCCGAGTNTTCAGACCGATCCAACTGGAGTTTCCGAACCGCCAAGAACTCCAGGACGCGATCCTTCACATCCTCGAGACCGTAGTGATCCTCGTCCAGAATCTCCGTCGACAAAGCGAGATCGATCTTGTCTTCGGACCGGGTGTTCCAGGGGAGCTCCGTCACCCACTCGAGGAACGTTCGGATGACCTGGTACTC
>PCCM01000052.1 GCA_002731735.1 Gemmatimonadota bacterium | reverse complement strand
GGCGTGACCAGTCCCGTGATCCTCCGGCGACTTCTGAGGATACTATCGCCGTGGGTTCAGTGGCGGTGGTGCTCTCGCTGCGCATGGGAGGGTCCGAGACTTCGCGGGCCGGACCTGGGTCCGCTGGATCCGCCCCTCGATCACGATTCCGGATTTCTCTGGGGAGATCCCGACTACGAGAATGTGCCCATATTCTACTGGCGATCGGACCGCACGCACGGGAAGAACGAACCTCGACCCGACCATATGTCCGGGCTCAAATGGCAGGCCGAGGAAGAGCCGACCGGGCCAACCGAACCCGATTCACTGGGCTCTTACTTTCCTCCCCAATGGGAACTGAAGCCACCCCACTTCCCTTGGGGACCGGGCATGAGCCGTGGGCCAAAGCCCCGGGCGCGCCGGGGTCGGACACCACATCCATGGTACCTCTCGTGGTTGGTTTCCAAGAATCCACCGGGTTTTTATTGGAAGGAGCGGGGAGACTAGACCGCTTTCCTTCGGATGGGCTCCGATGAACACCGTGGACACCCTGGTCGATTTCCTCAACGAGATCGACGGACAAGGATACAAAGCCTACAAGGGGTTAAGAGGTACTTGGTCCTTCCCTGACTTCACCCTACATGTGGACCACGTTCAGGGTGACCCCTTTGCCGCGCCGAGCCGAGTGCGCGTGACCCTGCCCGCCGAGATGGCCGCGCTCGAAGACGACGTGCTCACCTCCTGGTCGAGGAGGTTGGGTGTGGCCAGTCTGCTCGCTAAACGCTTTGCTGGAACGGCGCAGGCAACCGTGGTCCGGCGGGGTAGCGGCAAGAGCGGCCTCATCGAAATCGAGGCTCCGGGCCAGGAGGTAATGGCCCAGACCGCCGTCATGGTTGGAGAAGACGGCACAGTGGAGGCCCGATTCCGGATCGGGCTGCCGGCGCGCGGGAGGCGCGCCTGCGGCCCTGCCGCCGTTGCGCTCCTTACGACGGACGTTCTCGCAGTCGTGAATCAAAGCCTTCGAGCCGGATCGGTTGGACATGAGGACATTCGGCGGCACGCACTCACCAACGAAGACGCATCAGCCTTGCGGGCGGAGCTGACCATACGCAGTTGGGTCGCCTTCGTCGCGCATGGCGCACGACTAGCGCGAAAAAGCGGAGTGGATGACCGACCCCTGCTGGAAGAGGGTGCGATCCCGTTCTCCACACCAGCCGGACTGACGGCGGAAGTCGATCTCCCGAACGCCGGTAAGGTAAATGGGATGGCGATTCCACGTGGCGTCACGTTGATCGTGGGAGGCGGGTACCATGGGAAGAGTACCCTGCTTCGGGCTATCGAACGGGGCGTGTACAACCATTGCTACGGGGACGGCCGGGAGTTCGTGGTGACCGATCCTTCCGCCGTAAAAATTCGGGCGGAGGACGGCCGTTCCGTGGCCGGGGTCGATATCTCCTCCTTCATCGGTACACTGCCTCAAGGACAGGCCACACAAGCATTCTCGACACCCAATGCTTCGGGTTCCACGAGTCAGGCGGCCGGTATTGTCGAGGCAATCGAGGCCGGAGCAACCGCCCTGCTCATCGACGAAGACACGGCGGCCACCAACTTCATGATCCGCGACCGGCGAATGCAGACGCTGATTCCAAAGGAAGGCGAGCCCATTACGCCCTTGGTCGACCAGGTCAGATCCCTGTGGGAGACATGGGGCGTCAGTTGCGTCATCGTCCTGGGCGGGAGCGGGGACTACCTGGATGTCGCCGACACGGTTGTCGCCATGAACGAGTTCCGCCCCGCCGATGTGACTGCTGACTCCCGACGCGTCGCATCGGAGCTTCCCACCGGTCGGAGGAACGAAGCGCCCCGACCGATCGGGGCGTTCGGAACGCGACTCCCAGACCCCACCTCGGTCGATCCCAGCACCCCAAGACGAGAAGCGGAGATCAAAGTCTTCAAGGAGCAATCGCTGGTTTTCGGAACCGAGACGATCGCCCTTTCCGCAGTCGCCCAACTCGTTTCTCGCGCGCAGACACTCGCCGTGGGCCGCGGGTTGCTCCTGGCCCGTACCAGGTTCATGGACGGGCAGCGTTCCGTGAGCGAGATCCTGAACCTCGTCGCGCAGACCATCGAAGAGGGCGGTCTAGACGTACTGGACGATCGCTTGGTCGGTGATCTGGCTCAGTTTCGTCCGATGGAACTGGCGGCCGCCCTCAATCGTCTGCGCACTCTGGAGGTGAGTTCCGAGGAGGTTGGGCCCCCGGAGGCAGCGCCCACAGACGCAACGCACAAAGACACAACGGGCGCTGGCTTCTAAGAGATCGCGTCGGTCTCAGGAATCGGACCTTCGCTCCGTCAACAGTTCTTTGAGCCGGGCCTCGCGGTCCGCCAGCTTGGTCTTGGCGATGTCACAGGCCAGGGCGANCCGGNCCTCGTCCGATACCTCATCCAAGACGTTGATCGGGGCGCCGTAGCGCAAAAGGATACGTTTGGCGTCTATGGCGACTGAATCGGACAACTGCACCTCCCCGGACAACCATACTGACAGTGCTTGAAAGCTNTTAAAATTAGCTGTTGTCTGCAGTTATTCCAACGCTTTGTGATCNNATCGTCGGTCCAGGTGAGGCTCCNGAGAGATCNGACCTCAGTTCATCTGCTCCGCTTTAGGACCACCCCCCACGGTCCAGGGAGCCCGAAGGTCGAACCTTGGGACGTTGACCCGAAATNNCTCTCCGTTGGGGCGCACGAACGTATAGTACCCCTCCATGAAGCCTACCGGAGATTGCAAGACNCAGAAGCTCTCGTATACATGCGACTTCCCGGGCGCCAAGCTGGGTTGTTCGCCAAGAACCCCCTCACCTTCCAACTCCGAGTCCTCGCCTTCGCTGTCGTGAATGTGCCAGTGCCGGAAGAGAAGCTGCGCCGCCTCCNCGCTCTGGTTCTCCATCTGCACCAGATAGGTGAAAACGAATTTTCCGTCCGCCGGCTCCGAGTGGGGGAGGGAGAAACTCGGGCGAACCACCACGCGAATCCCCTCTGTAGTCTTTTTGTAGTCCATCGAGCCATCTTACNCNGTCCTGACGTGGCGCGCGAATCGCCGAACCNTCGAGCGCCGGTGGCTAATCATTGGGCTTCCCACACCGCGTAACCGGGCCCATGTTTACACATGAACGACGCCCCTCGACCGCACCTCACTCGCTCCGTTGAAGACTACCTGAAGGCCGTCTACTCCCTCACGGAAAGAGAGGAGTCCGCCTCGACGAGCGCGTTGGCTGAGGCCCTCNATGTCCAACCGGCCTCGGTCACCGGAATGGTCAAACGTCTCGCCGAGTGCGGGTACCTGGAGCACGCCCGGTATCACGGCGCCAAGCTCACGGAATCCGGGTCACGCGAGGCCCTCCGGATCATCCGGCGACACCGGATCCTTGAAACCTACCTATNCACACATCTTGGTTACTCGTGGGANGACGTCCATCAAGAGGCGGAACGACTGGAGCATGCGGCATCCGACGCNTTGATCGATCGCATGGCAGCCATTCTCGAGCACCCGAGTCACGATCCTCACGGTGCGCCGATCCCCACTCCATCCGGAGAAATCGAGCGCNTTGAGTCCGTAACGCTCAACGAGGTGGCTCTTGGTCTGGCCGTACAGATCCGTTCCGTGCCGGATGAAGANCCCGCTCGCCTTCGTTACCTCGAGACGTTGGGCCTCGTGCCGGGAGCTCGGATCACGGTCCGGGAAAGAGCCCCTTTCGATGGACCCACAACCGTCTCCGTGGAGACCCGAGTCAACGCGGAAGTCATCGGCTCCGATCTCGCNGACGGAATTTTCGTGGCTCCGGTNCCGGCAGGCTAACGGTAACGCGGGGACCATCCTACCTGCCAAAAAAAGGGGCTCGNTCGACGCAAAAGCCGACCGAGCCCCGGCGCCTTTGGAGGCCACGCCACGTCATCACCTCACGTCCGCACCGCGTCCCGAAACGACCCCGACGCCTTTGGNGCCACCCACCCAAGCCACCCGTTCAACTCTACGGATTGGGCGCAGAATAGATTCAANGGGTTNGACACCGAGTGNATCAAAATGGTTGTGTGGAGCCTAACTGGCCTTGAACACGCCCACCTTCAGCGGCGAGGACACGCTGGAGTAGAAGTGGAAGCGATTGTCTCCGTCCACGACCACATCTTTCATACGGGTACGTGTCCNCGGGTAATCCTCGCCCTTCTCGTTCTCAATGAGAACGAACTCGCCCTCACCAAGGTCGCCATCGATCTTCTCGAGCTGATCAAGCAGCTGCGCGAGCATCGCCGATTCGACCTCGTCCTGNACATCCCCCTCGGCCTCGGCCTCCAANAGATGTTCCGAGACTCGCTCGTGGCCGTCNAGGAAGTCGGAAGCCAGGCTAGAATAGCCGCGATCTCTCCGGAATCCGATCTCNGTGAAAGCCTTGGAGTCGAAGTTCGGCTCGACGCTTTGAATGGTCGTGCCATATCGAAGTAGAATCATCTCAAGTCACAATTTGGGGGGGGCGACGTCATGCATTGGGAACGTATCAATCAAGGCTTCAGCAGATCGGCCAACTCTTCATCGGTCAGATCATCGGCATCGCGGGAGCCCATGCCTGTCGGTGAACGGGAGTGCCGCCCGCGCGTTGGAGAGGCGCTGGACACCGCCTGAGGCGTGCCGGCGTAGTCGAAGTCGGGGAGGTGGATGCGCTCCAGATCCCTCCCGATATGGTAGGTCAGCGACTTGAAGGCTCCAAGGTCGGCCGCGGCCAAGAACGTGACGGCGGTCCCTAGGGCACCAGCTCTGGCCGTGCGGCCGATGCGGTGGGTGTAGTCCTCGGGGTCCTTCGGTACATCGTAGTTGACGACGTGCGAGATCCCATCGACATCCAGACCCCGCTGGGCGATGTCGGTCGCAACCAGGACGCGNACCTTCTTCTCCNCGAACCGCTCCAACGCCCTGGTCCTATGCGCCATGCGCAAGTTCGAGTGCANCGCCTCGGTACGGATGCCCTCTCGGTCCAGCCGGGTCTTTAGAGCATCCGCCCCAGCTTTTGTACGAGTGAAGATGAGGACCTGCTCCCACTCAGGACTCTCCAACAGTCGGAGAAGGAGATCGGGCTTCATTTCGGGCTTGACCGAGTAGACAAGTTCGGTGATCCCNTCGGCCTTGGTTCCCGACGGAGCGGCCTCGACCCACACCGCATCCTTGGTGATNCGCGAAGCGAGATCATGCACCCCGTGGGGCATGGTGGCCGAGAAAAGCATGGTCTGTCGCTTCCNGGGCAATTCGCGGAGGACCCCCTCGATCTGCGGGCGGAAGCCCATATCGAGCATCCTGTCCGCCTCATCGAGCACAAACGTGTGCACGTTCTTCAGGTCGACGCGACCACGCCCGAGGTGATCGAGGAACCGGCCCGGAGTCGCAGTGATGACCTCAAAACCCTCCTTGAGNGCCTTCAGTTGAGGGTCGTACCCCACCCCCCCGTAGATTGAGGCCGCCCGAACCCGCGTCCCTTTGGCGAGGGCTTCGCTGTCGTCACAAACCTGCTGCGCCAGTTCTCNCGTGGGGCATAGGACCAGAACCTGCAGGCCCTTGCCCGTCTCGATTCTCTCCAGCGAGGGAAGCATGAAGGCGCCAGTCTTACCGGTTCCCGTCTGGGCGATTCCAACCAGATCACNCCCAGCGAGGCCGGTCGGGATGCTCTTGACCTGGATCGGAGTCGGCTGCTCCCACCCGAGGGCTTCTANGGAGGCGCGTAGCGCGTCGGATACACCCAAATCCTCGAAGGTTTGAGGCTGTTGGGATTCTTCTNTNGTCTNGTCTTCCACTCAGTTGTTCTCGCAGGGANATGCCGATCTGATNACGCATCGAAGTGACCATGCGTGCGATCGGGTTTGGATTGGCCTATAAGTTAGANGGCTGTTGAAGAGGTACAGTGGGCCGCAACCCTTCAACGAGTAAGTCTATGTCATATGCAGTGGTGGGCACAGGGCGCCCGCCACTCCTCGAGGATTCTAGGCAGCACCTTCTATCCATGACCGCGAAACACGACGTTTCAGTTCTTTTCGTATGCCTGGGCAACATCTGCCGTTCTCCTCTCGGTGAAGGGGTCCTGGCACACCGTCTGGAGCAGGAAGGGCTCTCCGACAGGGTCCGGGTCGATTCGGCCGGCACTGGCGCCTGGCACCAGGGAGAGCCGCCCGACCCGCGCTCCACCGACGTCGCAATGCGGCACGGGATCACGCTCGGGGGGCGGGCTCGGCTCGTGCGGGCCGAGGACTTCCAGGAGTTCGACCACATCTTCGCGATGGATCGCGCCAATCTCAGGGACCTCGGCTATCTCGAGTCCGAGAGTGATGGAGGCGCCACCCTCTCCCTCTTCCGAACGTTCGACCCCGATCCGGATGGGGACCTCGATGTACCCGATCCTTACTACGGAGGCCCCGACGGATTCGATCTGATGTTCGAGATGGTCGATCGGACCTGCGCCGCGTTCGTCGAACACCTGGTCTCAGAGCTTTCGACTTGATGGCCGGATCCCCGAGCACACTCCCCAGCGCCCTCCGTGCGGCTGTTGAGGAAGCTCTGTCCAGCCGCGCAAAACGAAGTGTGGAGATCCTTGGCGCGGAGCCCGTGACGGGGGGATGTATCCACCAGACGGCCCGTGTGTGGACCAATCTGCCGGAGGACTTCTTTCTCAAGTGGGCCCAGGGCCCCCTATCGGACGTCTTTGCGGCGGAGGCTGACGGCCTGAATGCTTTACGCGGCTCAACACGTGACTCGGCCGACCTGACCGTCCCGGAAGTGGTCGGTTACTCCGATGCCGAAGCGAAGCCGGCCTGGTTGCTTCTGGAGTACATACCCCGCGGAAGCCCCGGTCGGGATTACGCAGAGCGCCTCGGGGAGGCCCTTGCGGTTTTACACGAGACCGGCCAAGGCCGGTACGGCTGGCACCGTTCCAACTACATCGGCTCGCTTCCACAAGCGAACACGCCCATGAATGACTGGCCCGCGTTCTGGTGGTCCGAGCGTCTCGAGCCGCAGTTGGTGATGGCGAGCGACAACGGGTGGCTGGCCGGCCTGGAGCGGGAGTGGGCCACGCTCGAGTTGGAGCTCCCACGGTTGCTCGGGGCCGCGGAGGAGGACGGGCGCTCTGTCCTCCATGGTGATCTCTGGAGCGGAAATGTGTACCCGGGCCCGGATGGCGGGCCGGTCCTGGTGGACCCGGCCGTCTATCGGGGGCACGGCGAGGTCGACCTGGCAATGACGGAACTCTTCGGGGGTTTCCCCAGGGGATTCTACTCGGCCTACGAAGGCCGCCGACCACTGAGGGACGGATATGAGGACGTTCGTCGGCACGTATACCAGCTCTACCCACTTCTGGTGCACGTAAACCTCTTCGGCGGCGGCTACGTCAACGGCGCGGCAGCGGCCTTAAGATGTGCCTTGGCCTCTCGGTGAGAAACCCAAAAACGCCGCCGGACGGCCTGGTCCGGAGGGTGGGTCGGCGGCGCCCCTATACGGTGGAGGCGGGGCTCCCGACTACCTCCGCCAGCCGCCGGAGCGCGCGCTCCATCAATTCATCCGACGTAGCAAAGCTGACTCTCACGAAGCGATCGTCACCGAACGCGACACCGGGGACCATAGCCACGCCGCTCTCTTCGAGAAGCCACGAACACAACGCCGTGGAATCGGAGACACCGTCCCGGAACAACGCGTCCACCCTAATGAAGAAATAGAACGCACCCAGCGGTTCTACGAACGAGAGCTGCGGTAGGAGTTCATTCAGTAGCGTGACGACTCTGTCCCTCCGCCCACGGAACGTGGCGGTCATCCCCTGCTTGGCCTTCCGTGAGCGCTCGAGATCTGAGTACGCGCTCAGCGCAGCCATCTGCGATGGTGTCGCGGCGTTCGAGGTGGCGTGGCTCTGAAAGGCCCCGATCTTCTTCGCGAGCTCGACCTCGGAGTACGAGAATCCGATGCGCCATCCGGTCATGGCAAAACACTTGGAGGCCCCGTCGATCAGGACGTACGGGCCAAGGGAGTCGGCCGGCAATTCGAGGATGCTGGGCGCACACGGGCGGTCGTCCCCAAAATAGATCTCACGGTAAATCTCGTCGGCAATGAGGACGATGTCCTTCTCTTTGGCCCACTCCGCGATCTCCCGCAGCTCCTCGAGGGCATATACCGCTCCGGTCGGGTTGGACGGCGAGCACAGAATCAGGCCCCGGGTCTGTTCCGTACAGGCGGCGTCGAGATCGGCCCTGGCAAGCAGGAAATTCCGGTCCGGATCTCCCGCCACCGGGACCGGCTCGGCCCGAGCCAAGGCGACCATTTGGGGATAACTCGTCCAGTAGGGCGCACCGACGAGCACCTCGTCGCCTGGGCCAAAGAGTGTGAAAGCGGCGTTGAACAACGCCTGCTTCGCACCCGCCCCCACCACAACACCCTCCCAGTCCACGGGCTTGCCACCGATCGATTCGAGATATCCGGCGATCGCACGTCTTAGCTCAGGTATACCCGAGACCGGCGTATATCGGGTCGCGCCGGATCGAATCCCCTCGATCCCACCCTCGGAGATCCATTCCGGCGTGCCGAAGTCCGGCTCGCCGGCACTCAAATCGATGATGTCGCGGCCCTCCGCCCGAAGACGTTTGGCGAGGGTACTGACCGCGATCGTTGCTGACGGTTGTAGCCGTGAGATGTTGGGGCTGAATTTCATGCCGGGAATATCGAGTCACCGGGAATCCGGATCAAGTAACGCTCGCCCGAACTCATCAACTCGACGGGGTTGATCCTAAACTCGACAAGGTTGATCAGGGGGGGGATGGAGACCAGCTTCTCGGGATGCACGACGCGCCCTCCCTTGTCTTCTACTTCGATTATGTCGATCCGGGGTCGTACCTGACCCACCGCCAACTGGGTCAGATCCTGCCCGAGGGGGTCGAACCCGTTCGGCATCCGTTCGAAGTCTGCCCGGTACCGCAGGAGCTCATCGACGGGTCAGGCCCGGATTGGCGAGCCTACGGAGAGNCGGTGATGGGCCTCGCACGTGAAGCCGAAATCCGGATGGTTCGACCCTCGTTCGTCCCTTGGAGCCGGAAGGCGCATGAACTNCGCCTACACGCNGCAGAACAAGGACTGGAATCGTCGATGCACGAGGCNGTCTTCTCTGCCCATTTCATGGAAGGAGCCGACATCGGACGCNTCGATGTCCTGGTNGCATCAGCGGAAGAANTCGGGCTCGACCCGAGCGAATCAAAAGCAGTCCTGGACGTCGACAAACATCGGGAGCGCGTTGTGGATCTTCGACGGGCGGCAGAGGCTAGCGGGGTGCGGCGAGTACCGACGCTCCGATCTGGCGACATGAGTCTTGAAGGTCCAGCTTCAATCGGCGAGCTTCGACACTTCCTGCAGCAAGCACGCCTCCTTTAGCCGAATAGTACAGAGCGATCACCGAAATGGCTGGTTATCAGAGAAGAACCGTCCTCTCTCCGTCCGATATTCTGGCAAAAGCGGGGGAGTTACTTCCCGAGTGGATTGGCTTGACCAGAATAAAGACCGCGTCCCACACAGCGACCTTCTCAGGTGAGGAAGGCACGGTGACGCTCACCGCGCACCGACACGGCCCATACACGAACGTACTGGTCTCCAGTGACCGTCTCCGGACTTCACGTCTCGACTACGAAATTCAGAAATTCCTCACCGAGCTTCCCTACGAGCCGGGGGATGTCGGCGGTCGCGGTTCTGGGGAGCCTTCGTGACGCAGTCCTTCGACGATCTGGAGTTACCCTCGGAACTGACCGAAGCACTCTCCGCCGAGGGCTTCGAGGAGCCCACGGAGTTTCAGCGCACAGCGATTCCCCTTCTTCGGCGAGGCAACAACCTACTCGGGGCCGTCGGTCCTGGAGCCGGGACGCTGCTGACATACGGAACCGCAATACTGGAACGAACCAAGCCCCAAGGCGGCCGGCCCGGGGCGCTCGTTCTTGTGGCGACTGATGCGTCCGCCACCAGTCTCGCCGAGTCACTGGCACGCATCGCGGCTACCACTGGGCATTCGATCGGCGCTCTCGGTGGAGCCTGGCTGCTGCCCGAGCGATGTGACGTCCTTTTCGCGACTCCGCGCGAAGTGAAATCAGCAGTCGACGGATCGAGTCTCACGCTCGAAGGGGTCGAGGTCTTGGTCGTCGACGGTGCCAGCGCGATTGAAACAATTTCAGGCCTCGATACCGTGGGCGCGTTGTTCGAGTATGTGGCGGCTGGAGCCCAGCGGGTCGTCCTGAGCCAGCCGGTCACCGACTCGGTCGGGTCCATCGCTACCGCACACATGCCGAAGGCGGTACGCATACCCCCCTCCCCGGCCGTAGAGAGCACGGCGTCGAAGCCACCGGATCGGGGGGAGTTGCGCTACCGCATCACGGGAGAGGACAAAGTGGAGGCTTTAGCCCCGCTGGTGTCCGAACTCCTCGACGACGGCGCTCGCCATGTGCTCTTGTTTTGCCGCTCCGCGGACCGGGCCGCCGATGTAGGAGACTTCCTGACCCTTCACGGCTTCATGGCGGGCGGCCCCGGCGATGAGACGGCTCCGATCTGGTTGGCCGTGGACGCCCTTCCGGCCCGAGAGGCTCTCAACGAGAGCGAATCCCCCGCTGTTGTGGCAACCGTGAGCTTGGACTGTCCAGCAGACCCCGACTCGATGGACAGGCGCCATGGTGCGGGAGGACAGGCTACAGTGCTGCTCCTTCCCCGAGAAGTTCCCCACTTTAGAGATACGGCCCGACGTACTGGCTATCGTGTGCGGCCCCTGCCTCCGCCCGAATCTGTGGTTGAGGACCGAATCAGTGTGATTCGCGATCGCCTCGAAGAAGCCGCCACAAGCGGAGATCTCGCCCCGCTTTACGTAGTCCTGGAGCCCCTGCTGGATCGCTTCAGCCCACAGGAACTCGCCGCGGCAGCGCTCGCCCTACTCATTACTCAAGCTCCCGCGGGCGCCACCGTATCGCCAAGCACCGCGGCCCGCGCAGAAAGGGCTACCGGAACCGACGGGTGGACCCGGCTCTTCGTGAGCATCGGCGAGATGGAGGGTATCAAGCCCAGCGACCTGCTGGGCGCGCTCGCCGGAGAGTCCGGGGTAGACGGATCGTCGTTCGGAAAGATTGAAATACGCGATACCTACTCCCTGGTCGAAGTCAGGCCGTCCGAAGCGGAGAAAGTCATCAAGGCCGTGAACGGCTCGAGCATCCGTGGCCGGAGCGCGAGAGTGGACTACGACCGGGGCAGTACTCGCGGTAAAGACCGCCATAGTAGCCGCGGTAAGAGCCGGTAGCCTGCCGCCGAGGGGTATACACATAAGAAGAGGCCACGCCCGAAGGCGTGGCCTCTATCCGATCCTTCGACCCCGATTGGGGCTACCCACACGGGGTTCTTACTGGATGGCGTCCTTGAAGCCCTTNCCNGGCCGGAACCCGGGACGCTTCGATGCCGGAATGTGAATCNNGNCACCTGTACGAGGATTCCGNCCCATGCGAGCTNTGCGATACTTCGCTTCGAACGTGCCGAAGCCAGTNATCTGCACACGCTNTCCGGCCCTCAAAGCCNGGGCGATGACACCTCCCGAACCGAACAGAGAGTCCAGGGACCGAGACGCATCGGCCTTTGTCATCCCGGCGCTCTCGGCAAGGGCGGCTACTAGATCGGATTTGTTCATTTGTTACTCCTCAAAAGGGGGTAATGCCTCTTGACTTCGCGGCCTACGCCAGCCTTCCTCCAGCTNCNGTCGGGCTTCTGCGTGTCGGGCCTGTCACGCACGGTANTTGGGACCCAAGACGGACCGAAGCGGNTCTGGCAAGCATCAGTTAGGACTACGGTAAGGCCCGCTGAACAGAGCGTCAAGTAAAGAATTGGCCGAAAACCCGCGTCCTGCCTAGCTTCCTGAAGGAGCGGTTCCCTTGCGTTNAGGTCAGCTTCACCCGGAGAGGTCATCGAGCGATGCGCGTTTTCATCCCTCGTTTCTTGGGTGNGATCGCCTATCTCGTTGTGCTGANGATGGTTGGGACGATCTGCTATGTAGTTATAGAGGGGTGGCCGTGGCAGGACGCCCTTTACATGACCGTGATCACCATGACCGCGGTGGCTTTCCGCGAAGTCNAACCNCTGNCCGAGCTTGGCCGGGACCTTACGATGGTTCTTCTGGCGGGCGNTATCACGGGGATCGGCGTCTGGTTCGCGCTGATCACCTCATTCATAGTGGAATTCGACCTCGGTCACGTTAGAAGAAAACGCTGGAGGGCACGCATGTTAGGACGNCTGGACGGCCATGTTGTCCTGTGCGGGGGTGGGCGAACTGGTCGGCAAGTGATGGAAGAGNTGATAGCCCTGGGGCANGAGTTCGTCTTCAACCCTGCGGCCNCCACCCGGCTCGACGTTGGTGACGAGACGATCGTGCTCGGGCNACCCGACTAGGTAAACCGGCTGAGGGACCTAGCCCANGCCTGATTGCCGGCCGATTCGAGCCCGTTGAAGGGGGTCCAGCTGAAGGAGGCCTACTTGTAACGGTAAGTTACGCGGCCTTTACTGAGATCGTACGGCGACAACTCCACTTTCACCCGATCTCCCTCGAGCACCCGAATGTAGTGCTGCCGCATCTTACCGGAGAGATACGCCAAGACCTCATGCCCGTTCTCTAGCTCCACNCGGAATCGGGNGTTGGGAAGGACCTCGCTGACCAATCCCTCGATTTCAATCGCTTCTTTCGCCACACGCCTCTCGCGTCTGATCCANGTTACTNCGGGGACNATAGCATACCGCCAACCAAGGAGCAACGATATGTTTTTCGACCTTCACACCCGCCGTTGCTTGTNTGGNGGGACCCTCATCTCGGCTGTAGTGTTGAGGGTTGTGCAGCCACGCCTCCCGCGGGGGCTGCNAGGTAGAGTGATCGTTCGCCTTGACGGATGTTGGCGTCCTTTGGCTAGCTGTAAACAACTGGCTAACTTGAAACGCTCTCGTGAGACTTCCTTCGCGTGAACAAGAAGCTCGAACAAGATGAGGTCGAACACATCCGCGCCGCTTTCGCCAGCGGGTCCGCCCCGGTTTGCCCTCGATGTCAGGGCCGCTTCGATCGTACCGACGTCCCTCCACGGAACGATGTCCCTTACGTGAGGGACCGAATCTGGCTGATCTGTGTTACTTGTGGCGCAGGCCTCGTGATGGATCGGCCCAAGACGCCTGTCAAGCCACCACCCAAGCCACTGCCCGGCTGANAGATCGGAAGCAACACCCTCCGGCACTGGACTCGGTCAANCTCTTTCGGGATTATCTGATTCACGGCCGAAGAGCGTTCGACCTCAGCCAACACCTCAACCCAAAGGATGACCATGGCAAACCGACTCGCACACTTCGCGACCAACCTCGGCGACTTCCAGGTCGAGCTCTTCGAGGGCCGTGCCCCCGCGACAACGAAGAACTTCATCGACCTTGTCGAGANGGGTTACTACGATGAAATCATCTTCCACCGTGTGATTGCAGGATTCATGCTGCAGGGCGGCTGCCCCGACGGCACGGGACGAGGCGGACCGGGCTACACGATTCCCGATGAGTTCCACGCNGAGCTGACGCACGACTCGGAGGGAGTCCTTTCGATGGCGAACGCCGGGCCTAATACGGGCGGATCTCAGTTCTTCGTGACGCTCGCTGCCACGGACTGGCTGGACGGCAAGCACGCGGTGTTTGGCAAGGTGGTCGANGGGATTGAGACGGTTCGCTCCATCGGCACCACGGCCACCGGGCCCGGGGACCGCCCGCTCGAGCCGGTTGTCATGGAGTCCGTCCGTATCACAAGCACCGAATAGTGCCCGGAGCACTCTACGAGCGATCGGAAAATACGTACTTCGGGTCGAAACATTCCCGACTACGAGCGACTCAGCGACGACCCAACGTGGGTGCGGGCACGCGCTGCCGTTCTGTACTTCCGGAGAGATGGCTGGTCGCCACCTCTAAACATTTGCGGGGAGGCGGCTCGTCGCTACCTCGAACGATCTGCTCTACCTAGCCCAGCAGCGTGTCGCTTCCCGCCGCACTGGTTCCGAACAGGCCATCCGGATCCTCTTCTCCCCCTCCGCCGCAGCGTGGAGGTTGAGCCACAGGTCGAGCCTCTCACTGACCCTCATCATCTTGTAGACAAACCGCCGCCGTCCGTGGCGTCCGAAAAGAAGGTCTATACCGAACGCCAGAAGTGACATCACGAAAACGGCGCCTTCCTTCAGCCCATCGATCATCAACGTTAGCTGGAAGATGGCGAAATCACAGATGGAGACCTTCGTCCTGGGATCCATGTCGGCCCCTCGTTGAGTAAGCGCCTTTCGCTCCGACATTGCGGTATACCCTACGAAGCTATTACGTCTCTGCCTTCAGCGGGCCGGCGGTGCGAGTCGGACGCCGGCATGGGGGACCTTTCCTGTCGGAGGAACGTACCGATATGCCGGCCTGGTCAGGGCATCGCGGCTACCCTTTCGGCCCCGTACGCTGGAATGGGGTGTCATCGACGAGGGAATGGAGCGTATCGTGCGTGCATTATCGTCATCTGTGGGCGCCGTTGCGGGCGCCGTCGCACTGATCGTTCTGCTCGGCTCACCGCCGGCCACAACGAACGCGACGGCCCCGTCCGAGGCCACGAACATTGAGAGTCCCGCCCCGCTCGCCAAGGCTCAGACCCGCTTCTTGAGTTCGACGGGTGTGTCTCGAGCTCTGGGCAATCTTCGGGCTCCGCTCGAAACAGGGGTCCTGGCAGAGAGCCCAGCCGACGCTGCTCAAATTCCGGTCTACGGTGTGCCACACGAGTTCTATTTCTCGCGTGTCGCCTACAGCGGGTACGGCGGGTTCTATGGCCGGGGGGGGTCCTGGCAAACGGACTTTCCGAAGGCGGACCAGATTTTCCTCTCGTTCATCGATCGCCTCCTCCCAAACCTCGACGCCTACCTCTCAGAATTCGTGGTCCTGCTCGATGAGCCCGACTTACGCCGTTTCCCTTTCTTGTATGCACTCGAAGTCGGAAGCATGTCGCTGAGCCCCCCCGAAATCGAAGGCCTCCGCAGCTACCTGCTCCAGGGCGGGTTCTTGGTCATCGACGATTTCTGGGGCACACAGCAGTGGGCGCAGTTCGAGTACGAGATACAACAGGTTCTGCCCGAATACGAGATCGTGGACCTGCCGCTCGACCACAACGTTTTCACGACGTTCTACGAGATCGACGAAGTGATCCAGGTACCCAACGTGGGCAACGGTACCCGCGGCGGTCCTACTTATGAACGCGACGGGTTCATTCCCATGGTCAGGGGGATTCACGACGAAAAGGGTCGCCTCATGGTCATTATCAACTGGAACACCGACCTAGGCGACGCGTGGGAATGGGCGGACGACCCCTACTACCCGTTCGAGTACTCCAAGTACGCGTACGAGATGGGTGTCAATTTTATCGTCTACGCGATGAGTCACTAATGGACACGATCTTCGAGTTCCTTTTCAAGTACAGGCTACTCCTGTTCCAGGAAGGGGAGTTCACGTTCGCCTCGCCTTGGCCGGTCTTGATCGTTCTGGGCGGGGTGGCGGTAGTTACGATGCCGGCCCTTTTGACGTACGGAGCGGCCCGGGGAGCCAGTAGCCGATGGGATCGCGGCGTGATGGCGGGGCTAAGGCTAGGGTTGGTGGCCATCCTCGTATTCATTCTGTTCCGGCCTACCCTGATACTCACCTCGGTCGTCGC
>PCCM01000051.1 GCA_002731735.1 Gemmatimonadota bacterium | reverse complement strand
CTTCCGGACAACGGACGTGACGGGTGCGGCGAACCTGCCGGAGGGCGTGGAGATGGTGATGCCGGGCGACAACGTGCAGATGGAAGTGGAGTTGATCACACCGATCGCGATGGACAGCCAGCTGAGGTTCGCCATCCGTGAGGGTGGACGCACGGTTGGGTCCGGTGTCGTGACGGAGATCGTGGAATAATGGCAGACAGAATTCGGATCAGGCTGAAGGCTTTCGATCATTGGATCGTGGACCAGACTGCGGGCGACATCGTGCGGACCGCCCAAAAGACGGGCGCCTCGGTTCGTGGTCCGATTCCTCTGCCGACGAAACGGGAGCGATGGACGGTTCTCAAATCGCCCCACATCGACAAGAAAAGCCGAGAGCAGTTCGAACTCAGAACGCACAAGCGACTCATCGACATCGTAGATAGCCGCTCGCAGACCGTTGATGCGCTTACCAAGCTCGATCTACCTGCCGGTGTGGATGTCGAAATCAGGGTCGATTGACGGACAGGGTCGAATTAGCCAATAGGGTTGAGTGATGGCTGGATTAATCGGAAAAAAGATCGGAATGACCCGGATCTTCAGTGATGAAGGAGCCGCGGTTTCTGTGACGGTCGTGGAGGCGGGGCCATGCCCCGTGCTCCAGATCAAGAGCACGGAGACTGACGGTTACGCTGCCGTGCAGTTGGGTTTTGGTGCCCAGAAGGACAAGAGGGCAAACAAGTCCGAAAAGGGGCATGCCGCCAAGGCGGGTGTCGAAGTGGCTCCCCGTGTCGTTCGGGAGTTCGAACTCTCAGAGGGTGATGAATATGAGCTCGGGCAAGCGATCACCGTGGACGTCTTCGAGGCTGGCGACAGCGTAAAAGTGACGGGAACCACCAAAGGGAAGGGCTTCCAGGGTGTGGTGAAGCGTTATGGCTTCGCGGGCCGTCCGGCTTCGCACGGGCACCCGATGTCGCGAATCCCCGGGTCGATCGGGCCGGGTACCGATCCGTCTCGCGTGATCAAGGGCAAGAAACTTCCTGGCCGGATGGGTGGGGTTCGTGCCACCCTCCCGAATGTGAAGGTCGTGAGAGTGGACCTGGAAAGGAATCTCCTGTTCATCAAGGGTGGGGTACCCGGGTCCAGAAACAGCTATCTGATGATCCAGAAATGACGCAGTTCAAAGCGCGGTATTACCAGAACGACGGGTCGGAAGGGAAGGCTCAGGCCCTCCCTGAATGGCTTTTCGATGGCGTCGTCCACGAGGACGTCCTACACCAGGTGATCAAGGCCTACTTGGCGAATCAGCGGCAGGGTACCGCCGCGGCCAAGTCCCGGGGTCAGGTCAAGGGCGGGGCCCGCAAGCCCTGGAGGCAGAAGGGGACCGGACGGGCCCGTGCAGGAACGATTCGCGCCGCGCAATTTACGGGTGGCGGCGTCGCGTTTCCGCCTATTCCGCATTCGTGGAGGGAGCGCGTCCCTCGAAAGGTCCGTGCTCTCGCCCGGCGATCCGCGTTCAATTCCAGAGCACAGGGAGATCAAGTGGTTGTGGTGGATTCGCTCGAGTTTGACGCTCCCAAGACCAAGAAGCTCGTTGAGATGCTTGGGGCGCTCGGGGCTGAAGGAAAGGTGCTTATCCTCACGGATGGCGCGAAGGAAAACGTCTACCTTTCGTCGCGGAACCTTGAGAGCGTCATAGTACGTCCGTTTGGCGAAGAATCCGCATACGACATCCTATGGGCCAACTTTCTCGTCATCGAAAAAGCTGCGCTAGAGGGTGCCGAGCCGTCCGCTATGGACGAGGCTGCGATGGAGTCGCGGTCCCGAGGTGAGCCAGCGGTGCGGGCCCGGGAGAGGGCAGCCGAGGAGGAGCAGGCCGAGCGAAGGAAGGCTCGGCCGGGACACGGGGGCAAGTCCAGGAAGGTTTTGGAGGTTGAGGTCGGGGCCGAAATTCTGCCCGAGAGGAAGGTCGCCTCCGACGCCAAAGCTGGAGCCACAGCCAAATCTAAAGCCAAACCCAAGGCTGAAACCAAGCCCAAAGCCAAGCCTAAGGCCGAAGCCAAGCCCGAGACCAAGAGCGACACAAAGGCAGAGGCGGCTCCTAAGGAGAAGCAGGCAAAGGCGGCACCCAAGAAGGTCCCGCCCACTGCCGCGTCCGGGAGTGAGCTGGATCTTTCAAGCATCAAGTTGCCCAACGTGGGTGACCTGGCGGCGTTCTTGGCTCAGTTCGACGACGACTCCGATATCAAGACGCTGAAGGCGCGTGATTCACGTAAGACAGCCGTGGCCCACTACGATGCCCGCCTGGCGGAGCTTTCCGGTGCGCCCAAGGGCAAGAAGGGTTAAGGGGCGACCATGAACGACGTCTATGATGTGATCTACGCGCCCGTTGTAACCGAAAAGTCAGCACAGGCCATCGAAAACGAGAACATCTACACGTTCATCGTGGACCGAAAAGCCAACAAGATCGAGATATCGAGGGCAGTCGAGAGTATCTGGGATGTGAAGGTGAGCGACGTGCGCACGATGCGTTATAACGGCAAGGTGAAGCGGGCGCTGATGGGTCGGCTGTCCCGCAGCCCGAAGGTTGGTCGACGTCCGGCGTTCAAGAAGGCCATCGTCCAGTTGGCCGAAGGTGATCACATCGAGTTCTACGAGGTCGGATAAAACTGATGGCTATCAAGAAATTCAAACCGATGACACCCGGGACACGCTTCCGCTCTATCGTCGACAACTCGGACATTCTCACGAAGAAGGCCCCGGAGAGGTCGCTCCTAGAGGGGGCCTCGAAGTCCGGGGGTCGCAACCACCACGGTCGTGTTACTTCCCGTAGGCGCGGGGGTGGACACAAGCGACGGTACCGCCATATCGACTTTCGTCGAGACAAGTTCGGCGTTCCCGGGAAGGTTGCCGCGATCGAGTACGATCCGAATCGTAGCTCGAACATCGCCCTTGTCCACTATGCGGACGGCGAGAAGCGATACATTCTTCATCCCCGAGGACTGGAAGTNGGNACNTCCATCATATCAGGCCCGGANGCCGACATTCGGNTNGGCAACGCGCTTCCGCTGAAGAAAATCCCTCTCGGTACCATGGTGCACAACATCGAGCTCAAGCCGGGTAAGGGGGGGCAGATGGCGCGCTCGGCCGGGGCTGGAGTGCAGGTGGTGGCAAAGGAAGGGAAGTATGTCGCTCTCCGCCTGCCTTCGACCGAGGTGCGGCAGGTGTTCGAGACCTGTCTGGCCACGATCGGACAGGTGGGCAACATCGAGCACAACCTCCAGAACCTCGGCAAGGCGGGAGCCAACCGTTGGCGCGGTCGTCGGCCAAAAGTCCGCGGGGTGGCGATGAACCCGGTAGACCATCCGCTTGGCGGAGGTGAAGGGCGGGCTTCAGGTGGCCGACCCCCGGTAACCCCGTGGGGCAAACGTGAGGGCAAGAAGACGAGGAATAGAAAGAAACAATCCAACAAGTACATCATCCGCGGGCGCAAACGGGGCAAGGCGACGCAATGATGACACGAGTCCCAACGGCTGAATGTCACACCAGGTTGAGCGGAGGTCGATTCTATGCCGCGTAGTGTTAAGAAGGGTCCGTACCTCGACGCCAAGCTGCTTGCCAAGGTCTACGGAATGAACGCCCGAAATGATAGAATGGTCATCAAGACCTGGGCGAGGTCGTGTACTATTTCGCCTGATTTCGTCGGGCATACGATCGCGGTGCACAACGGTAACAAGTTCATTCCCGTGTACATCACGGAGAACATGGTTGGCCACAAGCTCGGAGAGTTCTCCCCCACGCGGCTGTTCAGGGGCCATGGTGGGAAACTGTCCGACAAGCGGTCCAAGATAGTTTAGCGGGGAGAGTGGAGATGCAGGCCATAGCGATTGCCCGGCACGTGCGGATGAGTCCGCGGAAGGTCCGCTTGGTGGTGGACCAGATCCGCGGGAAGTCGGTCAACGATGCGTATGCGGTTCTTCAGTTTTCAAAGAAAGCCGCCGCGGATCCGGTCGGGAAAACGCTCCGATCGGCGGTGGCGAATGCCCAGAATAGGGCGCAGGACTCGGGCGATGTCCTCGATGTCGATGATTTGCGGATAGCGACCGCGTTCGTCGATGAGGGACCGACCCACCGCCGATGGAGAGCTGCGGCCATGGGCCGAGCTGCTCCCCTTCGGAGGCGGACGAGTCATATCACCGTTGTCGTGAATACCAAGGAATAGCATGGGACAGAAAACGCACCCGCTGGGATTTCGACTCGGGATCGTCAAGGATTGGAGGTCCCGTTGGTACGCTGATCGCGAGTTCCCCCGTATGCTCCAAGAGGACGAGAGGATCCGTACCTACCTGGAGCGGCGCTTGGCCCACGCGGCCTTGTCAAAGGTGGAGATCGAACAGAAACCGTCGAAGATCGTCGTGACCCTCTTCACCGCCCGCCCCGGTGTTGTGATCGGTAAGCGTGGCGCCGAGGTCGACAAACTGAGGGACGAGCTGGCGTTGGTCACCAATGCCGACATTTCGTTAAACGTCGAGGAAATTCGGCGTCCCGAGGTCGATGCCCGGCTGGTTGCGGAGAACGTGGCCCATCAATTACGGCAGCGTATCTCCTTTCGGCGAGCGATGAAACGGGCGGTGCAGTCCGCAATTCGCGGTGGAGCGGAGGGCATCAAGATTCAGTGCGCAGGACGGTTGGGAGGTGCGGAGATCGCGCGAAGGGAGGGATACAACGAGGGACGGGTTCCCTTGCATACGCTCCGCGCCGACATCGACTACGCGCAAATTCATGCCATGACGACGTACGGGATCGTGGGTGTGAAGTGCTGGATCTTCACAGGGGAAGTGGTCGAGGAACGCCGCGGCCGCACCTATTCCACCGGTGCGTGACGGAGAGCGATAGAGAATGTTAGCGCCCAAGAGAGTAAAACATCGCAAGACCCATAAGGGTCGGATGCGTGGGAAGGCCTGTCGCGGTAATCGGGTCTCGTTTGGCGAATACGGGCTCCAGACGACGGAGTGCGGCTGGATCACGAACCGGCAGATTGAGTCTGCCCGTGTGGCGATGACTCGTCACATCAAACGAGGTGGAAAGGTGTGGATCCGGATTTTCCCGGACAAGCCGATCACTTCTAAGCCCGCCGAAACCCGTATGGGGAAGGGAAAGGGTAATCCCGAGGGGTGGGTGGCCGTGGTCAAACCCGGCCGGATGATGTTCGAGCTCGAAGGGGTACCCGAGGAGACGGCACGCCGGGCCATGCGGTTGGCGGCAGCCAAATTGCCCGTGGCCACGCAGTTCGTCGTCCGCGAGCGGCAACTCGGTTAGTGAGGAAACGATGAAGGCGGAAGATATTCGCGAGTGGGACAATGTCGAGA
Source organism: Gemmatimonadota bacterium (assembly GCA_002731735.1). Lineage (GTDB taxonomy): Bacteria > Gemmatimonadota > Gemmatimonadetes > Longimicrobiales > Gaopeijiaceae > UBA822. The sequence continues at coordinate 12,722 of PCCM01000051.1, read as the reverse complement.
TCCGGGCACGGCTCGGAGAGTTGAGGGAGGAAAGATTCCGCCTTCGCTTTCAGATGGGGACGATGCAACTCGAGAACCCCAAGATGCTTCAGCACATTCGGCGCGACGTTGCGCGCTTGAACACAATTCTTCGGGAGAGGGAGCTTTCCGAGAAGTCCACCGAGGCGGCTTTGCCGCCCGAGACGGAAGAATAGAGCGGAATAACCATGACAGAAGAAACGTCTGAGAACGTCGACCAGGCTGAGGTGCCCGGGGAGGTGCCGGTCGAGGCGCCGGAAGCGCCCGATGAGGTGCCTGAGGATGCGCCTGTTTCGACGAAGGAGCCGGTGGCGCCCGAAGTGGACGGGACTCGCTTGCGTCGCAAGATCCGAACAGGAGTGGTGGTATCCGCCCAGAATGACAAGACTGTGACGGTCCTCGTAGAGCGCCAGTTCGCCCATCCGCTCTATACGAAGCAGGTCAAGAAGACGAAGAAGTATCGGGCGCATGATGAGACCAACGAGTACCAGACGGGTGATGTGGTTCGCATTATCGAAACGCGCCCGCTGTCGAAGACGAAGCGGTGGCGGGTCATAGAACTGCTCGAGCGTTCTGAGTAACAGGATTAAGACGAGATGATTCAGCAGGAATCGATGCTCAAGATTGCCGATAACTCGGGGGCCAAGAGCGCATTGTGTATCCGCGTTCTGGGCGGCTCGAAGCGCCGATATGCGAGTGTCGGCGATGTGGTTGTCGTGACCNTCAAAGATGCCATTCCGAACTCGCCCGTAANAAAGGGTGAGGTCGTCCAGGCNGTGATCGTGCGAACCGCCAAGGAGGTACGGCGCCGCGATGGGACCTATATCCGTTTCGACGANAACGCCGCGGTTCTGCTCACGCCCCAAGGAGAGCCGCGAGGAACGCGCATCTTTGGCCCGGTGGGCCGTGAACTTCGCGAAAAGCGTTATATGAAGATCGTTTCGTTGGCTCCGGAGGTTCTCTAATGGCCAGGAAGAGTCGGTCGAACATCGTCAAAGGAGATCGCGTGCGGGTCATCCGTGGCAACTTCCGTGACATGGAGGGGGCGGTTCTCAGCGTAATCCCCGCCAAGGAGCGCGTTGTTGTCGAAGGCGTGAACATGCGGAAACGTCATCAAAGGCCCAGCGAGGCGAACCCAGAGGGCGGTATTATCACGTTCGAGGCACCGATCCATGTATCCAACGTCATGCTCGTGGATGTGGCTGGGGGCCAGGCGAGTCGGGTTCGGGTCCGGCAAGAGGCTGACGGTGCCAAGGAGAGGATCGCAGTGAAGACCGGTAATCCGCTCCCGAAACCGCACGCGGGAGTGTAGAGCGATGGAACCCAGACTACTGAGACATTACAAGTCCTACGCACGGCCCCATCTGGCCGAACAGTTCCAGTGGAGCAACCCGAACCAGATTCCCAAAATCGAAAAAGTGGTCATGAACGTGGGTGTGGGCGAGGCGACCAAGAACGCCAAACTCCTTGCGGCCGTGGTCGGCGAATTGGGCGTGATCACGGGACAGAAGGCCCTGATAACGCGGGCGCGGAAGTCCGTTTCGAATTTCCACCTGCGTGAAGGCATGCCCATCGGAGCGTCGGTGACGCTCCGCAAGAGCCGGATGTACGAGTTCCTGGATCGCCTCGTGAGCGTTGCCATCCCTCGTGTTCGAGATTTCCGTGGATTGCGCACGCGCTCCTTCGACGGTCGCGGAAACTTCACCATGGGAGTTCGGGAGCAGATCATTTTTCCGGAGATCGACTTCGACAAGGTCGGAGAGATTCACGGCATGGACATCACCGTGGTGACGAGTACGGATAAAGACGATGTAGCGCTGGCTCTTCTCAGGGCGATGGGCTTCCCGTTCCGCGGGGAGATTCCGATCATCATCGAGCACACCGCCAACTAACACGGATAGGGGAAGTCGATGGCCAGGAAGGCTTTGATCGAAAGGAACAATCGCAAGCCCAAGTTTCCGGGGCGTCATCGCAATCGCTGTAACCGGTGCGGGCGCCCGCGTGCGTTCATCCGAAAATTTGGACTCTGCAGAATTTGTTTCCGCCAGAAGGCGCTTCAGGGTGAAATCCCTGGTGTCCGGAAGGCAAGCTGGTAAAGGATAGAATCGACCAATGATGACAGACCCCATCGCGGACATGCTCACTCGGATCCGGAATGCCGGATCCGCAGGGCACAAGTGGGCCGATATGCCGGTCTCGAAGCTGAAGACCAAAGTCGCCGACCTACTGAAGGACAACCACTTTATCTATGACTTCAAAGTCCTGGACGACGGCCGTTTCGGAGTGCTTCGAGTGTATTTGAAGTATCACGAGGAGGGGCCCGTCATCCGGCACCTGGAGCGGATTTCCCGTCCGGGCCGGAGACGTTATGTGGCCGTCGACAAGATTCCAAGGGTTCGTAATGGACTGGGGATGGCCATCCTCTCCACGTCGCAGGGCCTGATGTCTGATCGGGTGGCTCGTAAGCAGGGCGTTGGCGGTGAACTCATGGCCCTCGTCTGGTAAAACGGAATAGAGATAACGGAATCGAGATAGAAGAGATGGCAGATGTCGCGGATTGGTAAACAGCCGATTGAAGTCCCGCAGGGGACTGATGTGACCGTGAACGGGCAAAACGTGCACGTAAAGGGTCCGAAGGGTGAACTCACGTTCGATGCCCACGCGGACATGACGGTGGCGTTGGAAGAGGGAGTGGTTACGGTGACGAGGCCGTCGGACGAACCCCAGCACCGAGCTCTACACGGTCTGACCCGAATGTTGGTCGCCAATATGATCGAGGGTGTGGTGACCGGGTTCAGCAAGACACTCGAGATTCAGGGCGTAGGGTATCGTGCCCTCAAAAAGGGGTCGGGCATCGAGTTAAACCTCGGCTTCTCGCATACGATCAATTATCCGGCTCCGGACGGTGTGAGCTTGGACCTGCCGGACCAGACGACGATTGTCGTCACGGGGGTGGACAAGCAGAAGGTGGGCCAGGCGGCCGCTGAGATCCGGGCGTTCCGTCCACCCGAGCCGTACAAGGGTAAGGGGATCCGGTACAAGGGCGAACATGTACGGCGTAAGGCCGGCAAGACCGCCGGCGCTTAAAGCTGGAGCTTTAGACGATGAGCAACAAGAAATCGGGTAAGACACGTGAGGATCACCGAAAAATCCGGCATTCCCGCGTCCGCAAGAAGATTTGGGGCACCGCGGGGCGACCGAGGCTCGTGGTTTTCCGATCGTTGAAGAATTTCGAGGGTCAGGTCATCGATGACGATGAGGGGCGGACGCTGGTGGGTCTGTCCACGCTTTGTGCCGATCTCGCCGACTTCAAGGCGGAAAGTCAAAACGCTGGGGTCGAGCGGGCTAGAGCCGCCGGCAAGCTCCTCGCTGATCGGGCTAAAGCAGTTGGGGTGGATACGGTCGTGTTCGATCGAGGCGGATACCAGTATCACGGCCGGGTGAAAGCCTTCGCAGAGGGCGCCCGGGAGGGAGGACTGAAGTTCTGATGGCCAGGGAGCAGAAACGCAAACAGGGTCGAGCTCGGGAATCCGAGTTTTTCGAGAACGTGATCCACATCAACCGGGTGGCCAAGGTGGTGAAGGGTGGCCGCAGGTTCTCCTTTACGGCGCTGGTGTCGGTCGGAGATCAGAAGGGTCGTGTCGGGATCGGGCTCGCCAAAGCAAATGAGGTCGCGGAGGCCATACGTAAGGCCTTCGAGAGGGCTAAGAGGGAATTCGTTGAGATTCCCGTGCAGGACGGGACCATTCCGCACGAGATCGTCGGGCGGTGGGGTGCCGGCCGTGTGATGCTTCGTCCGGCCGCGCCCGGTACGGGGGTGATCGCGGGCGGTCCGGTCCGGTCGGTGCTCGAGGCCGTAGGGATCAAGGACATCCTTACCAAGAGCCTGGGCAGCAACAACCCGATCAATGTGGTCCGGGCCACGATGCAGGGCCTCACGAGCCTGGTCACCGCCGAGCAAGTTGCCCGGGAACGTGGTGTGCCCGTGGAGGTTATTCTGGGGATGGACAACAATGCCTAAGAAGCTCGCCATCACGCAGGTCCGCAGTGGCGTGGGCAGGAAGTTCAAACATCGCCGTACGCTGAAGGCGCTCGGATTCAAGAAACACCAGCAGACGGTGGTTCATGACGACAGCCCGACGATTCGCGGCATGTTACGGCAAGTCCACTACCTCGTTCAAGTTCATGAGGTGAAGTAATGGCTGAGTTACACGACCTACGTCCGGCTGCCGGCTCTCATCAGAGATCCAAGCGTAAGGGTAGAGGTCCCGGTTCCGGAAAAGGCAAGACCGCTGGAAGCGGTGAGAACGGTCAAAAATCTCGCAGCGGTGGCTCGGTGCGGCCCGGCTTCGAGGGCGGGCAAATGCCTCTGCAGCGCCGTATTCCAAAGCGCGGCTTCACGCCCCGTAAGCGAAAGATTTTCCAGATTGTCAACGTGGGAGACCTGGCCCGTGTGGAGGGCTCCACCGTCAACGCTCAAACGTTGAAGGACGCGGGCTTGATCCGCTCCGTCCAAGGCCTGGTCAAAGTGCTCGCGATGGGAGATTTGAGCCAGGCGTACTCTGTCGAGGCGCATAAGTTCAGTGGGGGTGCGGTGGCCAAGATCGAGGCAGCGGGCGGGAGCGTCACCACGGTCGGTCCGGCGGTGGCAAAGGCGGAGCCAGAGGTAACGGTCGAGCCTGAGACAGCGGCCGAGCCCGAAGTAGCCGTTGGGCCTGAGACAGCGGCCGAGCCCGAGGTAGCCGTTGAGCCTGAGGCAGCGGCCGAGCCAGAGGTAGTTGCTGAGCCTGAGGCAGCGGCTGAACCCGAGGCTGAGACCGAGACCGAGGATGAGACGGAGATAGCGGCTGAGCCTGAACCAGAAGCTGAGTCGGAGGAAGAAACGGAGAACAATGGCTAACCCGATCCCGAATTTGTTCCGGGTTCCGGAGCTCAAAGAGAAGATTCTCTTTACTCTGGTTATTCTCCTCATCTATCGGTTTGGTGCGCACATCACTGTACCTGGCGTAAATGTAGTCATCCTACGGGAGCAGTTCGGAGCGCTCTCCGGCGGAATCTTGGGCATCTACGACATGTTCGTGGGCGGTGGCCTGAGTCGGGCCACAATCTTGGCCCTCGGGATCATGCCGTATATCTCGGCCAGCATCATGTTCCAATTGCTGTCAGCTGTCTTCCCGACGGTGGAAAAACTGCAGAAGGAGGGTGAAGACGGTCGGGCGAAACTGACTCAGTGGACCCGCTACACGACTGTAGTCCTGAGTGTTATTCAGGGCTTCAGCTACGCCGCCTTCCTCACCAGCACAGGGGCGATTGAGAATCCGGGCTTCATCTTCAATCTGACGACGACGGTGATCCTCACGGTAGGCGCGATCTTCGTGATGTGGCTTGGTGAGCAGATCACCGAGCGAGGGATCGGCAACGGCATGTCGCTCCTGATCTTCTTCTCCATCATTGAAAGTTTTCCGCAGGCCGTCGCGCGGACGTATGAGTCGTTCACTGCAGGACAGATTACGATCTTCGCGATGGTTATGCTGGTCGTCGTTCTGGTGGCGATTACGGCGGCTGTGGTAGCGTTGACGATGGGCGCCCGGAAGATTCCCGTGCAGATTCCCCGCAAGGTGGTAGGACGTGGGCGTATCCGTGAAGGACAGAAGAGCTTCGTTCCCCTTCGCGTCAACTCCGCGGGTGTCATGCCGATCATTTTCGCGCAGTCGTTCATCGTGGTACCGGGGACGATTGCGCAGCTCACGGGCGGAAGATTCCCGATTCTCGTTGAAGTTGCGCGAATCTTTGAGCCCGGATGGGTCTACTACATCACATACGGTTTGCTAATCGTCTTCTTCACCTACTTCTACACGGCCATCATTTTCAACCCGGTCGATTTGGCTGAGAACCTGAAGAAGCAAGGTGCGTTCATCCCGGGTGTGAAGCCTGGGGCCCGGACGGCGGAATACATCGATCGGGTCTTGACCCGCGTCACACTTCCGGGGTCGATCTATCTCGCGCTTGTTGCTCTGGTGCCTTTCGGGGTCTGGAGCCTCTTCAACATCCAGACATTCTTCTTCGGAGGTACGGGCCTGCTGATCGTCGTGGGCGTGGGGCTCGATACGGTCCAGCAAGCTCAGCAACACCTCTTACTGCGCCACTATGACGGGTTCATGAAGAAGGGCCGCGTGAAAATGCGCGGTCGGTCTCGCTACGTATAATCCGTGGACGAGGAGAGGACTTGGCCATGTACCTGATCCTGTTGGGCCCTCCCGGCGTCGGTAAGGGCACGCAAGGAGTACTGCTTGCGGATGCGACGGGATGGGAGAGGGTGGTTACGGGGGATCTTCTGCGTACCGCGAAGGATGCTGGTACCCCCCTGGGGACCCAAGCTCAACAGTACATGACCGCTGGGAATCTCGTGCCCGATCATCTCATCATCAAAATGGTCGAGGAAAAGCTGAGCACTTTGTCCGCCGGGACTGGCGTGATCTTCGACGGCTTTCCGAGGACCGAGGCACAGGCATCGGCCTTCGCCATGATGCTGGAGGCTCTCGGTCGCACCATCGACACGGTCGTCGTTCTCGAGGCAGACGACGAAGTGCTCTCTGAGAGAATCTCCGGTCGCCGTTCTTGCCCCTCCTGTGGGGCTGTCTACAATACCGTCCTCGCTCCGCCCAAGAAGGACGGTCTGTGTGACGTCGATGGGACTCCGCTCTTCCACCGTGCAGATGATCACGCAGACACGGTTCAGAACCGGTTGAACGTGTACCGCCGAGAGACTGAGCCCCTGATCGAGTACTACGACGGGAGCAAGGCCGTCGTGCATCGCGTACCGAGCCAAGAGGGGCCGGACGAGGTACAGAGTAAGGTCCGTGAGGCTTTGGGAGTGGGGGAATAGTGATCCACCTCAAGAGTCCCGAAGAGATCGACGTGATCGCTCGAGGTGGTGCCATCATCGCCGATTTCCTGGTTGAAGTTCGTCCACGGATTCAACCGGGTATTTCCACGCTGCAAGTCGATAGCTTCGCGGACGAGTTTATCCGTTCCCATGCCGGTGCACTGCCCGCGTTCAAAGGCCTGTATGGCTTTCCAGGAAGTGTCTGTACCTCATTGAATGAGGAGGTCGTCCACGGTATTCCCAAGGCTGACCGGGTCCTGGAAGACGGCGACATCATCTCGATCGACGTGGGGGTAAAGTTGGACGGTTGGTGCTCCGACTCTGCCTGGACCTTCCCGGTCGGTGAGATCGACGAGAAGACGCGGCACCTCCTGGAGGTGACGGAGGATGCGCTCGACCGAGCGGTGTCCGCCACGGTTCTCGCGGGTTTTGTCGGTGACATCGGTGCTGCCGTGGTGACCAGGGTCGAGGGAACGGGTCTGAGCATTATCAGGGATCTGGTAGGCCACGGCGTGGGTCGCGAGGTGCATGAAGAACCGCAGGTGCCGAACTTTGGTCGAGCCGGTACGGGACCGGCTCTTCGGGAAGGCATTGTGGTTGCGATCGAGCCGATGTTGTCCTGCGGAACGTTCGAGATTCAGGTGCTCGGCGATCGCTGGACCGTGGTTACAAAGGACGGAACTCCGACGGCCCACTTCGAGCACACAGTGGCCGTGACAGCGGCCGGCCCCCGAGTCCTCACCGCAGCGCCGGCCGAGGCTCCGGCGTGAGAACCTCGGATCGTTCGGGCCGTGCCTTGAGGGTGATTAGTTGTTCCACTATCATTATATGCTCTGCCACAAACATACGTCAGGGTGCTGAAAATGAAGGTGCGTAGTAGCGTCAAACCGATGTGTGAAAACTGCAAAATCGTCCGTCGGCGGGGAGTCGTACGGGTTATCTGTAGTCGTAATCCCAGGCATAAACAACGCCAGGGATAAACTGAGAAGAAGGACGGATGGCACGAATCGCGGGTGTGGATCTTCCGAAGGAAAAACGGATCGAGGTCGCTTTGACCTACCTATACGGTATCGGTCTGTCCCGTTCGCGAGTGATCCTCGAGAACACCGGAGTAGATCCCAGTCGTCGTACGGTCGATCTCACTGATGACGACGTGAACAAGCTGCGCCAGGAGATCGAGGGTAACTACAAAGTCGAGGGCGCCTTGCGCACCGAAGTCTCCATGAACATCAAGCGCCTCATGGACATCGGTTGCTACCGGGGCCTACGGCATCGGCGCGGACTTCCGGTGCGGGGGCAGCGAACCCACACGAATGCTCGGACCCACAAGGGTCAAAGACGTGCAATAGCCGGAAAGAAGATAGCCCCGAAGAAGTAGGCGAGGCCCGGGTAGGCGAGGCTTGAATAGCTAGTGAGGATGGTGCTGAGTGTCCGATGAGAAAACGCCGCGTAGGCGGAGCAAGAAAGTCGTCGAGGCGGAAGGCGTCGCGCACATCAAGGCGACGTTCAACAACACGCTGATCACAATCGCCGATAAGGCTGGAAATACGGTCGTTTGGGGCAGTTCTGGAAAGGCCGGTTTCAAGGGCTCCAAGAAGTCGACACCGTTTGCCGCGACGGTGGCGGCGGAGCAATGTGGCCGGGAGGCCGTTGCCCTGGGTGTCAGGCGGGTCGATGTACGCGTTCAAGGACCTGGCTCGGGGCGGGAGTCGGCCATTTCAGCCCTGGCGGCCGCAGGAATCCAGATCAAATCGATCCAGGACGTAACGCCGCTTCCTCATAACGGATGCCGCCCCCCCAAGAAGCGCAGGGTCTAAACAGTATGGCACGACACACCGGAGCAGTTTGTCGACTCTGCCGCCGCGAGGGGCAGAAGCTCTTCTTGAAGGGACAGAAGTGCTACACGGAGAAGTGCGGCATCGAACGTCGCGCTTACCCGCCGGGTCAGCACGGTCCCGCGCACGCGCGCAGGCGCAAGCAATCCGACTACGCCGTCCAGCTTCGTGAGAAACAGAAGGTGAAGAGGATTTACGGACTGCATGAAAGGCAGTTCCGCACGCTGTTCGAGCGGGCGAACGCGCGGGATGGAATCACCGGAGAGAACATGCTCATCTCCTTGGAGGTCCGGCTGGACAACGTGATTTTCAGGATGGGTTTCGCACCGAGTCGCAGCGCCGCCCGGCAACTGGTCCGGCACCGCCACGTGGAGGTCAACGGGCGGGTCGTGGACGTACCGTCATTTCAGGTGGGTCATGGGGACGAGGTGGCCCTCAAATCCAAGTCCAAGGACCTGGCCACGGTGCAGGGGAGCCTCGAGGCTCGAACTCGCCCGTCCTTGGTGGAATGGCTCGCTCTGGATGAGAAAAACCGTGTCGGCCGCATGACCCGCCAGCCGACGCGCCAGGATATCCCTTTGGCCGTCCAAGAACAGCTCATCGTGGAGCTCTACTCGAAGTAATGGAGACTTCAGTGCAGATCGATTTAACCGGTTTGGTACTGCCCGAGCGTATTGAGATCTCTGAGGCCTCAGAAGATGGGAGCCGTGCGGAATTTGTGATCGAGCCTCTTGAGCGTGGGTTTGGCCATACGCTCGGAAACTCGGTGAGGCGCGTTCTTCTCTCGTCCCTCCGCGGAGCCGCAGTTTGGGCATTCCGCGTCGACGGTGTTATGCATGAGCACCAGACGATCGAGGGCGTGGTCGAGGACGTGCATCAGGTCATTCAGAATCTCAAGTCGCTCGTCATCACTTTGGACGACGATGTCCCCGAGGCGACGCTCACCATCCGCGTGGATAAACCGGGCCCGGTCACCGCCGGTGATGTCGGTCCGGTGAGTGGCGTGACGATACACGATCCTGACCATCACTTGATGACGGTTCAGGGGAAGCAAAAGCTCAACATCGAATTGTACGTTCGGAAGGGACGGGGTTTCATCCTTGCCGAGCAGCATGAGTTGCAGCGGGGAGCTCCCGTGGACATGGTGCGGATCGACGCGATCTACAATCCGGTCCGGCGTGCCAATTTCTCGGTGGAGGAAACGCGGGTCGGGCAGCGTACGGACTTCGATCGGCTCACGCTATTGGTCGAGACAGACGGGTCTGTGGATGCGGAGTCTGCGGTTCATTATGCGGCCGCGTTGGTTCGTAAACATTTCGAGTTCATGTTGTATTTCGGAGAGGGTGGGGTGCCGCAGGTGACCGTTCCGGGCGCAGTTGAAGTGCCGGAACAGCTGCGCGACTTGTTCGAGCGCTCCATCGAGGACCTCGCCGAACTGAGCGTCCGATCCCGAAACTCTCTTCAAAAGGAAAACATCCAGACGCTGGGCGACCTCGTTCAGCGTACGGAAGAAGAGATGCTCGGGATCGAGAATTTCGGAAAGAAATCGCTCACCGAGATCGCCGCCTTCCTCGACGAGCACGAGCTGAATTTCGGAATGCGTCTCAAGTCTGGCGACGAGGGCCAACTGTTTCTCGTCGAAGAAGATGAGGTGCAATCCGTAGAGACGAGCGAGGAGTAAGGTTCGAGCATGAGGCACCGCAAGAAGGGCCGGGCCCTTTCCCGGACCGCGAGCCACAAGAAGGCCACGATGCGCAACATGGCCACGTCTCTCTTTCTCCACGAACGGATCGAGACTACGACGGCCAAAGCGAAGGAATTGCGTCCGTTCGCGGAGCGTCTGATTACGCTCGGCAAACGAGGGGATCTCCACGCACGCCGGCTTGCGGGCCGGTTGATCGCGGACCGCCAGGTTCTCGGCAAACTGTTCGACGATATTGGGCCGCGTTTCACAGAGCGGCCCGGAGGTTACACCCGCATTCTCAAGTTGGGAAATCGCCGCGGAGACGCCGCGGAGATGGCGCTGATCGAGTTGGTCGATTAGACTGCCCAGATCCTGAATAACAAGCACAGATCAAGACTGGGAGCAGGGCTACACATGGCATCGTTCGGATCCCGTAGAGGTGAGGCTGGATCTCTCACCGTGTACTTGATGGTTGGAGCGTTTCTTGTCGCGGGAGGCTTCTTCGTTTGGTTGTCCATACAGGCCGCGCCGGTGGAAGTTGTGGTGGTGGAAGGGGATGAGGAGAGCATGGCGACGGTAGCGACGGTGGTGGACATAAGCGACTTTGGAATGAATCCGATGGCACACGCGGCTACGGTCATCGAACTGCGCCGCTTGGGGGTGCTGAACACCATGCCAGGAAGTAGTCAGACCTTTTTTGTCGGGGTTCCCGGCGATTACCTGGTCAAGATGTTGCCTGAGGTCGCCGTAATCGGCGGGGACCTCGAGTACGGTGCGACGGTTTCAGTGACAGGAACGGTCTACGCCATGACGGATAGTGCGAAGGATGCATGGATGGCCAGCGGTGGCCTCGCGGAGGGTGATCGGATCCTTGCCGACTTCGCAGAGTCCTTCATCGAGGTCCGGGCAGTGAGCGTTACCGCCCCGCCCCAGCCCGATCCCTGACCGACTCCGCAAGAGAAAAGAATATGGCCCGAGTATGTCATGTGTGTGGCAAGAGACCGGCTACCGGAAATAACGTCAGTCACGCCCACAACAAGACGCGGCGTCGCTGGCTGCCGAATCTTCAGACGGTGAAGATCATTACGGCCGAAGGAGTCCGGCGTCGCGTGCGTGTATGTACGACTTGCATCAAGGGTGGGAAAATTGCGAAGGCGCCGCCGGTGACGGTGGTCGAGGCGTAAGCCCCCTGATAGGCCGAACCCTCGTTGTTACGAGGGCGGCGGCCCAGGCCGCTGGACTGGTCGACGCTTTGGAGGCCCTGGGGGCTAAGGTCGTTCGTCTTCCGGCGATCAAAATCGAGCCCCCCATGGACCAACGGGCGCTCCATCACGCTGTTCAGAACACCGCGGAGTACGACTGGGTGATCTTTACGTCGGCCAACGGTGTCGACTTCTTCAGAACAGCGGCGGAGGCCGTGGGGGTCGATGTGAAAGGCGCGCTCGCGTCGACCCGTCTGTCCTGCATAGGGCCCGCCACGGCGAACACCCTCGAGGCTCTGGGGCTCACGGTGGAAGTAGTGCCCGAGACCCATAGGGCCGAAGCGGTTGTTGATGCGCTCGCGGCCCATCAATCGCTTCTCGGAAAGCGTGTCTTGATCCCGACGGTTGCCGAGGCCAGGCCCGTCCTACGGGACGGTTTGCAGGAGTTGGGTGCCGAGGTGGACGCCGTGACGGCGTATCGAACCGTTTCCGTCGAAAATCCAGACCCAGGTGCCCTGGACCAGATCGGACGGGGGGTGGATCTGGTGACGTTTACCTCACCGTCCGCGGTGCGGAGCTTTCATCGTTTGGTGGACGGGGAAGTCGTCGCAGACGCTGGTGTGATCGGGCCGGTGACGGCCGACGCCGCCCGCGATTTGGGGTATCGGGTTGCGGCAGAGGCCGATCCGTTCACAATTTCGGGGTTGGTGGAGGCGATCTCGAGTCACTTTAAGGGAGCAAGACATGGGTGAGGTGGCCGCTTCCGACCTTCAGGTGGCAGACACTCCGGGCGAGGATCCGCCCCTGAAAACGATTCTGGACCCCGTTATCCTCCGATTCGTCGTCCTCGCCTATTTGGTCATTTTGCCCGTAGGCTATCTCGTCGCCCGGCTACATATCTTGCTGCATCTCTTGGTGCGTCTCGATCTTGAAGCCTCTTCGGCACACTACTCCCAGACCGGGCTAGGCCCGGCATGAGCCCCGAGTCACCAATGGCCGACACTGCTTCGAACGACGCTTTGGACCACTTCCGCTCAGGCGACCTGACCGTGGGCGTGGTCGGCCTCGGTTACGTAGGACTACCGTTGTCGGTCGAG
>PCCM01000050.1 GCA_002731735.1 Gemmatimonadota bacterium | reverse complement strand
GAGCGGGAGCGGCGGAGCGGGCACAAGGATAGCGCAGAGGCGATCGAGGCGGCCATCGAGGACGCCAAGCCGATTGCTGGGAAGCGCCGCCGCCGTCGCATGACCGAGTTACCGCCAGAGCCAGAGCCCCAGCCCGAGGTAGACGTAGCGGAAACCGAGTTACCGCCAGAGCCCCAGTCTGAGATGGACGTAGCGGAAGAGGTGGACGCAGCAGAAGAGACTGAAGTGGCGGCGAGCGATGTAGACAGCGATGAGGATTCCGCTGGCGTACTCGAGCCGGCTCCGGATACGGGGCCGCCCGTGGATGTGATGGACGTAGTGGACGAGGTTGTCCCAGAACTCGATATCGTTGCCGATTCCGAACCCACGCCGGAAGACCCGGAGGAGCCCGGTCTCCAGGTGGAGGACGAGTCTCAGGTAGAAGCCGAGACCGAAGCCGAAACGCCCGCTTCCGGACCTCTTGACTCTGCTGTGGAAGCCCCGCCGCGCCAACGGCCGGAGCCGGCTCGGCAGGTTGGAGCCGAGGGACCGGCCCGTGTGATTCGTCGCCCAAAACCGGCCTCTTCTTCTGGAACGGCCGGACAGGTCCGAGTCCAGGCGGAGGGGTATACTCCCGATGGCCAGCGGAGTCAGCGGCAGAGGAAGGGCAAGAAACGCCAACGGGTGGATCAGAGTGCTGTCCAGGAGAACATCCAGCGCGTGATGGCGCAGCTCAAAGGCGGAGGAAAAAAGCGCAGGCGGAAGGGGTCCGGACCGTCCAAGAAAGAGCGCGAGGCCGCGGAGGAGGAGGCGCGCGAGGAAGAAGAGCGGGAGCGGAGGGTGGTTCGGGTCGCCGAATTCCTGACCGTATCGGAGTTGTCCGATCTCGTTGACGTGTCCTCGACCGCGATCATCGGGTCCGCATTCAANAACCTGGGGCTCACGGTGACCATCAATCAGCGCCTCGACTTCCCCCAAATCGAGCTGCTCCTCGATGAGTTCGAGTGCACGGTGATTCGCGAGGAGGAATACGGNCACCANGAAGACACGGTCGAGGAGGAGGAGGCTGAGGCCGACCTGAAACCGCGGTCGCCGGTCGTGACNGTCATGGGGCATGTCGACCACGGCAAGACGCTCCTGTTGGATGCGATCCGGGANGCCAATGTGGTGGCCGGAGAGTCGGGTGGTATCACGCAGCATATCGGTGCNTACCACGTCGAGTTGGACGACCAACGCATGATCACGTTCCTGGATACGCCGGGTCANTCCGCNTTTACTGCCATGCGTGCTCGAGGCGCGGAGATCACCGACATCGTGATTCTCGTTGTGGCTGCGGACGACTCGGTCATGCCGCAAACCAATGAAGCGATCAGCCACGCTCGGAACGCCGGTGTACCCNTGGTCGTCGCCGTGAACAAATGCGACCTCCCATCGGCGGATCCTGGCAAGGTGAAACAGGAGCTTCTTCAGCAGGACGTTCAAGTCGAGGANTTCGGCGGGGACNTATTGAGTTCGGANATCTCGGCCAAGACGGGGCAGGGNATCGACGAACTTCTGGAAAAGGTTTTGCTNCAGGCGGAGTTGTTGGAGCTGAAGGCCAACCCCGACCGTGATGCCNTGGGAACGGTGATCGAGTCCCAGTTGGATGTGGGAAAGGGCTCGGTGGTTACGATACTGGTCACGAAGGGCACTCTTCGCGTAGGAGATGCCTTCGTCGTCGGGAACTTCGAGGGTCGCGTGCGTGCCATGCTGGACGAGCGTNGTCACAAGGTGGAGGAGGCCNGGCCGGGAATCCCCGTGCAGGTTCTCGGAACCGCAGGCGTCCCTCAGGCCGGAGACACGTTCCAGGTGATGGCCGCCACCGCGGCGANCGAGATCGCCCAGAGCCGGATGCGCCTGGATCGGGAGAAGCAACTTCGAATCAAGGAACGTGGGGTCAAGCTCGGGGACTTCTCCGGCATGGTAGCTGAAGGTACGGCGGACGTGCTTCCGCTCATCATCAAAGCCGANGTGGATGGCTCCGTGCAGGCGTTTTCAGACGCCTTGGAGCACCTCGGAACCNACGAGGTGAAGGTCCACATCGTTCACCGTGCGGTGGGAGCGATCAACGAGGAGGATGTGTTGCTGGCAGGCACCTCCGGGGCTGTGATTCTCGGGTTCCGGGTCCGTCCGAACACGAATGCACGCAAGAACGCCGAGCGGGATGGGGTCGAGGTCCGCNTCTACGATGTGATCTACGAGGGTGTCGACGAGATTCGCGCTGTGCTTGAAGGAATGTTGACTCCTGAGCGCAAGGAGNANATTGTCGGGTCCGCGGAGGTTCGCGAGGTCTTTAAGATCAAGAAGGTCGGTACCATAGCGGGCTGTGAGGTCGTTGACGGTGTGGTCGACCGGAAGTCGAATGTGCGGCTCATTAGAGAGGGCGTCGTCGTCTACGAAGGCGAGGTTTCCTCGTTGAAGCGCTTTAAGGACGACGTCGCTGAGGTTCGTGAGGGTCTCGAGTGCGGCATCGCCATCGCAAACTTCAACGACATCAAGGTGGACGATGTGATTGAGAGCTACATCGTCGAAGAGGTGCCACGGACGCTCGCGGAAGCGACAGTCTAGGCTCAGCAAGAGACTGCGTGCTCGTTTCAGGGTGCTCCTGGGATCTCTCGCTTCCGGAGTGTAGATCCCTCAAGGACAAGCGGAGGNTCGTCAAGTCGTTGAAGGATCGAATCCGGGGGCGATTCAACGTCTCCGTCNCCGAAACCGCCTACCAAGACGTTTGGACCCGTGCCCAGCTTTCCGTCGCACTTGTAACCACGGACGGCGCCTCGCCGGATTCCGTTNTTTCCAAGTTGGATCGATTTATCGAGGGTGAGCACCGCGTGGTGATTCTCTCNGTAGACAAGGTCCGTTACTGATTCCTCCANGTCTATGGATAAACGCAACCGACGACTCGCCCGCCTCAACGAACAGTTCCGCCGGGAAATTACCGCGATACTACGCCGTTCGGTTCGTGATCCGCGGGTGCTGGATGTGGTCGTCAACTCGGTTGAAGTTACGTCGGANCTCTGGCTTGCTCGGGTTTACGTTGGTCTNGGCAACGATGACCAGGATCGCGCCGATGCTCTTTTGGGCCTCGAGGGAGCAGCGAATTTCATCCGACGCCAGCTCGCCGCTGTGCTNCACATACGCCGGNTCCCGGAGTTACGGTTCCTAGAGGACAAGACGGCGGCTCAGGCCAACCGCATCGAGGAAATTCTCAAAGGATTGGACGTTGGCCAAGACGAGGAGGATGACGGGCCTCGCGANGCGAACGATCGCACGGACGGCGATACGGAGGAACCGGGTGTCGCGTGATGGGGTGGTCGTGCCNGAGGGAGGTGGAGCGCTTCTCATTGACAAGCCTGCGGGNCCCACTTCNCACGACGTGGTGAGTTGGGCGCGAAAGTCCCTGGGTGTACAAAGAATCGGTCACACAGGGACGCTGGATCCTTTCGCTTCCGGACTCCTGATCTTGCTGGTCGGCCCTGTCACGCGCCTTGCCGAGTACCTGGGCGTGCTCTCGAAGAGATACGAGGCCCGTGCGCGGCTGGGGATCCGCACGGACACGCATGACGCCGAGGGCAAGGCGGTCGCCGTCCAGGACTTCGGGGCGGAGCTGACCCGAGAAAAGATTGAGGCGGAGTTGGCCACCTTCGAGGGGCGTGGGCGACAAGTCCCTCCGCAGTTTTCGGCGAAGAAGGTAGGGGGCGAGAGGATGTACAGGAGGGCGCGTCGAGGAGATACCGTTCAGCTTGCACCCGTCGATGTGGAGATTTTCGAGATTCGGCTGACCGACTTCGCGCCTCCCGAGGTGGACTTCACGATGGCCTGTTCGAGCGGCACATACGTCCGAGCGGTAGCGAGAGATCTTGGGGATAGGCTTGGGGTCGGGGCCCATCTCACGGCCCTGCGCCGAACCGCGATAGGGGGGTTCTCCGTGGACCGTGCGATACCCGGCGAGCGCCTCCGGGAAGGTCTTCCAGTAGATTCGACCCATTGGGTCGAGCCGGCGACCACAGTGGGTCACTTGGCGACGGTTCATGTGGAGGCCGGTGCCGCGTCACGACTTTTTCACGGACAAGCGATTCCATGGTCCGAAGAGCCCCATCCGGAGACCGGAAGTCCCGTCGCCGTTGTGGATGAGACGGGCTTGATCGGTATCGCCGAGATCCGGAACGGGCACCTCTCACCGAAGAAAATTCTTACTAGATGACGGGATACGCGATCGACCCGACGCTTCCCCCCGGACTCCCGAGGGACGGCCGCAAGGCGGTGGTCACGATCGGAATGTTCGATGGCATTCATCGAGGCCACCGGGAGGTGCTATCGGAGATTCGGCGCAGAGCGGAGGGGGTGGGTGGTAGGAGCGTCTTGGTGACGTTCCACCCCCACCCCCTTACGATCGTGCGTCCGGAATGGGCTCCAGCCATGCTGACGACGCCGGTGGAGAAGAAAGAAATTCTAGCTGAATCGGGTCTCGACTACGCCGTCTTCCTCGCGTTCACACCCATGTTGGCCGCGTACACTCCCCGGCGCTTCGTTGAGGAGATCCTGGTGGAGCGTATCAACGTCGGGGAGTTAGTCGTGGGGTACGATCATCGCTTCGGGAAGGGGCGTGAAGGCGACGCCGATATGCTCAAGGAGCTCGGAGCCGAGTTGGGGTTTGCCGTCGATGTGGTGGGCCCGGTCACGTCCCAAGGGGAGGCGATCTCCTCCACCAAGATTCGTCAGGCCCTCCTGGAGGGTGACGTGGAAGCCGCACGAAGGGGTTTGGGCCGCCCGTACTCCCTTCGTGGGTTGGTCGTGCGTGGTGATCAACGGGGTCGGACGCTGGGTTTTCCTACGGCCAATCTCGAAGTACGGGGAGGGGGCGAAGGTGGTAAGCTCATCCCTCCGCCGGGGATCTATGCCGTGCGCGGAACGGTCCGCTCAGGCACATTCGATGGTGCGCTCCACATCGGACCCCGACCAACGTTCCGTGGATCTCCACCGACCATCGAGGTGCACCTCCTGGGTTTTGATGAAGACATCTACGGGGAGGAGGTCCGCATGGACTTCGTGAAGTACTTGAGGGAGGTACGCCCGTTCAATACGAGCGAAGCTCTCGTCCAGCAGATGAAGGAAGATGTCGAGCAGGCGCGTGAAGTCCTTCGTGTCACGTCCTAGAAGGCGTTGTTACCACCGAGGTCTCCCGCTAACTTAGGGGCTATTCAAATGAAGCATGACGAGCTTCCCTTGTAGCGCAGACTCCTGCGGAGGCAAAGAACAAATGACGATCAATCGAGAAGAAATCATCAAGAAGCACCAGCTCCACGACGGAGACGTCGGGAGCGCTCCCGTCCAGGTGGCGATTCTCACAGCGCGTATCAATGACCTTCGGTCGCATTTCGACGCGCACAAAAAGGATCACCACAGCCGCCGCGGCCTTCTCAAGATGGTGGGCCGCCGTCGACGCCTTCTGGAATACATGAAACGCACGGACGTTGAGCGGTACCGTGAAGTTCTCGCGGATCTGGGACTCCGGCATTAGAAAGGTCTTGTATTTCTTCAACACCTTGCCAGTGATGTCGGACAAGAATGGCGGCCATAAATGGCCCGCCGCTTTGGATTTGGAAAAGCAGGAGCCAAGAGAATCGGCCCAACAAATGGCTGCATCTGGCCGGGCACCTCGTGCCCCCGCCAGGGCGCTCTGGCGCCCCCGTTGCGGCGGTCGATTTCTCTTCGGACCCATGCCGCAGAACCCGATCGGGAATGCCCCGACGGGATCATGAGTGCGTGACGGGGTGTTCCCGTCCGCCTGACAGCAGAGAAAAGAGAATATGATCAAGAGAATCGAACGCCAGTTCGCGGGGCGCACATTGAGCCTCGAGTTCGGGCGCATGGCCAGAAACGCCCAAGGGTCTTGCCTGGTCCAGTATGGTGACACGGTCGTGCTTTGCGCCGCTACGGTGCAGGACGGTCCAAGCCATCTACCGTTTTTCCCCCTGACCATCGAATTCCAGGAAAAGAGTTACGCGGCCGGGAAGATTCCCGGTGGCTTCTTCAAGCGCGAGGGTCGGCCGAGCGAGAACGCGATCCTGTCGGCGCGCCTGACGGATCGGCCGCTCCGCCCGTTGTTTCCCAAGGGATTCCAGCACGAGACGCAGGTCGCATGTTTCGTGCTCAGTACCGATCAGGAAAACGCCGCTGACGTACTCGGCATGCTCGGCGCTTCGGTGGCGCTGAACATGTCTAAAATCCCATTCAACACCCTGGTGGCGACCGTTCGTATAGGCCGCATCAAGGGTACGTGGGTACTCAATCCCACGTTTCAGCAACTCGAATACTCCGACCTCGATATCTTGGTTGCGGGTACTGAAGACGCCGTTCTGATGGTGGAAGGCGGCGCGGTCGAAGTGAGTGAGGCCGAGATCCTCGAAGGCCTGGAGACCGCACATCAAGGTATCAAGGAGCTCATCGACATCCAGCGTGAACTACTGGAAGGGCACACGGTCCCCGACATGGACTGGTCGCCGATCGAGCCGGACCAAGACCTCGCCGCCAAGGTGACGGACATGGCCGAGAGCCGAATCGATGAGGCGTTGACCTTGTCCGACAAGGCCGAACGGAACCAGGCGATGGCCGCGGTGGCCGAGGACGTGATCAGCCGCTTGATCGAAGAGGACGAGGCGTACAGCGATCACGAGAAATCCGTTAAGACGGTGCTTCGTAACATCGAGAAGCGCTCCATGCGTACGCGTATTCTCAAACAGGGCGAGCGGGCCGATGGTCGCGGCGTGGAGGATGTTCGACCGATCACGTCGGAGGTTGGGGTGCTCCCTCGGACGCACGGTTCGTCACTGTTCACGCGGGGCCAGACGCAGGCCCTGGTTGCCACCACACTCGGAACGTCCCGAGATGAGCAGCGGATCGACAACATCGAAAGCGCCGAAGAGGTCACCAAGTCGTTCATGCTCCACTACAACTTCCCGCCGTTCTCGGTGGGCGAGGCGCGCCCCTACCGTGGCACGTCGCGGCGTGAGCAGGGACACGGGGCGCTGGCCGAGCGAGCCATCCGCCCGCTTCTACCGGCCTACGACGACTTCCCCTACACGATTCGGATAGTCTCTGACATCCTCGAGTCGAACGGGTCATCGTCGATGGCTTCGGTATGCGGCGCGTCGCTTGCGCTCATGGACGCCGGCGTACCGGTGAAGTCCGCGTGTGCAGGGATCGCGATGGGGCTGATCAAGGAAGGGGACGACGTCGCGATTCTTACCGACATCCTCGGACTCGAGGATGCACTCGGTGACATGGACTTCAAGATCGCTGGTACACGCGAAGGTGTGACCTCCATCCAGATGGACATCAAGATCGAGGGGCTGACACACGACATCCTGAAGACCGCGCTCGAGCAAGCGCATAAGGGTAGGATGCACATCCTCGACCACATGGATCAGGCACTCGCGGAGCCGAGGAGCGACCTTTCGCAGTACGCCCCCCGGATCGTGAGCATCCAGATCAATCCCTCTAAGATCGGCGACATCATTGGGCCCAAAGGGAAAACCATCCGCGCCATTCAGGAAGAATCCGGGGCCAAGATCGATATCGATGACAGCGGTCTCGTGAAGATCGCGGCGGTCTCCGGTGAGGCCGGAGCACGCGCACGTGAGATGGTCGAAGCGATCGTCCAGGAACCCGAGATCGGGAGGATCTACGAGGGCCCGGTCAAGAACACGACCTCCTTCGGCGCCTTCATCGAGATCGTTCCAGGTGTGGAGGGGTTGTGCCACATCTCCGAGCTCGCGGAGGGCAGAGTGGAGAAGACCGAGGACGTGCTCAATAAGGGTGACATCACCCGAGTGAAGTTGCTCTCCATTGATGAGAAAGGCCGTCTCCGTCTCTCCCGAAGGGCTGCACTAGCGGAGGATGCCGCGGGCGGCGGTGCGGACGGCAACGCGGGGGACGACGAGGGTAAGTCCGAGGAGGCTCAGGGCTGAACTCTTGCGGGGGCCGAAATGCGTGAGGCGGTGCTCGATAACGGCATACGGGTCCTAACCGAACGAAGGCCCGACGTACGATCCGTCGCTGTCGGTGTGTGGATCGCCCAAGGCTCCGCACATGAAACGCCTGAATCGGGTGGTGTCAGCCATCTGATGGAGCACCTCGTGTTCAAGGGCACGGGGCGCCGAACGGCCCATGAGATTGCTCTCTCTCTCGAATCGCTGGGGGGGAGCCTCGACGCCTATACGACTCGTGAGCACACCAGCTATCAGGCCCATGTGCTCGACGAACACTTGCCGGTGGCCCTGGACGTACTGGCGGACTTGGTTCTTCATCCGCGCTTGGATCCCAGCGACCTCGAACTGGAAAAGGACGTCGTGATCGAAGAGATCGCCGGGGTCGAGGACACACCCGACGACATGGTCTTCGATCTCCATGGCGCCAAGTTCTGGAACGGCCATGCCTACGGCCAACCGATTCTCGGCACCCGGGAGACCGTAAGAGCGTTCGAGATCGACGATCTTCGCTCACTCCACTTCGAGCGATATCGAGGACGAAACATCGTCCTAGGATGTGTGGGCAATATCGAACATGATGACGTGGTGAGCCAGTTGATGGAGCTGTTTGGTGGTGTGGGCGCGGGGTGTACGTCGCCAGAGATCGAGGAACCGGCGGATACGATCTCGGGCCGAAATTCTGTCGTACGAGATGCCGCCCAGGCTCACCTTGTGATCAGCCATGCGACGCCGTCTTTTGCCGATCCGGTCCGGAACGCACTCATCTTGATCTCGGGAGCCTTTGGTGGAGGCATGAGTTCCAGGTTGTTCCAAAGGATTCGTGAAGAGTTGGCTTTGGCGTACTCCGTATATGCCTTCCAGTCCTTCTACAGCAAGGCCGGAATGGCGGGTGTGTATGTGGGCACGAGGCCCGAGGCGTCCGAAAAGGCGTTGGAAGGGATCTTGTTCGAGTACGGAAAACTGTGTGAGCACGGGGTCACGGGTGAGGAACTCGAACAGGCCAAGGGCCACGCGAAGGGACGCTCGATTCTGGCGATGGAGTCGACGGGGGCGAGACTGCTTCGTCTGGTAGGTTTTACACTACGGGGTGAGCCGTATCGGGATCTGGACGAGTCTCTCGCCCGGATCGAAGCGGTGACCCTGGACGAAGTGAACTCCGCCTGTCAGCGTTTCTACAATCCGGCCGATCAGTATACGCTGACCCTGGGACCTGCGTGACGGTGCGTTCGCTCCGACATCTCTTCCTGATTTGTTAGACCCAGGCGCAAGTCCGGTGACCGAGCTAGTGCGTTTCAAGCGGCTTCCTCAAAACCCGGATCTGCCGCTCCCTTCCCGAGCCACGCCTCACGCGGCTGGATATGATGTCCGCTCGGCGGAAAAAGACTTCGTCCTCGCTCCGCAGGAGATTCGTCTGGTCTCGACAGGTCTGGAGATGGAGCTCCCCGAAGGGATGGAGTGTCAGGTGCGGCCTCGGTCAGGCCTGGCCTTACGTCATGGTGTCACACTCCCGAACAGTCCCGGGACCATCGACCCGGATTACCGGGGCGAACTCCGAATCATTCTTCAGAATAGCGGCGCTGAGCCCGTCACTTTCACGCGCGGCGATAGAATCGCGCAGCTGGTTTTCCAACGCTTTTCTGCGCCTGAGGTGATAGAGTCGACGGAGTTGGGTGCCACCGAGCGGGGTGAAAGTGGCTTCGGAAGTACCGGAATCGAGTGAACATATGGCGTCGAACACGCAACCGACCATTTGAAAATTCCTTGACGTAAAATCTCTTCTAGGCATCTTGGGGCATGGCGCATGATGTCTGCATCATCGCGGCATGACCCGGCAGGCACCGCTCACATTAAGGACTTTCGAGAACTTTGAACTTCGCCAAGTGGTTGGAAGCGGGTCGGCTGATCCCAGTAAACGACATCGCGGTGGACCTGGGAACAGCCAACACATTGGTGTATGTGAAGGGCGAAGGGATCGTTCTCAACGAGCCCTCGGTGGTCGCCATCGAAAAGGGGACCGGGCGCATCATGGCGATTGGCCTCGAGGCCAAACGCATGTTAGGACGCACCCCTGAGGCGATCGAAGCGGTGCGGCCGCTCAAGGATGGCGTTATCGCGGACGTCGACATCACCGAGATGATGCTCCGCCATTTTCTCAAGCAGGTTACCGCCAAGCGGGTTCTCCGCATCAAGCCTCGGGTCGTGGTTGGTGTCCCGTCTGGGATCACGGAGCTGGAGCGGCGTGCGGTCCGTTCGAGTGCCATTTCGGCTGGGGCCAAGTCCGTATACATGGTCGCAGAGCCGATGGCTGCCGCCATCGGGGTGGGCCTTCCTGTCGAGACGCCCACCGGCAACATGGTAATCGACATTGGCGGTGGAACCACCGAGATCGCCGTCATCGCGCTCGCCGGCATCGTGTCCAATACATCGATCCGGGTAGGTGGCGACGAGTTCGATGCTGCGATCGTCACCTTCCTTCGCAAGAACTATAACCTCTTGATTGGCGAACCGACTGCTGAAGCCATCAAGATTCAGATCGGTTCCGCTTTCGAAGTGGGAGAGGAACGGGAGATGGACGTGAAAGGCCGGGATTTGGTGAGTGGGATTCCCAAGACCGTCCACGTCCATTCCCAAGAAATACGTGAGTGCATCCAGGAACCGATCCAGGCGGTCGTCGAAGCGGTCCGACGGGCTTTGGAGATCACACCACCTGAGCTTTCCAGCGACATCGTGGATCGCGGCATTGTGATGACGGGTGGTGGCGCCCTCATTCGCGGTATGGATCGGCTTCTGCAGCACGAGACGAATCTGCCGATCCATGTGGACGAGGAGCCTCTCAGTTGTGTGGTGCGTGGGGTAGGCCGAATTCTGGATGACCTGCAAAAGTATCGGACGGTGCTGACCACCTAGGACTCATCCTGAAAGACGGAAATGGGTGCTTAACGGTTGGCCTGCCGGGGCTGGGTTGGGGACTATGTCTAAGTACAAGAGCGATACCAACGGGACCCGAAAGGCTCACAGTGCGTTCGTCGCTTTCGGCTTTGTCGTGTTGTCCGTGATCGCTCTCTTACTCCCCGATACGTCGCAAGATGAGGTCGCTTCGCTTCTGCGTGACTCCGTGCTTCGACCCTTCATCTTCACTCAGGAGGTGCTGGGCCGAAGAAGTATCCACGCAGAGGACACCGAAGACCTTCAAGCACGGCTGGACTCCCTCGTCGCCATGATCGCGAACAGCAGCACTTTGTTGGAGGAGAATGCCAGGTTACGGAGGCTCCTCGATCTGTCAGGCAGGAATCCAGATCGATACGTGCCGGCCAGTGTCATTCGTGCCGGTATGCCAGGTTCGGAGAGCATGTTCCTGCTCGATGTGGGAAGCGACCAGGGGGTGACGAGGGACTCCCCGGTGATCACGGACCGGGGTTATCTCCTCGGCGTGGTGCGCAGGGCAGGGGCTACCAGCGCGACGGGGCGGGATTGGACGCACCCTCAGTTCCGAGCCAGCGCGATGACCGAGGACGGCTCCGTTACTGGGCTGGTCCGAGCGGCTCCCGGGGGGTTCCGTGGGGCCGATCTAATGCTTCTGGACGGGGTTCCGTTCCAGCAGGAGTTGAGGCCCGGGGTGG
This sequence comes from Gemmatimonadota bacterium, assembly GCA_002731735.1. GTDB lineage: Bacteria > Gemmatimonadota > Gemmatimonadetes > Longimicrobiales > Gaopeijiaceae > UBA822. Next base: position 12,397 of record PCCM01000050.1, on the reverse strand, counting down.
TTTTGGTCACCAATGGCTTGGGCGTCTATCCCCGCGGGATCCGGCTCGGCGTTGTGATCGAAGAGTCGGACAAGCAGGAGGGTTGGAACAGATCATACCTAGTACGACCCTTCGTATCACCCGGGGAGGCCGCCCACGTCCTGGTGCTGATGCCCGAGGAACCGGACTTCCTTGATGCGAACTTGCGGTCGGAAGAGGGTCCCATGGTGCCAGAGCAGGCCGCGCCCGAGGAGCCTGCTCAGGGCATCGCCGACTTTGGAGCAAGAAGACCGCGGTGAAAACCCCGGCGCGGATCTGGGGTGTTGTGGGCTTACTGATACTCCTGCATTTCGGTCTTCATGTGAGCTTGGGTTTCGGTGAGGGCGCGCCGGATCTCCTCGCCGTGGGGCTGCTCATTGGGGCGAGAGAGGTGGGAATGGGGCGAGCGGCCGGATTCGGATTCGTCTTGGGGCTTCTCGAAGATGCTTTTTCCGTACTTGCGTTTGGTGCCAATACGTTTGCATTGACCCTCGTGGGCATGGGCGGAGCGGGGACCAGAGACTTCTTCGTGGGCGATTCCCTTTTTTTCGTGATGTCCTACCTGGTGTTGGGGAAGTGGGCTAGAGATCTCCTACATTGGGTTGCTTTAGGGGAGGGTTTGAGAGAACCCTTTGTTGATACGGTGCTGATTCAATCTCCGATCTCCGCGGTGTATGCGGGTGTGATCGGACTGGTCGTGATCGCGATTAGTGGCTTGGGATGGGAGACGGTCCGATGAGGTTGGTACATGCGCACAGGCGCCGCCAGCGGGCGACAGGAGCATTCGCAATTATAACGATCGTGCTCGGGTCGCTGGCCGTTCAGTTCTTCCGGGTCCAGGTGTTTCAATCGAACGACTATGTGCTCCAGTCGAGGTCGAATCGACTTCGGCCTCTTCCGGTCGCCGCGCCTCGGGGGACTATTTTCGATCGCAACGGCCGGGTGTTGGCGGACAACGTTCCGGGATACGTCGTCCTCGTCCTCCGGGAGTCCCGCGAATCGACCCGGCAGACCTTGGAGAGTCTCAGGCCCTATCTCGGACTTTCGGACGAACGGATCGAGACTCTGATGGGGCAGTATCAGCGATGGGAGCCTTTAGTCGTTGAGATCGATACCGATTTCGAGGCGGTGTCCGTCCTTCAGGAGAGGCGCGAGGACTTCCCCGGTATCGTCATTGAGATGAGGCCGAAGAGGCGCTACATCGGGGGAAGCGCCGTGTCTCACGTCCTTGGCTACGTCAACGAGATCACGGCGGAGGAACTCGCCGGGCCTCGCTTTACGGAGTACGAGCCCGGCATCCTGATCGGCAAGGTGGGAATCGAGCGGCAGTATGAGGAGCGACTCCAGGGGCGCCAGGGTGTGCGATATCTCGAGGTTGATGCTTTGGGTCGAATCGTGGGGTCGCTTGCGGGCATCGAAGAGGACGCCGGTGACCCCGGCGAAGATATCCATCTCACGCTCGATCTCGAACTGATGGAGTGGATTCACAGCATCTTTCCGGACTCGCTCGCGGGTGCGGTGATCGCCCTGGATCCGGTGGACGGTGGAGTGCTCGCGTTGTACTCGGCTCCTACGTTCGATCCGAACGCTTTTGTGAACGGGCTGACCCCCGCAGAATGGGCCGTACTTGAGTCGGATCCCGAGATGCCGCTCTTCAACCGGGCGGTGACGGGAACCTATCCGCCCGGTTCTACATGGAAGCTGGCGGCCGCGGCGATCGCGGTCGATCGAGGTGTGGTGGGTCCCCGCGAATTCATGCCGGAGCCTTGCAACGGGGGAATATTCATTGGCGACGATTACCGCCGTTGCTGGGATGAGGAAGGTCACGGCTACCTAGATCTGGCGGGAGCCATAGCCAATTCCTGCAACGTGTACTTCTACCAACTCGGCCTCAGGGTCGGCTTGGACCCTCTGCTCGAGGAGGGTATCCGGATCGGTTTCGCCGAACAGAGCGGCATTGATTTGCCGCAGGAAAGCAGCGGCACCTTCCCGGAAGGGCGGGAATATTGGGAGCGTATCTTCGGGTATACACCTCAGGAAAATGAGGTTCTGAATCTCGCCATCGGGCAAGGTCCCAACTCACAGACGCCGCTCAAGATGGCACAGTTCTATCTTGCGTTGGCCAGGGATGGCACGGCACCGACGCCCCACTTGCTCGAGAATCCCGATCCGACAGAGGATTGGCGTCTCCCCAATATGTCGAGAGAGAGTATGGAGGTGCTCCGGGAGGGTATGCGTGGGGTTGCGTCTCCGGGGGGGACGGCATACTTGGGGACAGCCCTCGAACACTGGGAGGTGCTCGGCAAGACCGGAACCAGCCAGAACCCTCAGGACACCTTGCGCCCGCATGCCTGGTTTGCGGGCATGGCCGGACCGTGGGGCGAGGATCCAGAAATCGTGGTAGTGGCGCTTGTGGAGTTCGGGGAAAGCGGGTCGGGTGTTGCGGCGCCGCTCGTGTCGAAGACGGCGGATTTCTTTTTACGTCGCGAACATGGGATGCCCCTCCCCGATTCGATCCAGACCCTCGGGGAGCACTACAATTTCGGCCGGCCTGCTCCCTGGGCTCGCTGATAGAATAGGGCTGATCGTCGTTAATGGGTAACCTCTTCAAGCGCTGGGTAGGCGATCCGGCTCTGTTCCTGGCGGCGCTCGTTATGACGTCGTTCGGCATCGCCATGATCTATTCGGCGGGCGTCCTGAACATCCCCAGCCCAATCACGGAAGGTGCCTGGATCCTCCAGATTCAATGGGCGGCGATCTCGCTTGTTGCGTTCGTGGTCATTCGCCAGATCGGTCCTCGGTGGATCGAGTGGGTCGCCGTCCCTGCGTACGTCCTGTGCGTAATCCTGCTCCTTGCAACCCTCTTCGTTGGGACCGGCTCGGGAACGGCTGCTGGAGTGAGGAGCTTTCTGGAAATCGGTCCCATTCGTTTTCAGCCTTCCGAACTGGCCAAGCTCACCACCATCCTCGCTTTGGCACGGTACCTGGGGACTCGTCCGGAAGACCCTGCGACGCTCCGAGCACTCGTCAATCCCGCCGCCATCGTGGGAGTACCATTTGTGCTCGTCATCCTGCAACCCGATCTTGGCACGGCACTCGCCTTCGTCGGAATTCTATTCGCGGCCCTGTTTTGGGCTGGGACGCCAATCGGGTTGTTGGCGCTATTGATGAGTCCGGGTATCTCCCTGGTGCTGAGCTTCGATCCTAGAATCTGGGCCGCATCCTTCGTGTTCCTGGTCTTTGCCTTATACCTCTATCGGTACCGTCTCTTTCTGGTGGAGTCGCTTGCGGTGGTCCTCGCGAACCTGGCGGCCGGTACGATCTCCACTCCGCTCTGGGACTCTTTGGCCGACTATCAGCAGAACCGCATTCTGGTGTTCCTGGATCCGAGCGTCGATCCCCGGGGCGCGGGCTACCACGTCGTACAGTCGATGGTGGCTATCGGCAGCGGCGGGCTGACTGGAAACGGGTTTACGGAGGGGACACAAAAACGCTTCGACTTTCTTCCGGAGCAGCACACCGACTTCATTTTTTCCGTCATCGGAGAGGAGCTGGGGTACTTGGGAACGATCCTCACTCTGTTGTTGTTCGCCGTCATCCTCTATCGGCTCGTGAGGATGGCCGAAGGAGAAGCCGATCCGTTTGCGGGCCTGGTGATTTTCGGTATCTTCGGAGCTTGGCTCGTGCACGTCTTTGTCAATGTCGGCATGACGGTCGGGATGGTGCCTGTCACCGGCATCCCCCTGCCTTTTGTCAGTTACGGCGGCACTTTCCTCCTGATGTCCTGGGTTGCCGTGGCCGTGGCGGCGAGGCTCGTCGGCGAGGACTAAGACGGCTCCTGGCGGAGCTCGCCCCACTCCCTCAATAGGTCCTTGGATGGCTTGGTTTCGTAAAGACAAGAAACCTCTGAAGTCGGATGATCGGCGGGATCTGCCGCCCGATGTCTTCGACAAATGCGAGGGCTGCGGCGAAATCCTGTACGCCGAGAAGCTCGGGCAGAATTTCCAAGTCTGCCCGAGCTGCGGGCACCATTTTCGGCTTCCCGCCGAACGGTACGTAGAGATCCTGCTCGACGAGGGCTCCTTCGAAGAGATTGATGAAGGCCTCCACAGTGAGGATCCCCTCCGGTTCCAGGACCTCAAGCCATACAAGGCACGTCTGACGGCGGCCGAGGGGAAAATCGGACGGCGGAGCGCGGTCCTCGCGGGCACCGGCACACTCGAGGGTGTTGGCGTAACCCTCGCCGTGATGGATTTCCGCTTCATCGGCGGATCGATGGGCTCCGCCGTCGGAGAAAAGATCGCCCGCGCCGGACGGTCGGCGTTGGAGCGCAAGGAGCCCTTGATCATCGTAAGCGCCTCCGGCGGTGCTCGCATGCAGGAGGGTATCTACTCGCTGATGCAGATGGCCAAGATTTCGTCCGTGCTCGCCGCCCTACATGAGGCTGCATTGCCGTACATCTCGCTCACCACCGATCCGACGACAGGGGGAGTGACGGCGTCCCACGCGATGCTCGGCGACGTCAACCTCGCCGAACCCGGTGCCCTGATCGGTTTCGCAGGCCCGCGCGTAATCACCGAGACGATCGGCCAGGAGCTTCCCGAGGGCTTCCAACGGGCGGAGTTTCTACTCAAGCACGGTATGATCGATCGTGTGGTGGAGCGAGGGGATTTGAAGACGACTATTGGCGTACTTCTCCGACACATAATCACTTGATGGTGGATCCCGACTGGAGGATTCTGTCCGACCAGCCGCCCCATGCTGTAACCAAGGTGTCCGGTGACCCGCTGCTCGATGAACTTTTCCCGCATGTGCCACACGGCATCCAGTGGGGCCTGGGAAGGATGGAGGCCTTTCTTCGCGACACGGGTGATCCCCACCTCGGGATTCCCTGTGTCCACGTCGGAGGGACCAACGGAAAGGGGTCGGTAGCGTCGACCGTTGCAACGGTACTGGACAGTGCCGGCCACCGGGCTGGTCTCTACACCTCACCCCACCTCTGTTCTTTTCGGGAACGTTTCCAAATCGGAGGGGCGCCGGTCGGGGATGGTGAGCTCCGTGAACTGGCCAGCGAACTGGATCCGGACATCAGGCGCCACTCCCTGACGTTTTTCGAGGCGGCGACCGCACTCGCTTTTCATCTATTTCGGGAAAAGGGGGTCGAGGTCTCGGTCATCGAGGTCGGGTTGGGTGGCCGGCTCGACGCCACCAACGTCGTGGCCCCGTTCCTTACCGCGATCACCAATGTAGATCTGGATCACTGCGACTATCTCGGCTCGACGTTGAACGAGATCGCCATGGAAAAAGCCGGCATCATAAAGAGTGGCGTTCCCTTGCTGACTGCCGAGCCGGATGGACGTATTCGGTCCGTGCTCTCGGCCAGGTGCGAGGCTCTGGAAGCTCCGTTCACCTCGGTCGAGTCCGATGCCGAAAAAACGTCGATCGACGTGCAGGAGGACCACACGGCCTTCGACGTTTCTACATCGATGTGGGGTGATCTCCGCCTCCAGACACCCCTGGTTGGTGAGCACCAGGCGGTGAACGGTGCATTGGCCGTCGCGTTGCTGGAGCGGATGCCACCTCGTTTTCTCCCCGACCGAGATGCGCTCTTGGATGGAATGTCACGGGTGCACTGGCCCGGCCGAGCTCAGGTGGAGCACTTGGATGGTACGACCTGGGTGTTCGACATCGCCCACAATACTGCCGCCGCGACGGCGCTCGCCTCGGTGCTGGGGCGGCTGGAGCTTCCACGCCCCATCGTGGTCCTTACCGCCGTGCTCGGCGACAAGGACTGGCATGAGATGCTTTCGCCTCTGTTCGAGAAAGCGGACCACGCGGTTCTCACCCAGGCGCCCTCCGCGCCCTTGGCCCGTAGATGGGACCCGCACGAAGCGGCCGCGGAAGCGGGGGCGGGAATCGCGGAGATTCGGACGGATTTCGACGACGCTCTCGACCGGGCCCGCGAGCTCGCGGGATCGGGAACGATCGTCGTGAGCGGATCGGCCCATACGGTGGGAGACGCGTTGAGGGGGCGCGGCCTGGAGCTTTCATAGACCCCTCTCCACTGTACTTTCTTCAGCGTAGGTTTAGATTCGCCCGCATGCCCAAGCAGACCTTCGCACGGCTTCCGGGATTCCGGGATTTCCCTCCCGAGGACCTGGCGTTCCGTGAGCACATTTTCGGCGCCTGGCGCCGCGTTTCAGTCCGCTATGGATTCCAGGAGTACGACGGCCCGCCCCTAGAGCCCCTCGATCTGTATGTGGAGAAGAGTGGCGAGGAAATCGTCGGCCAGCTCTATCATTTCCAGGACAAGGGTGATCGTAAAGTCGCTTTGCGACCGGAGATGACACCTTCCCTGGCCAGGATCCTCGGTGATCGCCACCGGTCCATGGCGAAGCCGATTCGGTGGTTCTCGATCCCGCACCTGTTCCGCTACGAGAGGCAACAAAAAGGGCGCCTCCGTGAGCACTTTCAGTGGAACGTGGACGTGATCGGAGAGGAGGGCGTGGGAGCGGATGTAGAAGTGATCGCGGTGGCGCTCGACGGTCTACGGGACCTCGGGCTCGATCAGGGCGACGTACACGCCCGGGTTTCTGACCGGCGACTTCTGGGTGCGATCTTGTCGGCGATCGGGGTCGAGGATACTCGGCTCCCGATCGCCTTCGCGATCATCGATAAAATCGAGCGTACCCCCGCGGATCGGTCCCTGGATCGTCTTCAGACCGAAGTGGGTCTGGATGAGGCCCGGGCCCGGTCCGCGTTCGGATTGCTCGACCAGGGCGGCCTCGACGACGTTAAATCGGAATTTGGCGACCTGGACAAGGTCGGCGTCGAGCTGGAACGCATGGAGGAGTACATCGGTTCGTTGCAAGCCATGGGCCTGGGGGATTTCGTCGACTTGGACCTCCGCATCGTCCGGGGTTTGGCCTACTACACCGGGATCGTGTTCGAAATTTTCGACCGGAAGGGAGAGTCACGGGCGATCTGTGGTGGCGGGAGATACGATAATTTGCTCGAACTGGTCGGAGGCGACCCCCTTCCAGCTGTAGGTTTCGGGATGGGCGACGTTGTGCTAGGCGAGCTTCTCCGTGAGCTGGATCTTGCGGACCCGGTGTCGCCAGAAGTGGACTACTTCATCGTGATCATCGGCGAAGAGCACCGCGAGCTCGCATATGCCATTGCGCGTTCACAGCGTGACAAGGGAGCCGGCGTGCAGTACGCGCTTCGCGAGCAGCCGGTTCGAAAACAATTCACTGCGGCGGGTAACGCGGGCGCTCGCCAGGTAATTGTGCTAGGACCGGATGAGGTGGCTCGAGAGTGTGCGGTGCTGCGTGACATGGCTTCCGGTGAGGAGCGAGAGGTCCCACTGAAGGAGCTTCGATGATGCAGGGCGACGCACATCCCGAGACGCGACGGATGATGGAGACGGCCATACGCCGATTGAACGCCTTGGAGTATCTGATCCTGGCCGTTGCGATGGGGCTTGCGCTGCTCGCTGGGGCGCTCGCGGCGTGGATGGCCGAGAGTTTGATGGGCGCCTCGTTCAGGCTTGCGTGGGCCCTTTCGTCGCTCCTTTTTTTTGTTGTGCCAGGCTGGATCGTGTTCAGGCGGGAGCGGCGGACGAGAGCCCGATACGGCGCTGCTATCGGCGGTGAAGGCGGTGCCGTTCGCGCCGATACCGAGGATATCACTTAACTGAAATGAGAGACGATGGCGGCAGATAAGAACCTGACACCGCGCGACGAAGATTTCGCTGCGTGGTACAACCAAGTGGTGCATCGCTCGGAGCTCGCCGATCACTCCCCGGTCAAGGGGAGCATGGTCATACGGCCCTGGGGCTACGCGATTTGGGAGCATATGCAGCGAGCCCTGGACGACATGTTCAAGGCGACGGGCCACGAGAACGCGTACTTCCCGCTCTTGATTCCGATGAGTTTCATCGAGAAGGAGAAGGCGCACATCGAGGGCTTCAAGCCAGAGCTCGCGGTCGTAACACACGCGGGTGGCAAAGAGCTCGAGGAGCCGCTAGTGGTGCGGCCTACCTCCGAGACGGTCATCATGTCGATGTTTGCGAAGTGGATCCAGAGCTACCGCGATCTTCCGCTTCTCATCAACCAGTGGGCGAACGTCATGCGCTGGGAGCTGCGTACCCGGCTGTTCCTTCGCACGTCCGAGTTCTTGTGGCAGGAAGGGCATACAGTACACGCTACGGCAGACGAGGCGGAGGAACACACGCTGCGGATGTTGGATGTGTACCGGACCTTCATGGAAGAGTGGATGGCCATGCCGCCGGTCACCGGCCTCAAATCCGACTCCGAGAAGTTCGCCGGTGCCGTTCGCAGCTACTCGTGCGAAGCCATGATGCAAGACAATCGGGCGCTCCAGGCTGGTACGACCCACTTTCTCGGTCAGAACTTCTCCAGACAGTTCGACCTCACGTTCCAAACCGAAGAGGGCAAGGAGGAGTACGGTTGGAACACGTCCTGGGGTGTTTCCACGCGCCTCGTGGGGGCCCTGGTGATGATACACGGCGATGACCAGGGGCTTGTTCTACCCCCCAGGTTGGCGCCGACTCAAGTGGTGATCGTGCCGATCCTCAAGGGTGACGATGTCGGTCCCGTTCTCGAAAAAGCNGAGGCTCTCCGGAGTTCTCTGGNGGATCNAGGTGTGCGGGCCAAGATCGACGCCCGTGCTCACTTGAATCCGGGGAACAAATACTACGAGTGGGAGAGAAAGGGCGTCCCCCTCAGGATGGAGATCGGGCCGAGGGACATGGAGCAGCAGCAGGTCGTATTGGCCAAGCGCGTGCGTGCCGAGGACGACCCTCGTAAGGAATTCCTGCCGGAAGCAGAGGCGCTTGCGACGATTCCCGAGCGGCTCGACGCCTTCCAGGCGCAGCTTCTGGAGGACGCGATCGCCCGCCGGGAACAGAATTCCTATCGTGGCGTGGAGACCATCGGTGAGCTCGCCGAGATCCTGGATGGCTCGGGTGGTTACGTTTACACAGGGTGGAGCGGGGATCCCGCCGTCGAAGAGCGAATCAAGGAAGAGACGAAGGGCACACTCCGATGTATCCCGGGAGAGGAGTTTCGATCGGCGGAGGCCCCAACGAAGTGTATCGGGGGCGAGGGGGACGCAACGATGGAGGTTGTGTGGGCGAGAGCATATTGATGCCGATCAGCACTGCATGGCCGTGACGCAACCTTTTCCCCGCATCGACGGTGAGTTATGGGCCGCCGAGAGCAGGGTTGCCGATCTCGTCGCCGAGTTCGGTTCACCTCTGTATGTATACGACGCCGGCGTGATCGAAGCCGCGTATCGGCGGATCGAATCGGCTTTTGCCGGCGCGGATATCCTGCTTGCATACTCGGTCAAGGCCAACTCCAATCTGGAGATCCTCAAGCGGCTCAGGGCCCTCGGTGCGGGAGCCGACATCGTGAGCCAAGGAGAGCTCCACCGATGCCTCGCGGCCGGATTCTCTCCGAGCGACGTCGTCTTCGCGGGAGTTGGAAAGACAGAAGTGGAGATGGAGGCGGCGCTGGAGGTTGGAATCCTCGCGTTCAACGTCGAAAGCGCCGAGGAGCTTCAGGCGCTCGGTCGTGTCGCGGAGCGGCTGGGGAGACCGGCACCGGTGGCGTTGCGGGTCAATCCGGACATCGTCGCAGATACGCCCCACGAGTACACGCGCACCGGGGATGGGGCCAGCAAATTCGGGATCCCGGTGGATCGCATCCTGGACCTGTACCGGTGGGCTGCCGACCAGCCCTCGCTCGAAGTCCGGGGAATCGACGTCCACATCGGATCACAGATCTTGGATCCAGAGCCCTACACGAGAGCGCTCGCTCAGGTCTTGGACCTGGCGGCGGAGGTACGAGCAGAGGGGATTGATCTCGACTTCGTGGACCTGGGCGGCGGATTTGGCGTGGGCTACGAGGGCGAGGACGGGCTGTCGGTAGAAGGTTTGGCGGCCATCGTCGTCCCGAGGGTGGCAGAGACCGGGTTACGCCTGATCTTGGAGCCCGGCCGGTTCATCGTCGGCCAGGCAGGAATCCTCGTGACCAAGGTGCTTTACGTGAAACACTCTGGGTCGAAAACGTTCGTGGTCACGGACGGTGGGATGACCGAACTCATACGTCCCAGCCACTATCAAGGGTTCCATCGGATCGAGCCGGTGATCTCGCGCGAAGAGGCGGTACGCGAAGTCGTGGACGTCGTCGGTCCGATTTGTGAGACCGGGGACTTCCTCGCTCGGGACCGGGTTCTTCAGATGCCGGCTCAGGGCGACTTGCTCGCCGTGCAAACGGCGGGCGCCTACGGCTTTGTGATGGCGTCCAACTACAATTCCCGGCGTAGGCCCGCCGAGGTCGTCGTGAACGGTACGGAGGTCACGCTCGCTCGCCGGCGCGAGACTCTCGACGATTTGCTCCGGGGAGAAATCCCATGAAGCACGACCGCATTCTCATTCTGGATTTCGGCTCCCAGTACACGCAACTCATCGCACGGCGTATTCGGGAAGAACGGGTGTACTCCGAGATCCACCCCCCGACTCGATCGCTAGATTGGATTCGTGAATGGTCTCCCAAGGGGATCATCCTGTCAGGTGGACCCGCTTCGGTCTACGACGAGGGCGTTCCCATCATGGATCCGGAGATCCTCCAGTTGGGTGTTCCGGTCTTGGGTATCTGTTACGGTATGCAAATCATCGCTCAGTTGGAGGGCAGTGAAGTCGCCGTGGGGCGCCGGGAGTACGGCAGGGCCGAATTGAGCGTGGCGGAATCAGGTGACCTGTTCCACGGTTTTCTTCCGGATGAGTCGAGCCAGGTGTGGTGCTCGCACGCCGATCACGTCGACCAGCCCCCCGAAGGCTACCGTGCTTTGGCCTCGACAGAGACGCTACCCGTAGCTGCGTTCGGGCATACCGAGCGTCCCATCTTCGGAGTACAGTTCCATCCAGAGGTGGCACATACACCCCGCGGTGAGGAGATCATCTCGAATTTTCTCCTGCGGATCTGTGAGTGTCGCCCGACCTGGACGGCGGGCGCCTTCATACAGGAGTCGGTGGAACGGATTCAGGCCGCGGTAGGTGAGGGGACGGCGATCTGTGGACTCTCCGGTGGGGTCGACTCTTCCGTCGCCGCTGCCTTGGTGCACCGGGCGATCGGAGACCGACTGACGTGCATCTTCGTGGACAACGGGCTTCTTCGAAAACACGAGCGTGAGGACGTCGAGCGTACAGCCCGAAAGCACATGGGAGTCCGACTCGTGGTCGTCGATGCGACGGACGAGTTTCTCGCGGCGCTGGACGGGATCGAGGAGCCCGAAGAAAAGCGCAGGCGCATCGGGCACGTGTTCATCGATGTGTTCAGCCGGGTCGCTAGGGAGGAGGGCACCGGGGCGGGTCACCTCGTTCAAGGAACGCTCTATCCGGACGTGATCGAGTCTATTTCGACAGGTGGGCCGTCGGAAACGATCAAGACACATCACAACGTCGGCGGCCTCCCGGACGATTTGCCCTTCGAGCTCATCGAGCCGCTTCGGGAACTCTTCAAGGATGAGGCGCGGCGCGTCGGCCGGGAACTGAGCCTTCCGGAAGAATTCATTCGCCGACACCCGTTCCCCGGTCCCGGACTGGGTATCCGGGTGCTCGGCTCTGTGACCAGGGAGCGACTCGACGTGCTGCGAGAGGCCGACGAGATCTATCTCGAAGAAATCAGGTCGGCAGGACTATACGACGAGATCTGGCAGGCCTTCGCGGTCCTTTTGCCAGTCCAGGCGGTGGGGGTGATGGGGGACAACCGGACGTACGAGAATGTGATCGCTTTGCGTGCGGTGACCTCCCGCGACGGGATGACGGCGGACTGGTATCCGTTCCCGCACGAGGTCCTCGCGCGGATTTCATCCCGGATCGGAAATGAGGTCGCGGGTGTGAACCGGGTGTGTTACGACGTGTCGTCCAAGCCGCCCGCAACCATCGAATGGGAGTAAAACAATCAATAAAATCAATAACTTACGTAAATATTGAGTGGGAGTAGTTTTATCCCCCGAAACCCTTATAAACACTGACTTTCTTCACAACACAATCACAACACACTTCATTAAAGTGCCTCTCAAACCCTTGTTCTATAGGGTTTGTAAAACACCAACTATTGAGTGGGAGTAGGTCAAATCTTCAGTTTTCCTCAAGCTCGGCCCGTCGCCCGGCTCAGTTTTGTTCGAGCGGCTCCGTTAGCAGTTCTTCGATCTCACCCCAGAGGTCGCTCATGAACTGGACATCCTCTCCGTGTATGTCGATGAACTCCACGAGTTCTTCCCCGGTGACACCGTAAACTGCCAGAATGCTGTCCCGCACGCCAGCCTCGATTTCGGTGGTCCCCGCGGC
>PCCM01000049.1 GCA_002731735.1 Gemmatimonadota bacterium | reverse complement strand
ATCTTCTTCAGATTTGCATCGGGCCTCAACCTCTACTACGCCACCGCCAATATAGCGACGCTCCCGCAGAGTTTATTGATCGCCAAGGAGCGTAAGCAGCTCAGGGACAAGGGGCCTATCGTGCAGCCCCACAAGAGCGGTGACTGACGAAGCCTCCAGCCGGCTTCCCGAGCTGGCGGTAGACACCATCGCGGCGTTGGCTACGTCCCCCGGGGTGGGCGCGATCGCTCTGGTGCGCATGTCCGGGCCTGAGGCCTTCGAAGTTCTCCGGGCGCTCACGCCCGGTGAAGATGATCCTGCGCCGCGGACGGCGACCCTACGTTCGCTAACGAAAGGGGAGGGCGGAGACCTCTTGGACCGGGCGCTTGTAACCTCCTTCCCGCGGCCGGAGAGTTACACAGGCGAGGACATGGTCGAAATCTCGTGCCACGGCGGCTGGCTTGTGCCCCGGATGATCCTGGACGCGTGCGTCGCCACGGGCGCTCGCCTGGCGGAGCCCGGTGAGTTCACCCGCAGGGCGGTCCTGCACGGGAAGATGGACTTGGTGCAGGCCGAGGCCGTGCTCGATCTGATCGAGGGCCGGAGCAAAGCGCAGCATGATGCGGCTCTGTTCCAGGTGGAGCGAGGCTTGAGCCGAAGGATAGGGGAGCTACGGGAGCAACTCGTCACCGTCGAGGCCTATCTGGCTCATCACATCGACTTCCCGGAGGAAGACGAAGCGCCTGTAACCGTGGATCGGGTCGCAGATGCGGCCGATGCGCTACGGGACGCTCTAGAGGAACTCCTGGAGACGGCACCGGAGGGAGAGCTCCTTCGGGAGGGTGCCGTGACGGTGCTAGCCGGGCCACCGAACAGTGGAAAGTCCAGCCTCTACAACGCTTTACTGGGGGAGGAGCGGGCCATCGTGACCGACATACCCGGAACGACTAGGGATGCCCTCGAGGCCGTGATCTCGATCGGGGGTTTCCCGTTCCGTTTGGTAGATACGGCCGGGCTCCGTGACTCGGACGACCAGGTGGAGGAATTGGGTGTCGAGGTGGCGCGCCGGTATCTCGATCGAGCGGATCTGGTGCTGTTTTGTGTGGAATCCCAGGCGGATCTCGGGTCGGCCGAGCTGGAATTCCTTACCGGGCTGGGAGACGTGCCGACGGTTCTGCTCAGGACCAAAGTCGACCTGACGCCGCGGGATCGGGTGTCCGGGCCTCTGACGTCGGAGGGTCTGGCAGCCGAAGGCCTAGACGACGGCCATCGCGTGAATGCCGCCGACGTGCGGGAGAGCGTGGATCTGTCGGTGGTCGACGGGACAGGCCTGGGACGCCTTAAGGAGATTCTGCCGGAGCTGGTTTATGGGGGGCTGGTCCGGACTGGCACGTCTGTACCCGCCTTGACCCGGGCGCGGCAGTCCGAAGCCGTCCAAAAGGCCCGCGATCAGGTGGTGGCGTTCATAGAGGCCTTGGAGGAGGGGACACCGGTTGCGGTGGCGTCGGCGCTGCTTCGGCCAGCAGAGACGGCTTTGGAGGAGTTGCTGGGATTGATTTCGACCGACGAGATTCTGGACCGGGTCTTTCGCGAGTTTTGTATTGGCAAGTAGACTCGAGGTCCGGTACGAAGACTTTAGGCAGACGGACAGAGTATGAACGATTCCGAATCGGGGTGGCACCAGCGGGGCTTTAGGGTCCGTGGACGAGTGCAGGGAGTCTACTTCAGGTGGTGGACGCGCCGCAGGGCCGCGGATCTCGGCTTGCGGGGTACCGTCCAGAACCGGCCGGACGGCACGGTCGAGGTGCACGCGGCCGGGGAGCCCGAGACGCTGGAGGCGTTCGCCGCCGAACTGGCGATCGGTCCACCGAGTGCGCGGGTCGAGGGTGTCGATGGCTTCGAGTCGGACGGGAGTCTCCCGACCGGTTTCGAGATCATTTAGCGAGGGATGACGGTGAGCATCATGAGTTCTGATCGCACGTACGACGTGATCATCGTGGGGGGCGGCCATGCCGGGTCGGAGGCCGCGGCTGCGGCGGCCCGTCTCGGGGCTCGAACCCTGTTGATCACCCCCGATCTCGCTCGGGTCGGGCAGATGAGCTGCAACCCTGCGATCGGAGGCATAGCGAAAGGGGTGGTGGCACGCGAAGTGGATGCTCTCGGTGGAATCATGGGCCGTGCGACCGATGCGGCGCGGATTCAGTTCCGGATGTTGAACCGCTCGAAGGGGCCTGCGGTCTGGAGTCCCCGGGCCCAGTGCGACCGGGAACTCTACCCCTTCGGGGTGCGGAGGGCGCTCGATGAGGTGCCCGGCCTGTTCCTCCACGAAGACATGGTGACAGGCCTGCTCATGCAAGACGGTCGGGTAACCGGTGTTCGGACGGGTGGTGGGGAGTTCCGCGCGGAAGCTGTCGTAGTGACCGCCGGGACGTTCCTGCGGGGCCGGATCCACATCGGGAGTGATGCGAGTGTGGGGGCGGGCCGGGTTGGAGAGGCGCCCTCGGTCGAGTTGGCCCAGGAACTTGAGGCACGTGGCCTCGAAATCGCTCGGTTCAAGACGGGTACGCCTCCGCGCATCGACGGTCGGAGCGTGGACTTCACTCGCACCGAGAGGCAAGACGGCGATCCGCAGGACTTCCGTTTTTCCTCCTACGTGAGGGAGAGCATTCCGGAGCAACGCCCTTGCTGGATCACGTGGACCGGCGAGGGGCTTCGTGAGGTTGTTGAGCGGAATCTCGACCGGAGCGCGCTGTTCGGCGGCGAGATCTCCGGGCGAGGCCCGCGGTACTGTCCCTCGATCGAGGACAAGATCGTTCGTTTTCCGGACGCGGCCCGCCATCAGGTCTTCCTGGAGCCGGAGGGGCTGGAGAGCACGGAGCTTTACGTGAACGGCCTGTCGACTTCGTTGCCCGCTGAGGTTCAAGTGGAGTTCCTCCACACGGTTCCCGGCCTCGAACGGGTCGAGGTGACCAGGGTTGGGTACGCGATCGAATACGACTACTTCCCGCCCCATCAACTGAGGCATACGCTGGAGGTGAGGGCCTTTCCGGGCCTCTATTTTGCGGGCCAGATAAACGGGACGACCGGTTACGAGGAGGCGGCAGGTCAGGGCCTGATGGCTGGCGCGAACGCGGCCCTCAGGGTCCTCGGTCGGTCGCCATTCGTGCTGGAGCGGGACGAGGCCTACATCGGGGTCTTGATCGACGACCTGATCACCAAGGGGACAGATGAGCCCTACCGCTTGTTCACCTCCCGAGCCGAGTTCAGGCTCCTCCTTCGACAGGACAATGCGAGCCGGCGCCTCGGCCCTCGGGCGAGAGAGATCGGCCTGCTGACTGAAAGGCAAAATGAGGCGCTGGAGATACTCGAAGAGCGAGACCTGCGCGTCCAACGGTGGTTCGTTGAGACCGTGATCGAACCCGCGGACGCAAACCCGCTGCTGGGGCAGTGCGGGAGTAGCCCGGTACGCCAGCCTGTCCGCGCATCCGAACTGTTGAAGCGTCCAGAGGTGCCGGCGAGCGGGCTCGCGCATGCCGGGGGAGCCATGTTCGACCCTTCCACCGATACCGACGCCGTGGCCGCAGTCGAGATTGAGATCAAGTACGAAGGATATGTCAGGCGTGAGGCGGAGCGTGCGAGAAGCCTCCGGCGGCAGGCCGACTTCGAGCTCCCCGACGATCTTCCCTACGAAGATCTGCTGAGCATTTCCTCCGAGGCGAGAGAAAAGATGGCGCGGGTACGCCCCTCCACCCTGGCGCAAGCCGGAAGGATACCCGGCGTGTCCCCGGCGGACCTGCAGAGCCTGATCCTCGAAGTCCGGCGGTGGCGCCGCAAAGAGGCTTGTTTCACGTGAAACATGGTTTGGCGCTCCTCTGCTTTTCCGGAGCGACCGTTTCACGTGAAACACCCTAGGTCCGGTTCCGGCCCCTCGAGTTGGGCCCTCGATCCCCGAGGGAGGTTACTTGGGAATCAGCACCCGCCTGAGCGTGGCCGCCCCTGGCGTTCCGTCGAGGTTGACGTCGAAATCGATCTCACTCACCAGGACGACCGAGTCGCCCACCTGTTCCCACAGCGCCGGCGGCTGCCCTCCGAACTGAGGGGTGAAGACGACGTTTGGACCATCAACGGTGAGGTTCCCGAATTCGGCGATGGCCGGCCCGAATCCCTCCGAAATCGCCGTGTAACGCCCAGGGGGTTGGACCGAAAGTGTGTACACCGCTCCGAGAGCTGTCAGGTCAGCGAGCACCTGTGGATCCGCCACGCTGGTCACCACCTGTGACCGGGCCAACCAATCTCCCATCATGAAATTCGGGTTGAACGCTGAATCCACGGGGTCATTTCCGCATCCGATGACGCCAACCAGAACCACGAAAATGACCGCGAGAAGTCGGAGCCGATTTCCCGCAGAAGCTGTTGTAGGAAAAGGATGTCTGGGACCCATGGGGATGTACTGGGTGGGGAAAAAAGACGAAGGTCGACGAGGCTAGGATCGCTCCGCCTCGTCTGATTCTCGACAAGCGACCGAACGAGGGCAAGAGGCGGCCGTAGATGTCCTTGCATTTTGCCTCGCCTTGGACAACCGCTTATCCTACAGCCACACCACGAACGTTTATCACAACGGTTTCGTTTTCATGTCCCGCGTCATCGTCATCGCCAACCAAAAAGGCGGGGTGGGTAAGACCACAACCGCCATCAACTTGGGCGCCGCTATGGCGGTCGCCGAGGCTCGAACATTGGTCGTCGATCTGGATCCCCAGGGGAACGCCTCGAGTGGACTCGGACTCGCGCGGGACGAGGACGACGGGGTCACGATTTATGACGTGCTAATGGGCGGGGTGGATACCAAGGCGGCGGTGCGTACATCCGTTCAGTTCCCCTTTCTCGACGTTCTGCCGAGCACACCCGACCTGGTGGGTGCGGAGGTCGAACTCGTTGGCGCGACGAGCCGGGAGACAATTCTTCGCCGGGCGTTGGAGTCCATCCGGTCCGACTACGAATTCATCCTCCTGGACTGTCCGCCCTCGCTGGGGCTGCTGACGCTGAACGCTCTTACGGCTTCCGACTCGCTGTTGATCCCCATCCAATGTGAGTTCTATGCCCTGGAAGGCCTCAGTCAACTGCTCAACACCGTACGGATGGTCCAACGTGCGCTCAATCCGCAACTCGAAATCGAGGGAGTGCTTCTCACGATGTACGACAAGCGGCTCAACCTGGCGAGGCAGGTGGCTGCCGAGGCGAGGGAGTACTTCGGCGATCGCGTTTACAAGACCTCGATTCCACGAAACGTGCGCCTGGCGGAGGCCCCGTCGTTCGGACAACCGATCCTCCGCTACGACGTTCTGTCGAACGGAGCCCAGAGCTATCTGGCACTCGCCAGGGAGCTCATGGCGGGCCGGGGACCGACGGAGACGGTGGCCTGATGTGGGCGCTCCCTCCCGTTATCCGGAGAATGTAGGCGAGTGAATCCACCAGCGAAGAACATTCGTCTCGGCAAGGGGCTTGGCGCTTTGCTCGGTGAGTATGCGGACGATACTCCACGAGCTGAGCTGCAACTCATCAATGTGGAAATGATCGGGCCGAATCCCCAACAGCCCAGAAAAGCCTTCTCGGACGAAGAACTAGCGGAGCTGGCCCAATCCATCGAAGAGAATGGTCTGCTGCAACCGCTCTTGCTCCGCCCAGCTCCGAGGCTTCTTGGCAAGTACGAGTTGGTAACCGGAGAGCGCCGCTTGCGCGCCGTCCGGAAGCTTGGTTGGACGGAGGTCCCGGCGGTCACCCGCGAGGTCGACGATGACACGCTCCTTGTGCTTGCGCTCGTTGAAAACCTTCAGCGTGAGGCCCTGAACCCCCTCGAAGAGGCGGAGGGGTACCAGACGCTCATGGACAAGCACGGCCTCAGTCACGAGGGAATCGGGCGGTCCGTCGGGAAGAGCCGCTCCACGGTGGCGAATATGGTCCGCCTGCTACAGCTACCGGGCCCGGTCCGGGCGCATCTGGCTGCGGGATCCCTCACGATTGGACATGCGAGGGCGTTGCTCGCCCTCAACGATCAGGGGAACATGGTGGAGCTCGCCGGCAAGGCCATTGCGGAGGGCTGGTCTGTCCGTGAGATGGAGAGTCACGCCGGGGTAGATTCGGCCAAGAAAACGAAGAAATCGAAGAGCCATCCGTCCAGACCCCGGGATCCTGTCGCTCGGGCCCTGGAGGAGAACCTCCGGGAGGTGCTTGCGACCAAGGCCAGCGTTCGCCTTCGGAGGGGCGGCTCAGGTGTGATCGAGGTACCGTTCCGTAACCACGAGGATTTCGAACGAGTCTTCCTCCTGATCACTGGCCGAGAGGCCTCGGAGGTGCTGTCGTGACAGACCCGGTCTTGCGGATCGTTGTTGTCCCGGCCACGAAACAAAGCCGAACGTACGAGGTGTCGTACCGTCGCCTACGTCTGCTCCGCGGCTTGGGGGTAGTGGTCGGTGCCGTAACAGCATTTATGATCGCGACGTATGCGTACATGGTCTCACGTCATTCCCACATGCTCGAGCTCGAGGCGCAGGTCGCGCTCATGCGTGCTGAGCAAGAGCGCATTCCGGCCCTTCTTCGCCGGCTGGGTACCGTCGAAAGCCAGTACGCGGACATCCGGAACCTTTTCGACGCCGACGGCTCAGGCGCGCCCTCTGAACTGTGGCTCCCGCCTCCGGGTGCTCTCAACCGCTCGTCGGGTACCGATGAGGGCCGCGGCGGCCAGCCCGATGGCTGGCCGCTCACGGAGCCCGGATTCATAACACGTAGACTGCTCGCGGATGGTGAACAAGCCCACCCGGGCCTGGACATCGCAATACCCACCGGCTCGTATATTCGGGCCGCGGCCGCGGGCCGAGTCGTAGAAGTTGGGGAGGCTGATTCCATATTCGGAAAGTATGTGCGGATCGATCATGAAAATGGGTACGTGACTTTGTACGCCCATGCCTCGCACACCTCGGTCCAGCTCGGCGAGGAAGTACGGAAAAGTGAGGTGATCGCGCTGAGTGGGTCCACCGGCGAATCGACTGCGCCGCACTTGCACTTCGAGATTCTGCTCGAGGGAGAAACAGTCGATCCGCTCGAGTTGGTAACACAACCATAAAGCGCAAGGCTATCAGACGATATGGCGAAGAATATTCCTCCTCCAACGACCCCTCCCGAGGCCGTGATTTCGATCATCGGGGCGGGCATGACCGTGGTAGGGGACACAGACACGGACGGTTCGCTACGCATTGAGGGTACCATCCGCGGCAGTGTTCGGGCTGGCAAATCTGTGGTGGTCGGCAGGGACGGACTGGTGGACGGGAGTGTCTTCACCCAAGATGCGGTGGTCGCCGGTAAGGTTTCGGGCGAAATTCATGCCGAATCCCGCCTCGAGCTCCAAGCGACCAGCGAGGTGTCAGGCGAAATCGTGGCTCCTCGGATGCAGGTCGAGGAAGGCGCCAGGGTCCAGGGCCAGGTGGCTGTCGGTGCGCCGGATATGAAGTCCCCTTCCAAGGGCGCGCAGACAGAGAAGGTAGGTGGCGGAAGAAAAACTGAGCGCCAAACGGAACAGAAGCAGTTCGATGGCCGCGGAAAAGCCGATGCTCTGGAGACGGAACCGGAGCCCGAGGAAGAGGCAAAGCGGCAGACAGGGTCGGAGTTGGATCAGAGACAGCAGCAACTTTCCGGGGACTAAGACAGCCTTCGAGTTATCCACAGGCGTGGACAATCTCCTCAACTCGCGTTTTGACAAGGAGTTACATGTTTTGTGAATGGGGCGATACACCGGCTCACGGTCGTTTTCTGGACACTTTTCCACACTCCCGCTCGACGACAAGGTGAACACCGAGTCGCTGGTCCAATACCTGGATGAGTATCTCTCAATCGAGGGGTTCCCCGACTATTCGCACGCCTACAACGGCCTTCAGGTGGAGGGACCTACCGAGGTAAGGCGTGTAGCGGTGGCGGTGGACAGCAGTGAGGCGGTGATCCGAGAGGCCGCGTCCCGAGACGTGGATATCCTGATCGTGCATCACGGGCTTTTTTGGGATGGGTTGGCCAAAATCGTCGGTCCACGTTTTCGAAAGATCCGAGCCCTGATCGAAGGCAAGGTCGCTCTCTACTCTGCCCACCTACCCCTGGATGCGCACGCAGAGGTTGGCAACTGCGCGGTTCTCTGCCGGGCGCTCGGGTGGAGCCCGGAGGAGCGGTTCGGAACCCATCAAGGCCATGACATCGGGTGGTCGTGTGAAGTCGACTACGAGCGAGACGCGCTCGTGGACCATGTCGGAGAGGTGGTGGGTGGTCCGGTGAGGCTTATTTCCGGCGGGCCGGATCACGTCTATCGGGTTGGGTTGGTCACCGGTGGGGCCGCCAGCCTCATCCCCGAAGCGTCCCGGCTCGGTCTCGATGCGTTCATCACAGGGGAGGGAGCCCATCACACCTACCACCACGCCATGGAGTACGGTGTAAACGCTTTGTACGCTGGCCATTACGCTACGGAGACGTGGGGCGTGAGGGCGCTTGGGATTCATCTGGAAGAGCGATTCGACCTTTCGCAAGAATTCGTCGATATGCCCACTGGCCTNTGAAGGGCNATCGGCAANGGGGCCGCTGAAGGCGCAACCTCCGCCGTGAGGGCCACGGCGGGGCGACGANGGGACGAGGACAACGCCCGAGGTTGTCCTGGGTACTGCTCATGGGTACGATCTTCNTGCTCTTCCGTTCAACACTTGTTGGNNGTAAACGCATGCTGCATAGGGTCCTGACGGGTCCGAGCCTCACGCTCGTCGCCGTCNGCCTCCTCTCGGCCCAGGACGTTCCGACGCCGGAATCCCATTTCGGCTACGAGATCGGTTCGGAGCAGAACCTGGCTAATTGGACGGAACTCACCNCTTACTACGAGGTGCTCGCGCAGNCGAGCGAGCGTGTGAAGGTCGATACGCTCGGCCTCACGACGATGGGCCGACCTTTCGTGATGGTGACCGTCACGAGCGAGGAAAACCAAGCTCGTCTATCCGAGCTTCACGACATCCAGATGCGGCTCGCGGATCCTCGCCGGGTGTCCGGCGACGAGGAGCTTCAAGAGCTCATTGCGGCGGGGCGCACGGTCGTACTCATCACACACGGGATCCACTCGACGGAGGTGGGCGGGTCGCAGACCGCGGCGCGGTTGCTGTACCGTTTGGCCTCTTCGAACGAAGAGCGAGTCCGGGAAATTCTGGACAACGTCATTCTGCTCGACATTCCATCGCTGAACCCGGACGGGACGGAGTGGGTCGCGGACTGGTACAACGAGTGGGTCGGCACGGAATACGAGGCTTCGTCCCTGCCCTGGCTCTATCACTACTACGTTGGGCACGACAACAACCGGGACTGGTACGCGTTCACGCAGAGCGAGACGCAGCACACCGTGCTCGGAGCTCATAACGCCTGGCACCCACAGATCGTGCACGACATCCATCAGATGGGTGGTGGGGGCGCTCGTATCTTCTTTCCTCCCTATATGGATCCCATCGAGCACAATGTCGATCCGGCCATCGTGTCTGCCGTGAACATGCTGGGTACGGCGATGGCCGCCGAACTCACTGCCTCGGGCAAGTCCGGCGTCGTGACCAGTGCCATCTACGATGGTTTTACGCCGGCCCGCGCCTACCAGCACTATCACGGAGGGGCCCGAATTCTGTCCGAAACCGCCTCGGCGGACCTCGCCACCTCTGTGAACGTGTCCCCCGCCAGGATCGGAGGTGGGCGAGGGTACGACGCCGCGACCGCGTCAGCCAACTACCCGAATCCCTGGACCGGGGGCCCATGGGGTCTTCCGGACATCGTGGACTACATGGACGCGGGCGCGTTGGCTTTGCTCAGCAACGCCGCCAAGAACCGAAGATTTTGGCTGGAAAACTTCTACCGGATCAACGAGCGTGCCGTGAATGGGTGGGACGAATGGCCCGCCGCGTGGGTCATTCCCGCCGACCAGGACAACGAGACTGGCCTGGCCTATGTGCTGCGGATCTTGCGCATGGGCGACGTAGAGGTGTATCGCGCTTCGGAGGCATTCGAGGCCGATGGCGAAGCGTTCCCGCTCGGCACGTATGTGGTTCCTATGAACCAGCCCTACGCGTCTTTCGCCCAGACGCTCCTCGAGGTGCAACAGTATCCGGATCTGCGCGAGTACCCCGGCGGTCCGCCACGCCGGCCGTACGATGTGACGGCCCACACGTTGCCGCTGCTCATGAACGTGGCGGCCGTTTCGGTGGAGGAGCTAGATCCTGATGTGGCTGCGGTGATCGAGCCCACACCGATCGAGACGCCGGGATTCGTTTTTGAGTTACCCGAAGCCCTCCAAGGTGAGCGCGCGCCGCGAATCGCTATCTATAAGTCCTGGCGAGAGCCCATGGAGGCTGGCTGGACCCGCTGGGTCTTCGACCAGCACGAGCTCGCCTACGACACGCTCAAGAATGCACGTGTTCGGGCTGGTGATCTTCGCCGGGATTACGACGTGATTCTCTTCCAGGGGCAAGACCCTAACTCTATAAGCTCGGGATTTCGGAGAGGAACGGTCCCCGAGGCGTATGCGGGCGGCGTGGGTTCCGAGGGAGAGCGGGCTCTGGACCGTTTCGTGCGTGAGGGGGGGCGTATTGTGGCCATCGAGGCCGCGACCGACTACGTGGCGGAAATCTTCGACCTCGGTGTCTCGAGCGCGGTGGAGCGGCTCAACGCGTCGGATTTTTATATACCCGGCTCGATCCTCGAGATGCGTCCGGAACCTGGCCACGCCCTCAACGTGGGGCTTCCCGAATTCGTGGGAGCCTGGTTTTCGAGAGCCAGTAGGGCGTTCGATGTCTCAGATCCTTCGGTTCGTGTTACAGCCCGATTCAGTGACGGTAACCCCCTGCGGTCAGGCTGGCTGCTCGGTCCGGAGCATGTGGCTGGAAAACCGGCTGTCGTTGAGACGTCTGTAGGCGAGGGCTCGGTGGTGTTGTTTGGTTTCCAGCCCAACTACCGAGCCCAGACCGTCGCCACGTGGCCGATGCTGTTCAACGCGCTGACTCCCGGGCCGTCCGGGCCGTCACGCCTTGACAGGGGGGATGACGAGTGAAGTGCCCGAGTTGTGGCACGGCCGCGGAGGGCGGGCGGTTCTGCGCGAACTGTGGAACGGCATTGGGGAAGCCGGAGTGCCCGAGATGCGGCAATAAACCGCCCGCTGGAGCCCGATTCTGTAATCAATGTGGAACCGCGATGGGCGCTTCGCCGCCGGCCACCCACACTTCGGGAAATCAGTTGGTGTGGTGGA
>PCCM01000048.1 GCA_002731735.1 Gemmatimonadota bacterium | reverse complement strand
AGTCGTTGAGGCCGCAGAAGAGGCTGTTGACGCTGCTGAAGAAGTCGTTGACGACGCAGAAGAGGCTGTTGAGGCTGAAGAAGAAGTCGTTGAGGCCGCAGAAGAGGCTGTTGACGCTGCTGAAGAAGTCGTTGACGACGCAGAAGAAGATACCGATGCTGGTGAAGACGAAACCGATGCCGTTGAAGGTGACGCCGACGCCGTTGCCGATGAAACCAAGGAAGAGGCCTAGCCCGAAGCCTTCCATGCCTACCTTGCACCCGAAGGCCCGGACGCTTCAAGTGCCCGGGCTTTCGATCATTGCCCTGCTCGCCCTCTTCGCATGNGCCGGGCCGAGGGTGCCNGTCGGGTTTCCNGACGTNGAGGCNGAGCCGGTGGTNGAGCCGGTGGTGGAGCCTGATCCCGGCGAGCCGTCGATCGAGATCGGGCTGTATACCACGGNGCAGGAAGCGGAATTCGCTCTCCTTCTNCCTCAGGCCCAGTCCGCGCTCGACGCTCAGGACTTCGANTTTGCCGAAGCGCGCGCTCTCGAAGTGGAAGCGGAATTCGGCACTGTCCCGGGCAGTGCCTATGCTCTCTGGATCCATGCTCGTGCCGCTGAGGNTCTCGGCAAGCCGGAAGAGGCGCTCGATTTAGTNCGAAGGTTCCGGACCTACCTGACAGAANAACGACNAGCGACTCCCGGNAATGGCCCTCCTNGAGGGCGACGCNCTCCTGACGCTGGGTAGAACCGCGGAGGCTGTGGCGGCCTGGTTGCCCGCTCAGGACGAGCCCGTTTCTGAGGAAANCTTCTCCCGTGTGGAGGGTCAGGTGCAGGACCTTACCGAAAGCGAACTCGTCGAGCTTGTCGATTCGGGCGAAGGGATCGTCGCTCCGNTTCTGGCCGAATACGCGTTCCGGCAATACACCTCGGGTGTCGCGGGCAGTGCGCGACGCACTGCGGCTCGTGCACTCGATTACGGAGCCACGGGCAGAGCGGAGCTTCTTGCGCTGGCTGTGCTCTCGGGTGATGTAAGTGAGTTCTTCATAGAAACTCGCCTCGGGGCGATTCTTCCCACGAGNGGCTCACCCAGCCTGAGGCAGTTNGCGGACGGAATCGAGGAGGGGATACGCGTCGCGCTCGAGATGTTCGGCCAGGCCGGGGGAATCCGAGCAGAGACCGANCTNGTCATTCAAGACAGCGGTGGGGACATCATCGGGGCGAGAATCGCTTTTTCCGGGATGGAAACCTCGGACGTTCTCGGAGTTATCGGACCGCTCCAGGAAGGCGCNCTCGCGGAGGTCGCCGCTCAAGTGCAGGGACCCCTTGCCGTGATCTCGCCGACGTCTCCTGTCGTGCCCGAGGGGTCTACGGGTGTGTATTCACTCAGCAGCGCGGACCCGGGCGCTGCACGGGCGTTGGCGCGNTACGCGATTTCCAGCGACCTCTATACGGCCGTAGTCATCTATCCCGAAAGCACAGNTGGCGCCTACGAGGCCCGAGCTTTTTCCGAGGCATTCCAGTCCTACGGAGGCTTGCTTCTCGATGAGATCAGCTACCCCACGGGCGCGTTCTTTTTCGAAGAGCAGCTTCGGCGGGCGGAAGCTCTGCTTCCGGACGTGCTTGTTCTACCGCTTCCGGCGAGGGACGTGGAAGTGCTGGCGCCCCAGGTGACCTTCTACGGGCTCGANTCTCTGGAAATCCGGATATTGGGCACGAACGGTTGGAGAGAGGAAGCCATGCTGTCCAGAGTGGACACCCGCTACACGAANGGGGTGGTTACCGCNTCTNCACAGCCTGCAGAGGGGCAGTCTGANGGTTACCTGCGATTCGTGGAATCCTATGAATCGTACTATCAGCGCACGCTTCCCGACCAGGTGCCGGCACTGGGTTATGACGCGGCCGGGCTTCTTCTCGAGGGCATCCGAAGGGGTGCTTCGACTCAAGCAGAATTACTCGAGACACTCGAGACCATGCCTGCTTTTTCGGGTGCTACGGGGCGCNTGTTCGTCGATGACGGCAGGGTCGTCAGAGACCACTTCATGGGCTGTCTCCAAGATGGTCAGGTGCTCAACTTGCCCGACGGAGCACGCGCGGATCCGATCTTGAGCCCGCCCTTGCGAGACCCGGAAACCGATTCGATCCCCGAGGGGGCACTGGATCGTGTTATCGGGTTTCGTTGTCCGGTGACGCTGGTCCCNTCCGTGCCCGNCAGCCGGTAGGGTCGAACACTACTTCTTCGGACACNACATCACNAAGGCGGGGGTCGGCGGATGTCGATGCGCAAGAAGCTCGAACATCTCGAAGAGCTCGGGCGGAAGGCGGAGCTCGGGGGTGGGGAGGCGAAACTCGATGCCCAGCAGGAAAAGGGNAANCTTCTCGCCCGCCAGCGTGTAGCGCTTCTACTGGACGAGGATTCCTTCGTCGAGATGGATCGGTTCGTCACGCACCGATCCATGGACGAAACGCTTGCAGACAAGAGGATCCTGGGAGACGGGGTCGTTACCGGGTACGGGACGATCCATGGCCGGCTCGTATACGTTTTTTCTCAAGACTTTACCGTTTTCGGCGGTTCGCTCTCCGAGGCTCATGCTGAGAAGATCGTCAAGCTTCAGGACATGGCCCTGAAGAACGGGGCGCCGCTCATCGGATTGATCGATTCCGGCGGTGCACGGATTCAGGAAGGGGTCGCATCGTTGGGGGGTTATGCCGACATCTTCCTTCGCAACACCTTGGCATCAGGTGTGATTCCCCAAATCAGCGTGATTCTCGGTCCTTGTGCCGGCGGAGCCGTGTACTCTCCGGCCATCACGGACTTCGTGTATATGGTTCGAGGCACAAGCTACATGTTCGTCACCGGACCTGGCGTCTTGAAGACCGTCACACACGAAGACATCGATATGGAGGGTTTGGGCGGGGCGGACGTCCACGCCGCGACATCGGGAGTGGCTCACTTCGCGTGCGATGCGGAGCCGCAATGTTTGGCCGCGGTCCGGGACTTGATGGCTTATTTGCCCCAGAACAACACCGAGGTCCCTCAGTCGCGACCCACGAACGATCCACCCGATCGGAAGGACGATAAATTACTGGAGATTGTACCGGATAACTCCAATAAACCCTATGACATGCATGACGTCATAGGGGCGGTAGTAGATGACGGGGAGTTCTACGAAGTTCACGAGGCGTTCGCTCAGAATCTCATCGTTGGTCTTGCTCACCTCGGGGGTCATGCGGTCGGGATCGTTGCTAATCAGCCCGCGGTCCTCGCAGGAGTCTTGGATATCGACTCCTCGGTAAAAGGGGCACGGTTCATACGTTTTTGCGACGCCTTCAACATCCCGTTGATCGTCTTCGAGGATGTCCCAGGGTTCTTGCCGGGTGTTGGCCAAGAGCACGGGGGGATCATCCGCCACGGCGCGAAACTGCTCTACGCTTTCGCCGAGGCCACGGTTCCGAAGATCACCGTCATCATTCGTAAGGCCTATGGAGGCGCCTATGACGTGATGAACTCGAAGCACATCAGGGGAGATGTGAACCTGGCGTGGCCAACCGCGGAGATCGCAGTCATGGGCCCCGAAGGCGCCGTGGAAGTACTGTTCCGGAAGGAACTCAATGCGTCCGAGGATCCGAAGGCTGCCGCGGAAGCTCGCATCGAGGAGTACAGGGCCCAATTCGCACATCCGTACCTTGCCGCCGCCCGCGGCTACGTCGACGACGTCATCGATCCCCGTACGACGCGACCTCGCCTCATCAACGCCCTCGAAATGCTTCGCAACAAGCGTGACGAAAACCCGCGGAAGAAACACGGAAACGTTCCGCTGTAGTGTCCTGATCGCTACGCTTCGGTGCCTTGATCACCACCCTTGGTGTCCCGCTCGCCACCCTCCGCAGATTCACGAGGTTGCGAAAAGCTGCGTCAAACTCGAAAGTGACCAGATGAGCAATCTCGACGGAAAAGTCGCACTCGTTGCGGGCGGCAGCCGAGGAATCGGAGCGGCCACGGCCCGGCTCTTCGCAGAAGCCGGTGCGCGGGTTGTCATTACGCATCGAGACAGTGCGGACGCCGCCGGCGAGACTCTCGCCTCATTCACGGGTGAAGGTCACAGAATCGTGCGGGCGTCAGCCGTAGACACGGCGGCGCTCACGGCGGCGGCGGCGTCCGTCGTGGACACCGAAGGCCGGTTGGACGTACTCGTCAACAACGCGGCCAAGAGCAAGGTCATACGCCACCACGACCTCGACGCCCTCGACGACGACTTCTTCGACTCGGTCCTCCAAACGAACGTTCGCGGCGCCTTCGCCACGGTGCGGGCCTTCCGGCGACTTCTCGCTGCCGACGGCGGGGGCCTCGTCGTGAACATCTCGTCGCTCGCGGCCAGGTCGGCAAACGGGAGCAACATCGCCTACAGCGCGTCCAAAGCCGCGATGGACAACATGACGTTGTCCCTCGCCAGGGCCCTCGCGCCCGAGATTCGGGTGGTCTCGGTTGCGCCCGGACTGGTCGACACGGAGTTCACGCGCGGCTGGGATCCGGCAGTACGTCAGCGGAATATCGACCACACTCCGCTAGGGCGACTCGCCACACCGGAGGACGTGGGCCAAGCGGTGGTCGCGGTTGCGACTGACCTCACTTTTGTTACCGGGATCGTGATTCCGGTGGATGGGGGGCGTCCGCTCGGGAGCTAGCAGCGCGCGATGAGCTGTAGAACCCGGTCTCGTCCGACCCTTCCCGAACTCCCTTCGGATCCGGTCGAGGCGCTGGCGCGTGGCAACCGAAAACAGGGCATCGCGCCCGACGGCTCTAGTTGCGGGCCTAAGTGGAGTCGGGACAGCTACATCCTGTGGGCGATCGAGGCGGCGGCCAGGGATGCGATCGATCCGTGGGAGGAACGGTCTGCGGCGTGAGGCTTTACACCCTCACCCCCCACCCCCAAACTTCACCCTGAACCGCCTAACACCGGGGCCTGTCGGCCTCGTCTTGCTCCCAACCACCCATAGTGGCCGTCCATGTTCGATACCGTGCTTGTGGCCAATCGCGGCGAGATCGCGGTTCGGATCATTCGAGCGTGCCGTGAGATGGGCTTGGTTTCCGTTGCGGTCTACTCGGACGTGGATCGTCTGTCGCCGCACGTTCTGGAGGCGGACAAAGCGGTGCAGATCGGACTGGCACCGGCATCGGAGAGCTACCTCCGTGGAGACCATCTCATCGAAGTGGCTCTTAGCGCCGGGGCGGGCGCCATTCACCCCGGGTATGGATTCCTCGCCGAACGGGCTTCCTTTGCGGCCGACGTAGAGAAGGCCGGTCTCGTTTTCATCGGCCCCTCTCCCGAGTCCATCCAGGCGATGGGCGACAAGACGGAGGCGAGACGCCTCATGGCCGAGGCGGGAGTCCCGATCATTCCGGGTGTTCTCGAGCCGACCTCCAGTCCCGAGGAAGCCGCCGACACCGCACGGGCCTTGGGATTTCCCGTGTTACTCAAGGCGGTTGCGGGGGGTGGCGGGAAAGGGATGCGGGTCGTTTCTGACGCCAAGGACCTACCCGCAGCGTTCGAGGCGGCGTCCCGCGAAGCGGAATCCGCCTTCGGGGACGGGGCGATCTATGTAGAGAAGTACTTGGAGCGCCCTCGGCATATCGAGATCCAGGTCCTCGGCGATCAATCGGGTGCTATAGTGCACCTAGGTGAGCGGGAATGTTCTATTCAGCGGCGTCACCAGAAACTCATCGAAGAGTCGCCGTCACCCTTGTTGCAGGCGGTGGATCGTGAGGCGATGGGCCTGGCAGCCGTCCAAGCTGCTCGGGCCGTCGATTACCGCGGTCTAGGCACAGTCGAGTTCCTCTACGAAAACGGCGCATTCTACTTCTTGGAGATGAATACCAGGCTACAGGTCGAGCACCCGGTCACGGAGCTCGTGACGGGCCTGGATCTGGTGCAGTGGCAGATTCGGGTGGCAGCAGGGGAGCCCTTGGACTTCGGCCAGGAGGACGTGTCGTTTTCGGGGCATGCCATCGAGTGCCGTATCACGAGTGAGGACTCCGATCAGGGTTTTCTTCCAGTCACCGGCTGCATCGACCGCCTTGAAACGCCTTCGGGACCCGGCGTCCGGTGGGACGGCGGAATCCGTGCGGGTTCCGAAATCGGGCTTCATTACGACCCCCTTCTGGGCAAGCTCATCGTGCATGCCGCCTCTCGGACCGATGCCATCGCTCGCATGAAGAGAGCGCTCGGCGAACTCGTCATCCACGGTGTGGACACGAGCGTTCCGTTCCACCTCCGTGTTATGGACGAAAGTGACTTCGTAAAGGGGGATCTCACGATCGCCTACCTCGAGGACCACGCGGAGTTGTTGCGGCCTTCCGATGGCGACGTCCGCTTGTTGGCGCTGGTGGCGGCACTACTGGAGCATGGGGGGTGGGGACACGGAGGCGCGACCCCGATCAAGGTACTGGACGGTCGTAAGCTCTCGGCTTGGCAGACCTCCGGTTGGCCATGGCAGACTTAGACGACCGGGCCGAAAGTCCCGCCGAGCCCGCCGAGGCCCCCACCGCGATCGCCACGGAGTCCGTCGAAGCCACGGTGAAGATCCGGGCTCTGTCGTCCGACGGCGCCGGGGTCGGGAATCTGGCCGATGGACGTGTGGTGTTTGTGCAGCGAACCGCTCCGGGCGATGAGGTCCGGGTGCGGATCACGGAGGAAAAACCGCGCTGGGCCAGGGGTCGACTCCGGGAATTGCTCGTTCCGTCTCCGGATAGGGTCGCCCCGGCCTGCCCGTACTACGAAGAGTGTGGGGGCTGCACGTTGCAACATGTCGCCTACGAGCAGCAGCTCCACTGGAAGGGCGATACGGTGAGAGAGGCATTCAGGCGCATCTCCCACGTGGACATCACGGCGCTTGACGTGGTTCCAAGCCCGAACGAACGAAACTATCGGTCACGCATGACGTTCACGCTGGTGCGCCTACCGGGTGGCCGCGTGGTGGCGGGATTTCATCACCTCGGAGTGCCCCATCGAATCGTCGACGTGGAAGACGGGTGTATCTTACCCGAGCCCGCCGTAGCATCCGCGTGGACCGGCTTACGTAAAGCATGGGGGGACGGTGCCCGTAGGCTGCCATCCGGACGAAATTTACGACTCACACTTCGATCTGTAGATGAAGGTGTGATTCTCGTCGTCGAAGGCGGGCGAGGCCCGGGGCGGCCCGACATTCTTCTCCGGGAAGTCGAAGGGCTCGTCGCCGTCTGGTCGAACACCCGCGACGGTGGTGGAANGCTTCTGGCCGGGCTCAAACACGTTCACGACACGCGCCTCGGNNAAACCATACGAACNGGCCCGACCACCTTTCTCCAGGTAAACACGGTGGCGAGTGAGGCNCTTCACCGATGGGTTATAGAACAGGGAGGGGTCGGGCCTGACGAAANGGTCGTGGACGCGTATTGCGGCGTGGGCTTGTANGGGCGGGACCTGGCGAAACTGGGCGCTGAGGTCCTCGGCATCGAATGCGACGCGGAAGCGGCCAGGGCGGCGTCGCGTGATTCTCCGGAGGGATTCACGGTAGACGCCGTAGCGGTGGAGGATCGTTTGGCGGAGGCCCTGCCAGCCGACCTCGTGATCCTCAACCCACCCAGGATCGGTGTCGCCGCCAAGGTAACGGAGACGCTGGTGGCCGAGGGCCCGCCGCGCCTGATCTATGTCAGCTGTGATCCCGCGACTTTGGCGAGAGATATCGGGCGCCTGTCGGCATCCTATGGGGTTGTGGGCGTAAGAGCGTTCGACCTCTTTCCACAGACGGCGCACGTGGAAGTCGTCGTCGTGCTGGAGCGGACCGCTGACGAACTCGGGAGTGGATCCGCAGCCCGGCTCGAGGTCGAACCTGCGGACCGGCTCGAGGATTCACGCGCAGCCCTACCCGAGAATGAATAACCACGTGCGCTATCATGTCACGGTCGGGGCCGTCACCTTGGACGTGGAAATCGATGCTGAGGGGATTCTGGTCGACGGGGACAGGATTTTGGCCACTGGCCCTGAGCTAGCGGGCTCGAACGTCTACTCCTTCCTCGTGGACGGTGCATCACATACGGTTTTGGCCGAGCGGGGTGCTTCCGGCGTGTGGGATCTCCAGCTTCGGGGGCAGCGACATCGGGTCGAAGTCATGGATGAGCGCACGAAGGTGATGCGCAACACGAACTCCGCGGCACCGGACCTCCAGGGCCCGTTACCGGTTCGGGCTCCGATGCCGGGACTCGTCGTAAAGGTAGAGGTGCAAGAAGGGGATTTGGTGGAGGCGGGACGCGGACTGCTGGTGGTCGAGGCGATGAAGATGGAAAATTCACTCACTGCCCCGGTCGGAGGCCGCATCGGCGCGATCCACGTCGTCGCGGGCCAAACGGTGGAGAAGGATGAGATCCTGATAGATTTGGTGCCACCCGACCAAGAGTCGGATTGAGCAGGGGGACGGGAGACCGTATGAAGGACGACACCAGCGAGGGGCGCTTTCGTACCGCCAGCGGGATCGAGGTCGATGCGGTGTATGAGGCCACTGCCGGTAAAGCCGAGGAATTCGAGCGGCCGGGCCAATTCCCGTTCACGCGGGGCATCCATCCGAACATGTATCGGGGCCGGCCCTGGACCATGCGGCAATACGCTGGTTTCGGGACCGCGGAGGAAACCAATCAGCGTTACCACTACCTGCTGACCCAGGGAACCACCGGCCTGTCGGTCGCCTTCGACCTGCCCACCCAGATGGGGTACGACTCGGACCATCCGATCGCGCAGGGAGAAGTGGGCCGTGTGGGCGTGGCGATCGACAGCATCGATGACATGCGGACTCTGTTCCACGGGATCGCGCTCGATGAAGTGTCCACGTCGATGACGATCAACTCGACAGCCGCCATTCTCTTCGCTCTGTACCTCTCCGTGGGAGAAGAGCAGGGCGTGGGAAGGGAAGCGCTCGCCGGTACGGTCCAGAACGACGTGCTCAAGGAGTACGTGGCGCGAGGTACCTACATCTATCCGGTGGACCCCAGCCTCAGGCTGGCCGCCGATCTGGTGGCTTTCTGCGCACGGGAGGTGCCGCGCTGGAATCCCATCTCGATCTCGGGTTATCACATCCGGGAGGCTGGCTCCACGGCACCACAGGAGGTTGCTTTCACGTTGGCCAACGGACTGGCCTACGTCGAGAGGGTGCTGGCGGCTGGAGTTCCGCTGGAGGATTTCGCTCCTCGGCTCTCCTTCTTCTTCGCGGCGTACAATGACCTCCTCGAAGAAGTCGCCAAATTCAGGGCCGCTCGCCGCCTGTGGGCACGGCTCATGAAGGAGCGCTTCGGCGCTTCGGACCGGTCATGTCAGCTACGCTTTCACACACAGACGGGCGGATCGACGCTGACTGCTCAGCAACCGCTCAACAACATGGTACGTGTAACCGTCCAGGCGTTGGCTGCTGCGCTTGGGGGGACCCAGTCGTTACACACGAACGGATTCGACGAAGCGCTGGCCCTCCCGACCGAGGGGGCTGCGAAGCTCGCCGTTCGCACGCAACAGATCTTGGCCCACGAATCGGGAATCACCAATACGGTGGATCCCCTCGCGGGCAGCTACTACGTGGAAGCACTGACCAGCAAGATCGAAGACGCGGCTAGTACCTATCTCGAGGAGATCGAGGGGTTGGGCGGGGCGCCTAAGGCCATCGAGTTCATGCAGGGCGAAATCCATGCATCCGCGTATCGGCACCAGATGGAAATCGAGGCGAACAAACGCCTGGTGGTGGGTGTCAACGCGTTCGAAGAAGAGGAAGAGCCGCCCTCGATCGAGAAGCCCGACTTCTCGGCACTGGAGGTCGCTCAAAAGCTCCGCCTGGATGAGGTCAAAGCAGGCCGAGATGCGGGTAATACTTCGCAAGCCCTCGAAGGAGTCCGGTCCGCAGCGCGATCGACCGAGAATCTGGTACCCCCGATCATCGAAGCGGCGAAAGCCTCCGCGACGCTTGGGGAAATCAGTCAAGTGCTCCGGGAGGAATGGGGGGCCCACGACCCATAGTTCACGCCTCCCGCAGCCGTTACATTGCGCTGCTGTCTGGGCCCACACCGCCGGCGTGCGTACTGCGGTTGTGCCCCACCACGGCTGTTGACCGCGGTTGTTGTTCCGGCCACGTGGCAAATTACCGATTGACTCGAATCCAAGATGCCGACGTACGAATATCGTTGTCCGAAAGGGCATGAATTCGACCTGTTTCAGCGCATGTCCGACGAGCCTCGGGCGGCCTGTCCGGAGTGCGGAGAGTTTGCGGAGCGCCTCATGTCCGCTGGGGCGGGCCTGATCTTCAAGGGCGAGGGGTTCTACATCACGGACTACCGAAGCGACGCCTATAAGAAGGCCGCTTCTTCAGACAGGGAAGCAGCGGCCTCCGAAAACAAAGCGTCCGACGGTGATTCGGGCAGTGACTCTGGCGGAGACTCCGGGGGGAAATCCGGCGAGGGAAAGGGTTCGTCCGACGGCGGCGGTGCCTCTGACGCCGGTTCCTTGGGCGGGAGTTCGAAAGAGTCGAAGGCGGGTTCCTCCGGTTCCGCGGGTTCCTCAGATTCCTCGAGCTCGTTGGATTCCTCGGGCCGATCCAAGACCTCTTCGTCCACCAAGTCGTCCTCATCGGGCTCCTGACGACTCGGTTCGCGCTGGGCTGACCTTCCATGTCAGAAGAAGCCATTCGACAAGCGGTTAACCACGCTCTCAGCGGCATGGGCGTGGAGGATGCCGACGTGCGCCTGGAAGAACCCAAGGACCCGAGCCACGGTGACTTGGCGACGAACGTCGCACTGACCTTGGCAAAAAAACTGGGTCGATCGCCACGTGTGATCGCCAAAGAGATTGCCGAGGAGATCGCCTCCCGCATCAGCTCCCACATCGACACCGAAGATTTCGGCATCGAGTCCGTAAGCGTGGCTGGGCCGGGGTTCTTGAATTTCAAGCTCAGTTCCGGGCAGGTCGCTTCCGGACTCATGGAGATCATCGCCGCGGATGACAACTATGGGCGGTCCGTTGAAGGAGGTGGCGAGTCGCTCATGGTCGAATTCGTCTCGGCCAATCCTACGGGGCCCATGCATCTCGGACACGCGCGGCAAGCCGCCCTCGGCGACGCGATTGCGGGACTACTCGATTGGACGGGATGGTCGGTGAGCCGGGAGTTCTATTACAACGATGCCGGAGCCCAGATCGACCGCCTTGCCGAGAGCGTTGGGGCCCGGTATCAGCAGCACTTCGGGCAGGACGCCGAGATTCCCGAAGGGGGGTATCAAGGGGATTACATCCGTGAAATCGCGGCGGACCTGGCGGAAGAGCACGGGGATCGTTTCGTCGAGGACCCTCTGAGCGAAGAAGCGCTGGACGTCATGCGGGAAACGGCGGTGCGCATGCTTCGTGAGGAACAGGACCGGGATCTTTCGGACTTCGGCCTTCATTTCGACGTCTACTTCCTGGAGTCTTCCTTGTATGAGGACGGCCAGGTGGAATCCACGGCGGCTGCCCTCCGAGAGTCGGGAAAGGTCTACGATCTCGATGGGGCAGTATGGCTTCGCACCACCGAGTACGGAGACCAGAAGGATCGCGTCATGATCAAGAGCGATGGATCTCCGACCTACTTTCTTCCAGACGTGGCCTATCACATGGGCAAGTGGGGGCGTGGCTTCCATCAGGCCATCAACGTCCAGGGGGCCGATCACCACGGAACGGTGGCTCGGGTACAGGCGGGGGTACAGGCGCTCGGGCTACCGGAGGGGTACCCGGAATACGTGCTCCATCAGATGGTTCGCGTCGAGCGGGACGGTAAGGAGGTCAAGTTATCGAAGCGGGCGGGGTCGAACATCACCTTTGGGGAGCTCATGACGAAAGTCGGTGTCGACGTCACGCGCTACTTCTTCCAGATGAGGAAACCGGACGGACATCTGGTCTTCGATCTGGATCTCGCCCTAGACCAGTCAGACAAGAATCCGGTCTACAAGGTGCAGTACGCGCACGCCCGCATGTGCAGCATCTTCAAGAAGGCCGGGATGGAGCGGTCTTCCGTCGGCACAGAAGGGGTCGATCTGTCGGTGTTCACGACCGAGGCCGAGCGAGAACTCATCAAAGCATTGCTGCGATTTCCGGACCTGGTCAGCAACGCGGCGCGTCTACGGGCTCCCCACTTGATCTGTGACTATTTGGAGCAGACGGCGGGTGCGGTCAATTCATGGTATCATGCCGGGAACCCGAGCCGGAATCCTGAATTGGCGGTGCTGGTGGAGGATGATCGGCTTCGGAATGCACGGCTCGCCTTGGCCCGTTCTGTGCAGACCGTACTTCGAAACGGACTGGCTATCTTGGGCATTCTGGCTCCCGAGCAAATGGCGCGGGCCGACGAGGAGTGAGGGAGGACGTTCGATGTCGATCTTGGTGGTAGGAAGTGTGGCTCTCGACTCGGTGGAAACGCCCTTCGGCTCCGCCGACCGGGTGATTGGGGGCTCCGGCGTTTTTTTCTCGGCTGCCGCGAGCCTTCTGGGCCCGGTCCGCCTCGTGGGTGTTGTCGGGGCGGACTATCCCATGGAACAACTGGATTTCCTCACCGAACGAGGTGTGGACCTCGCGGGTGTGGAACGTGCCGAAGGTGAGAGTTTTTTTTGGGCCGGGCGATATTCGTATGACCTGAACTTGAGGGATACGCTCGAGACCCGCCTCGGCGTGTTCGGTGACTTCGCACCACAGATCCCGGATGAGTATCGGGACTCCCGGTACGTCTTCCTGGGAAATATCGATCCGGTGCTCCAGCTAGACGTCCTGGATCAAATGCGAGAGCCGGCGGCCGTGATCTGTGACACGATGAACTATTGGATCGAAGGGAGTCGCGAGACGCTCGTCGAGCTCTTGAAGCGTGTCGACATTCTGATGGTCAACGACGCCGAGGCACGGCAGCTTGCGGGAGATCACAATCTTCTGGGTGCGGCCCGCTGGATCCAAGAGCGCGGCCCACGCCTGGTTGTGGTGAAGAAGGGTGAGCACGGGGCGATTCTTTTCGGACCGGATTGGATGTTCTTTGTGCCGGGGTTCCCCTTGGAGGTGATCTTCGATCCGACCGGGGCCGGGGATTCGTTCGCGGGTGGCTTCGTCGGGTATATGGCCTCCGTCGACTCTCAAGAGCCGGATGACCTGCGGCGCGCCATGGTGTATGGATCTGTCATGGGCTCGTTTGCGGTCGAGAGCTTCAGTGTCGATCGGTTCCGCTCGCTCGATGAAAAGGAGATTCTGCACCGGATCATGGAATTCAAGGAAATGACGGCGTTCGAGCATCAGTTGGTGAAATCNGATGGCTGAGCCGGGNGCTTTGGACTATCGATCGGCTGGGGTCGATCTCGATNCTGCCGAGCGCGTGGTGGAGGGCCTCAAGTCGTTGGTGGCTGCCACGAGGGACGAACATACGCTGTCCGCGCTGGGCCAGTTCGGAGGCCTGTACGCGGTGCCGGGAANCGTAGCGAACCCGGTACTCGTCTCGAGTACGGATAGTGTGGGAACCAAGGTCAAGGTGGCCTTCATGTCGGGGCGGCACGAGACGGTTGGCCAAGACCTGGTGAACCATTGCGTCGACGACATCCTCGTCCAGGGAGCACGGCCTCTGTTCTTTCTGGACTATATCGGGTGTGGCNGCATGGATGAGTTGGTCGTGCCACGGNTCGTGAGCGGGGTCGCGACGGCGTGCAAGGAAAACGGGTGCGCGCTCCTCGGNGGAGAGACGGCTGAGATGCCCGATCTCTACGACAAGGATGAGTACGATCTGGCTGGATTCATCGTGGGCATTGTCGAGCGCGACAAGGTCCTGGATGGCTCNCGTGTCCGTGCCGGAGACGTCCTGATCGGTCTTGGATCGANCGGTATCCACACGAGTGGATACACGTTGGCGCGGAAGATNGTCTTCGAAGCCATGGGGTTGTCGATCGATGACGACTTTCCCGAGTCCGGACGTTCGGTGGCTGACGTGCTCCTGGACGTTCACCGGAGCTACTTGCCGGNCTTGTCGAATGCTCTCGATGCCGGGCTTGTGCGCGGGCTGGCTCATATCACCGGCGGCGGCATCCCCGGCAACTTGCCTCGTACGCTCGGATCGGACCTCGGGGCGGTGATCGACCTCGCTTCTTGGGAGGTCCCCAACGTGTTCCAGGTNCTGGAGGAGGGCGGANGGGTAGACCGGGACGAAATGCTGCGTGTGTTCAACATGGGCGTCGGCATGATCGTAGTGGTTGCGCCCGAGGATGTGGACGGCGTCCTNGAAGGCTTGATCCAGTCCGATACTCCAGCATGGGTNATGGGAGACGTGGAGGCCGGGGAGGGCGTGCGATGGGCGTGAGGTCCGCGCTCTGTCGGGTCAGTCTTTGTTTCGTGGNGGTGGGGCGTTTCGGCTCTGCTGGCGCCCAGGATCTCACACCGCTCATTGCAGAATGTGCGTCGGGCGGATCCGCGGAGTTGCTCACCTCCTGCCAGAGCGCCGTTCTGGCGGCGCAGGCCATACGGGGTGGAATCGCCATCTCCGATGCCGCGGGCGCCGANCTCTCGGGGTCGTCGAGCACCATTGGGCGAAGGCTGGGCAGTACACCCCGCGTGGGCCTCGACCTCCGCTTCCGGGTGGCGCGCTTCTCGATGCCAGACATGGTT
Source organism: Gemmatimonadota bacterium (assembly GCA_002731735.1). Taxonomy (GTDB): domain Bacteria; phylum Gemmatimonadota; class Gemmatimonadetes; order Longimicrobiales; family Gaopeijiaceae; genus UBA822. The sequence continues at coordinate 2,290 of PCCM01000048.1, read as the reverse complement.
GGCGGNGGCCCAGGGATTGCGGCNGACAATGACGTCTACGTGTACGGGATCAAGGGCTCGGTGGCGGTGGGAGTTTTCGACGGGTTTTCCTGGATNCCGATGGTCGGTGGTATGCTGTCNCTNGATCTTCTCGCGTCCGGGAGCCTCCTGTTNTTAGGGGAGTCGGACGGNTTTTCGGGCAATGAAGCCATCGGGTCGATCGGCGGNCGGNTCGGGGTCNTTCGCGAGTCGTTCAGCCTGCCCGGCCTCACCGTTTCCGCGATGCGGTCGTTTGGGCAGCAGGTGAACTGGGCCGACGATCTGGACGCGACCCGGATTGATACTGATATCTCGACCACTTCAGTACGCGCGGTCGTCGGAAAAGACTTTTTCACTCTCGGGGTGTTCGGGGGCTTCGGATGGAACTGGGACCAAGGTGAAATGCGTGTTCAGGTGCCGGATTCCACGATNCCGCGGGGAGAGGGAATCAGCCAGATGGGGGACCTGACGACCCGCCGCACGGTCTACTTCGCGGGTGTGTCTATCATTCGACTCGTGTGGACGCTCTCGGTCGAGGGAGGATGGATCAGCGGGTACGACNGANTTACCGGCTATCCGGNCGTCTACGACCCCGGCGCGATCACGCCGTTCGTCAGCGTGGCGGCCCGACTCACGATCTGACGTGTNTCTGAGCGAGTTGGATCGGGAGTGGCTGCTGCNCGCAGCCTCCTTGGCGGGGCGGGGGTGGGGCCGGGTGCACCCCAATCCGATGGTCGGGTGTGTGCTGACGCGTGATGGNGAGCGCGTGGGAGAGGGATGGCACGAGGAATACGGTGGCCCCCACGCAGAAGTGAACGCGATCCGCTCTGCCGGTGATACCACCCGTGGGGCTACCGCTTATGTGAGCCTGGAGCCGTGTAGCCANCATGGCCAGACGCCCCCGTGTTCAGAGTCACTCTTGAAGGCTGGGGTAGCACGGGTGGTCTTCGGGGCTTCCGAGCCAGGCGACGAAACGGGCGGTGGCGGCGAGNTTCTGGCGCAGGCGGGCGTCGAGGTCNTCGGCCCCGCGACCGACGTCCGCACCTTTCACGAGGTCGATCCCGNGTTCTTTTATACANCGCGCTACCAGCGACCGTATCTGGCTCTGAAACTGGCGGTGAGTTTGGACGGGCGGATCGCCGCCCGGGCGGGCGAGCGGACACCCCTCACTGNCGACGACGCGAACAGAGAAGTGCATCGACTCAGAAGCGGGTTCGACGCAGTGTTGGTTGGCGGTGAGACGGCCCGGGTCGATGATCCCCTGCTNACCGTGCGATACGGCTTGGACCCCCGGATTCTTCCTACGCGTATCGTATTGGACCCGAGCGCTGTGCTCTCCCCGGATGCGTCTCTGTTTAGCACCGATTCTGAAGCGCCTGTTCTGATTTTTGCGACCGAAGCTGCTTCTGTCGAGCGGGTCGAGACACTCAAGGATGTCGGCGCCCAGGTAGAGATCGTGCCGCAGGCGGATGGAGGAGCAGACTTGAAAGAGATGCTCGAGCGCTGTTGGGGTCTCGGTATTCGGTCTGTCTTCTGCGAGGGTGGGGGAAGGTTGGCCACGGCTCTGACACGTGAGGAATTGGTCCAGCGGCTTTATCTTTTCAAGGCACCTTTGACCCTCGGGCCGCAAGGTGTTCTGGCGTTTGGGGGTGGGGACTCGACGCCCGAGGACCTCGGTTGGTCGAGTACCGGTGAGCCGATCCAATTCGGACCCGACCTTCTACTCAAATACGATCGAGAGGCCGACGTGATGTATCAAGAGCCTGATGTTTAGTGGGATCGTGGAGGAGGTGGGCACGGTACGGGCCACCAAGGAAATGGATGGTGCCCGCGAGCTGGAGATCGACGCGAAAGTCGTTCTTGCGGATCTCCAGCCGGGCTCGTCGGTCTCTCTGGACGGAGCGTGTCACACGGTGGTCGAGGTTCTTGGTGGGGGCTTCACGGTCAACAGCGTGGGGACCACGCTCTCTCGAACTGTGGCGGCGGAGTACACCGAAGGGAGCCTCGTCAATCTTGAGCGCGCCCTCGCAGTAGGAACCCGCCTGGACGGGCACTTCGTTCAAGGCCACGTCGACGTCGTGGGTGAGCTGATTGCTGTCGAGGACAAGGGGGAGTACCGTCTCCTCGACTTCAGAATCCCCCCCGATGTGGCATTGGCGACGATCCTCCATGGATCGATCGCCCTCAATGGAGTGAGTCTTACGGTCAACGCGATCTCGGACGACCACGTCTGCCAGGTGGCCGTGATCCCCTATACGTGGGAGCATACCAA
>PCCM01000047.1 GCA_002731735.1 Gemmatimonadota bacterium | reverse complement strand
GTTCGGAGACATCGATCCTCGTTCGCGTCGGAGTTGACGTAGGGGCGTACACCATCCAGGTCAGCCCTATGATCAACGTCGCCATCACAGTAACCATCAGTCTTCTGGACATTCGTATCCTCTCAATGCGCAACGGTCCCGCGCTACGGGTCGATGTATCTGTGGTATCGCTTGACACCGCGTGGCCCGACCTCGGCGCTATAGATCACACCGTTCACATCGGCGACGATCCCCTCTCCCCCACTGCTCGAGCGGTGCCGTCCGTTCGGGTCTGCCGGATCCGGAATGAAAGCCCATACCTCACCGGTCCGCACACTTCCCACACGAATACCTCGCTTCCGGCCCGACGCCACGTCCGATTCCGAATCGACGCCGTACAACACGTCATCCTGATCGATGTGGATCCCACTCAGATGCCCGAACTGGTACCACTCCTCCAAGAAGGTCCCTTCCTGGTCGAAGATCTGTATGCGGCTGTTGGCCCTGTCGGCTACGAAGAGTCTGCCCTGCGAGTCCATGGCCAGGCCATGGGGCTCACCGAATTGTCCCGGATCTGAGCCGAACTCACCCCACGCCGTGATGAAGGTGCCGTCCGGCGAGAACTTAACGATTCGGGCGTTGGTGCCTTGGCCATGACCGTCAGCGACGAAAATGTCCCCGTTCGGCGCCGTAATGACGTCGGACGGCATGTTGAAGTGCCGCTCGTCATNCCCCGACTCCCCGGGCNCCCCCAGCCGCAGGAGGATGTCTCCCTCCGGGCTGAACTTCGTAACGTGATGGCCGCGCCCNGAGGCACCACCCGCCTGTGTGAACGGGGCGTCCGTCACCCAGATGTTACCCTGAGCGTCCACGTGGATGCCGTGGGGCATGGCGAACAGTCCCCTGCCGAAGCTCCTGACCAGGATCCCGTCGGGATTGAACTTCAGGACGGGAGGAACGTCGTTGTCTCCGCAGCTCCGTGGGGCGTACCGCCCATTCATGGAATCCGACCCGCAACGCTCGGCGATCCACACCGAGAGACCATCGGGATCGATGTCCACGGCGCTCACNGAACCCCAACTCCTGCCGATGGGCATGCGGAGATAGCCATCCGTGGTTTGATACGGGTTGGGCATGTCCTCCCCGGTCGCCTGAGCCCACACCGCTTCGGCACCTGCACCGAGCGNCGCNGCGGCGATAACGACAAGTACCGGCGCTATGGACCGTTTCATCAGTAACCTTCCCTCGCGGTCGGGATTCTTGGGTTTCATGGCACGACCGCCATGCCCTCGATCTCGATGAGNGCGGTGTCCGAGTAGAGCGATGCGACGCCGATCAGGGTCGTGGCCGGGAGATTCTCGGCGGGAAATCCATTCTGTTGGGCGGCCCCGAGTACCGCCGCATCCGCCTGAGAATAATCGGCCATNTAGATGGTGATCTTCACCAGATCGGCCGGGGTCGCACCCGATGCTTCGAGCTGCCGCCTCAGGCTGGCGTAGGCCTGATCCGCTTGGGTCGCAAGGCTCTCACCTGCGCGCCCGACCTGACCCGATATGTAGATCGTCTTCGCACNACTCCCCTGCGTGGTGACNGCCTGTGAGAAGCCCGANGTGGGACCGATGAACTCCGTGTCGGNGCCCCCACCCGNGCCATCGCTCACGANCGCGATAGCGTCGACCTCGATCTCATATTGGTCGGTAACGAGTGACTGCACGCCGAGCAACGTACTCGCTGGTAGATCTTCGCTGCCGAACGCCTGCGTTCTCGCCGCNCCGAACGTGCGGCGGTCCTCCGGCGTGTAGTCGGAGATGTACGTGACGATCTTGACGAGATCGTCNATCGTCGCGCCCGCCGCCTCGAGTCGCTGGGCCACAGCCTCCAGGACCGATGTCGACTGCTCGGCCAGTCCATCGCCTTGGCCGACCTGACCCGAGACGTAGATCGTCTTGGTCCCGTTGGCCGTGACCACCACGGCCTGGCTGAAGCCACGCGAGGCCCCGATGCGCTCGATCGTGACGTTCGCNCTAGGGACTGCAGGATCAGCNATGACCGCNACGGCCTCAATCTCGACACGNAGNTGCGCCGTGAACAGTTCCTGGATACCCACCATCGTGCTGGTCGGCCACGCATCTTCATCGCTGAACGTCCGGAGTCGTGCCTGGCTGATGATCGAATAGTCCGCTGGATCGAAGTCCTTCACGAAGATCCGGATCTTCACGACGTCGCTGGTGGAGGCGCCGGCGCTCTCGAGACGTCGCACCACACCCTGAAACGCTGACTCGACATGCGCGGCGAGATCGGCACCCTGGCCGACCTGTCCTGACACGTAGATGGTCTTCACACCACGATCCGCCACTGTCACGACCTGCGTGAANACGCCCGCCGGGTCGATGAACTCCCTNTCNAGNTCTTGNGCACCGACTGGGCCNTGAGCGATCGCCATGATCAGCGNCGTCGTTACTAGCATGGTGTTGAACTTCATATCGCGTCCCCCCTTAAGCNGCCACAAGTCTCTCTACCCGGNCGGGAGCANCGGGAAGCTTCGATGGCATGATCTATCCCGGCCTGCGACGTGAGTGGATCGGCACCCAGCAACCTACAAGGCGGACGGAATGCGCACAGCCCTCCCAGGCCTAACGCCCCCAACGACTTCGCCGCCGTCCACCACCAACCCCCCGTTCACAAAAACGTATTCGATTCCTTCGGAAGGGATCGACCCGTCAAGNTAAGTCGCTCGATCNATCACCGTCTCCGGGTCGAAGACGGTGATGTCGGCATCGGATCCCACCCGGATTCGACCCTTGTTCCTCAGCGCAGGGACCCACCCCTCCANCCTTCTCGCGGGCTCGATCGTCATCTTTCGGAGCGCATCCATGAGCCTGAGCGCACCCTGCTCGCGCACATAGCGNCCGAGGACTTTCGCGAACGTGCCCGCACCCCGGGGGTGTCCCGCCGGCATGGCATCGCTCGCCACCATCGTGATCGGACTCGTCACCGCGGTAAGCGTCATCTCTTCGGTCCGGCTGTGGATGATCACCGTTCCGCCCTCGGCCCGGTACCGCCCGAAGGTCTCGCGTGTCAGGCGTTCTCCTGTGCCGACCCACTGATACTGGTTGAAGCGGCCGTCCTCCCAGCTCTCCCAGTTGTCGAAGAGCGCCGCCTGGATACCGGTCGATGACGCCGCGTAGGGGTACGCTTCCGTCGTGACGTCCTGCCCGGCACTCTGGGCCGCCTCAATCATCGCCAAGAACCGAACGATGTTCCCGCCACCGCTTGAGTTCGCGTGCACGACGTGGAGAGGCGCCCCGACGTTCCGCGCCGCGGTGAGCGTCGAGTCGAGCCCTTGCAGCCCACCACGCATGTGGATGAAGGCGGTCACCCCTGCGTCAGCTGCGACGGCGAACATCCGCTCGATCTCCGCCATCGGGGCTCCGGGCGTGTACGCGCTTCCCAAGCCCACACCGACAGCCCCCTGGGCCAGCCCCTCGCGGATGAGTCGCTCCGTCTCCGCGATCTGCTCCTCCGTAGCCGGCTCTCGGGTCGTGACACCGCCTAGCCCCGTAACGGGGTCTCCCATGGCCACCGCCCGCGCGCCGATGTGCCCCATAGAGACGCCGTAATTCACAAGCTGGCCACCTTCACGCGCCCCGTACCAGGCTTCGACATCCGCCGTCCCGATCTCCAACTCGAGACCCGTTGTCACTCCGTCCTGCACCTGGAGCCGATACGCTTGTTCGCTGTGCCCGTGCCTGTGGAGATCGACGAAGCCAGGCGCGACAACGAGACCAGCGGCTTGGATGTGGCGAGCACCCTCGAGGGGCTCGTCCGAGATGACATCTATCCGACCATCGACAATGCCGATGTTGCGGACCGCATCCAGCCCAGACTCCGGATCCATGACGCGACCACCCTCGATCACAACGTCGTATGTCGGGCCGCAAGCCAAAGCCCCGGCAACGAGAACGAGGGCGGCGAGGCTCGGTAGGGGCCCTCTGAGCCCGGAGGGCAGCATGATCTCTCCTTGCCGGCGACGTGAGTGGATCGGTCACGAGCAACCTACGAGCCGAGAGGGCCATCGGGCAAAGTATTGGGGCACATGGCGCTTAGCATGATGATCCCCCACTTTCTGTGGTTAAACGGGGGGCGTCCTGACAACTATGATGCCACGGAGGCAAGCAATGTCGAGTATTCGCACGGTGAATTGGGTCTCACTGGTCTGGGTCTTCTCGCTCGCGTCTTGCGCACCAGACACTGGACCCGAACCGGGCATGGACTTCGACGCTGAGGACACCGAGTGGCTGGTGAACCACGGCGACGACGCCGCGTCACGCTACGCTCCCCTCGGCCAGATCAATCGTGACAACGTCGCAGAGCTGGAAGTGGCCTGGTATTGGGAGTCCATCGACGAGGAGCTCAAAGAGCGCAATGAGGAGGCTGGGCGGATGGGCGGGAGCTTCTGGTACGAGCCGACGCCGCTCTTGGTCGACGGAACGCTCTACACCATCACCGGCATGGGCCAGATCGCAGCGATTCACCCGGGGACCGGCGAGACCCTTTGGTCGTACGATCCCAAGACATGGGAGTCGGGTCGGCCAGTCAACCTTGGCTTCATCGTGCGGGGTATTTCCTATTGGACCGATGGGGAGAGGAAGCGAATTCTCATCGGCTCCAACGACGCGTTCCTGATCTCGCTCGATACCGAAACAGGGGAGCCGGACCCCGTTTTCGGGGAGGCCGGAAGAGTGGACCTGACTCGGGACTTCGATGTCATGGTCGAGGATCGCAGAGCCTTCCTGCGGGGCTACGGGGTCAACTCCCCAGTGACAATCATCCGTGACGTGGCGGTCGTCGGCGCCTCGATTCGGGACACACCCACAAACCGCAACGTCACACCCGGGTGGGTCCGCGGCTACGACGTACGGACCGGGGAGCTGCTCTGGACGTTCCACACGATCCCGCTGCCGGGTGAGTTCGGGAACGACACCTGGGAGGACGACTCCTGGCGTACCGCCGGAGCGACCGGGGTCTGGCCGCCGATGAGCGGCGACGAAGAGCTCGGCTATGTGTATCTGCCGGTGGGGACGCCCTCCCACAACTGGTACGGGGGCCACCGCCTCGGCGAAAATCTGTACGCCAACTCCCTCGTGTGCNTCGACGTGGAAACCGGTGAGATCGTGTGGTANTTCCAGTTCGTCCATCACTCCGTGTGGGACTACGATCCTCCGGCGGCACCCAACCTCATCGATATCACCGTGGACGGCAGGGAGATCAAGGCCGTCGCACAGGTCACAAAGCAGGGGTTTCTGTTCGTCTTCGATCGAGTGACGGGCGAGCCCGTCTGGCCNATCGGGGAGCAACCGGTCCCGCCCTCNGACATAGANGGTGAGCGGATCCATCCCACGCAGCCGATCCCCACCAAGCCGGCTCCTTTCGAACCGAATGGAGCCTTCGAAGAGAACCTGATCGACTTCACCCCGGAGCTGAGGGCACAGGCGCTCGAAATCTTCCAACGGTATCGTAGCGGTCCTGTGTACACACCGCCTTCGGCCCAAGGCACGATCGTCAACCCGGGCTGGGCCGGCGGCGGNAACTGGAACGGGGCTGCATTCGACCCGGANACCCAGTACCTCTACATCCCTTCGTATAGCGATTACACGGTCGTCGAGCTGGCTCCGCCGGAGAATCCGAGGTCGGACTTCGACTATATCTGGGGAGGCGCTCAGTCCCCGACGGTGGATGGGATACCGATCTTCAAGCCGCCGTGGGGTCGAGTCACGGCCATCGACATGAGCACAGGCGAGCACGTATGGCAGGTCGCGAACGGCCGNGGGCCGCGAGACCACCCGGCNCTCGCCGACCTCGATCTGGGCAATCTGGGAGTCGACGGCGAGAGCTTCCCGCTCCTCACGAGCACGCTTTTGTTCACCACTGTCGACAGNCAGGGATCGCAGCCTGCGATGCTAAACGCGTACGACAAGTCGACCGGTGAGATGCTGTTGGAGTTCGAGCTGCCGGGGGGCGTACACGCCAACCCGATGACGTACATGTANGAGGGCAAACAGTACCTGGTGGTCTCGGTGAATGCCGGCCAGGACGGAGACGGTGTCGTGGCTTTGGTACTGGAGTAAGTGNCCCGAGGCGACGAATTGGGGCCGACTGCCGTGTGCTCCTAGGGNCTGGTCACGTACCGCGANAATTTTTCGCTGTCGGACGCCGCTTCGTCGCCGTAGATGAACCCTCGATAACGTTCGTCACCATCGAGATAGAGTTTCAGCCAGGCGATGCCGTAACGGCCTATGGTGCCCAGATCCTCTCCNCGGCTGGTGTCAGCGATGAAGTGACTGCCACCGTCGATCTCCAGNAAAACCTTGATCGTGGATTCGGGAATCGATTGATAGTGGGGCCAGGCATGATCGGACACGGATGCGACCCGGTCCGCCGATCCAGCCATCACCAGAGTCGGAGCGACCACCTGGCTGAAATCNCCTGCCGGCTGCCAGGGAGTGAAGGGGATCGCGGCCTGAATTTCGGCNGGGTANTTGTTGGCCGCGATCAGGACTCCGCCNCCACCCATGGAGTGNCCCATGATCGCCATCTTTTCAGTGTCGATTCGGCCGCTCAGAGGACTTCCAGCACGGTCGTTTTCNCCCCTCAAGATTCTCACGGCCGCGATCAACGCCTCCGCCCTCTGCTCGGGTTGGTCCGCCNTCGCATCATTGGTATCCAGAATCAGCACTGCGTATCCATGGGAGGCGAGGCGAGGCCCCCACCACTCGATATGCCTCTGGAGNTCGGTCCACCCGGGAGAGATCGCTACGCCGCCGATCGGCATCGCGGTATCCACGGGATAGTAGACCGTCGCATCCCCAAATTCCGGAACNTCCGGAATATCGGTGTAGGTCATTACTNCGTAGGCGCCGTCTACCGACAACGAAGCGATGGTCGGNGGAGGNCCTTGGTCAGCTTCAGCGGTCGCACAGGACGCGAGAAACAAGGCGAAAAATGGTAGGCACCACCTGGCCGAAGATCTTGTTCTCATCTTACACTCCTGATTCGTTTGTCGTGGNAATCACTTGTCGTCGCGGCATCGGTATCGTGGCTAAAATCCGGCTCCAGCGGAAGATCACGGACTCGTGGGCAGCGCCAGGCCGATCAGTCCGGCCCCTTCCCCCGAGCCGTAGGCCATCACGATGAACTGTCGGCCTTCGGCCATATAGGTCATCGGCGTTCCGCTCGGNGTCACAGGGAGTTCGGTCGCGTGCAGCACCGCCCCGGTAACCTTGTCGAACGCCCGTAGAGTGGGGGGTTGCGCGGGACCACGATCACCNCCNTGACCACCNCCTCGACCACCNCCNCGACCGCCGCCGCGCCTGCCGGTTGCCCCCAGNAACAGCAGATTCGGAGTCAGCAGNGGACCCGTATAACCGCCCCCACCCACGGGGCCGGGATCGGGTATACCGAGATTGATGATCCTCTGGCGAATCCCATCACCGAATGGAACCATCCAAGCAAGTTCTCCGGTATTGAGATCGTAGGCGGTCAGGCGAACGTACGGCGGCTTGAACAGGGGCAGGCCTTGAGGCCCGCCTAGACCCTGCCCTCCACCGCGCACGTAAGCGAAGTCTCCTCGTTCGGGATTGCCCTCCACGATCTGAACCACCATCGGGCCAGTACGCGACGGCACGTAGAAGTATCCGGTCTCAGGATCGAACGCTGCGCCGTACCAGTTCGCCCCGCCACCCCACCCCGGCATNAGGATGGTTCCCNGCATGGACGGGGGNGTAAAAAGAGGACCGTANTCGAACTGGGACAGAATCTCCTCGGCTTCNGACCTCAACTCTGGCGTGTAGTCGATCAGGTCATCGACGGTGACTCCCTGGGGCTCGAAGGCCACGGGCTTCGTCGGAAACGGCTGCGTGGGTGAGGTACGCTCNCCNGGAACCGTGGACTGTGGAACCGGNCGCTCCTCGATGGGCCANACNGGNTCGCCGGTGACTCGATCGAACACGTANACGAAGCCCTGTTTGGTGACCTGCGCAACAGCCTTGATCGGCCGNCCATCCACCGTGATGTCGACCAACGTCGGGGCAGCGGGGATGTCGTAGTCCCAGAGTCCGTGNTGCACGAGCTGGTAGTGCCACAGTCGNTCACCCGTTGCAGCATCCACCGCAACGAGGCTCTCGGCAAACAGGTTGTCCCCCAACCGATGCCCGCCATACCAGTCGTTCGTCGGGGTGCCGATCGGCAGGTAGACGATTCCCAGTTCGAGGTCGGCGCTCATGATGGACCACACGTTGGTGTTCCCTGTGTACGACGCGGAATTGTCCTCCCACGTCTCGATGCCGTANTCGTCCCTCTCCGGGATNGTGTTGAATCGCCACACCTCNTCNCCGGTACGGACATCGAAGCCCCGAATGTCGCCTGGTGGTGCGGTCATGTTCCGCGGGCCATCGGAGATGGATGACCCCACGACGACCACATCACCCACCACGAGTGGGGGCGAAATGACCTGGTACGCTCGTCTGGGGACGGGGCGGCGTAGGCCCTCGGTCAGATCGATCCTGCCGTCGGTACCGAAGNTGAGNACCGGGCGCCCGGTCCGCGCGTCGACCGCCCACAGGTGTGCNGAGCCCGTGGCGACGAANATGTGTTCCGCCTCCGGGCCCGCCCAATGAGCCACGCCTCGAGTATTAAAGCCGAGGTTGGTGGGGCGCCCCGCTTCCCAGCTCCTCGGGTCGAATTCCCAGAGCTGCTCGCCGGTGGCCGCGACGATCGCGGCGACAAGGCTCAGAGAAGTCCGGACGTAGAGCACCCCGTGGACCATGATCGGCGTAGCCTTGAAGGCCCCNGCACCCAGGNCGTTCTCGGCNAGCACCGGCGCGTCCGAAGTCGTCCACTGCCACGCGACCTGGAGCTGATCNACGTTGTCAGCGTTGATCTGGTCGAGCGGTGCGTACTTCGTGCTGCCGGCGTCCCCTCCGTACGCCGGCCAGGCGCCATCCGGTGCGCCCTGCTGTGCGTAACCCAAACTTGCGGTACCCAGNACCAAAACCATGCTCAACGCTGCAACCATGCTCAACACCGTCGCTGTTCTCACCGCTNCCTCCAGGTTTCGTTGANGGGNTCNCGTCATCCTATTACTTGCGGCTCCNATGCGGAAGGCTAGTTCCCCGAAGCGNTATCTTTCTTAAGTTGTTTCAGGTGATCGACCGGATCTCAACGCTTTGGAGGAGTTGAATGCGNGCAACANTGATGGTTCTCNTAGCCGGCGCCGTACTTGCGGAAGCACTGACTGNCCAGACACCACCTGCNCAGACGCCCTCCNGGCAGGAGNTCGAGTCGGAAGCGGTTCGTACGATGCGACGCATAGGGAGCATGAGCGANCTCATGGTTCACCTCATCTACCCGACCTCGGACGCTGTCTTCTACATCGAGACCCGGACCCCGACGACCGACGCCGAATGGGGCGAGCTAGAGGCCAAGACCCTCATGTTCGGTGAGGCGGCCAACCTATTGCTGATGCCGGACCGAATCCGAGAGCCCGAGGCACAGTGGATCAGCGACGCCGTACTCCTACTCGAGGTCGGAAGNGCCGCGTTGAGAGCGACTCGAAACAGGGATGTCNCGGCNCTCGCCGGCCTCAACGATCAGCTCTACCAGTCCTGCGTCAGCTGTCACTCACACTTCAGNCAGGGCTACGGAAGGCGACCGGGTGGTTGATCATCCGATGAGCGCCTGATACACCAGCCTTTTGAACTGATCCCGGAACGTGATGTCACGGTTCGGACGGATCTGAACCATGAACACGCCGACGAGGTCCTCCTCGGGATCCACCCAGAANGAGGTCCCCTGGATGCCGATCCAATTGTACTCGCCCACCGACGANGGNAATCCGTCCANGCCCGCCTCGGTCTTCACCGTGAAACCGAGCCCGAAGCTCCATCCCGGTGACAGGAACCCGGTCGGCATCCCCTCTTCCAGATGATCGACGGTCATCAATTCAACNGTCTTCCGACCGAGGATCCGAGCCCCATCCAGTTCCCCGCCGTTGAGCAGCATTTGGGCGAACCGCGCGTAGTCCTGGGCGGTGGAGCGGAGACCCGCCCCGCCTGAGAACAGCGTGGGGGGCAAATCGCAAATCGACGTGTCGCCCGGTCCGAGAGCCCGATCCGGNCCCGAGTGTCCNTACGTGGGCGCGACGCGATCGCTCTTCGAATCCGGNACNCGGAAACCGGTATCGGCCATGCCGAGTGGATCGAAAATACGNTCACGCAAGAAGACATNGAACGGCTGCCCNGAGACGACCTCTACGAGTCGACCGAGCACGTCGACGGAGACGCTGTAGTTCCACTGCGTGCCGGGCTGGTAGAGCAACGGGATCTCACCGAGCGCGGCCACCTGATCTTCCAGCGTCGGCTGGTAGAGTATTTCCCGCTCGCGGTAGACCGCATCGACGACCGTATTGGAAAGATCCCCGTACGTGAAGCCCGAGGTGTGACGCAACANGTCGTGGATCGTTACCTGTCGGCGAGCCCGCTCGGTGGGGATCTCCTGCCCGGCGGACGCCTCGGCGAGGTTGGCGACCCGAAGGTTGGCCAGCGCAGGTAGATANCGACCAATCGGATCGCTGAGGAAGAAATGCCCCTCCTCGTACAGTGTCATCACCGCNACGCTGGCGACCGGCTTCGTCATGGAGCAGATCTTGAAGAGGTCGTCCTCTTCCATCACATCACCGGCCTCCAGGTCCCGCATGCCCCATGCGTCCACATAAGCGAGCTTNCCGTTTCTCAGCACCATGCCGACGGCGCCCGCGATACGGCCCTCNTCCACGTAGNCCTGGAAGACCTCTCCNATTCGCTCTAAGCGTTCGGATGACAGACCNACTTCTTCGGGCACGGCNAGCGGCAACCTCTGNGCGGATATGGAGGTTGCNACCAAGCCGCAAAGGCCAAGAGCAAACGCAACTGTTCGAATCATCCCAATCCTCTTCGGTGGCAAGGTGTGATCACCAGAGCACTCACCAAGGGGCCCGGGTGGGCGCACGCGCTGAGAGTAGGCCTTGTGCCCCGGGCGCGCGAGCCTTGCCAGCGGGAGTTGCCTCCCCCCGGACCCTCCTTGTAGGTTGGCGTGCCATGAAAACAAGACGATACCATTGGCTTGCAGTGCCCATCCTGCTCTCCGGATGTATGGCCGCTGAGGAGCCTTACACTCCAGTGGCGGATCTGCCGACCCTGATGTCGACGATAGTGGACCCGGCGGCCGATTTCTATTGGGACGCCGTAGGGTGGATCGTCGACGCGAACGGCACGGAATTTATCCGACCTCAATCCCCCGAAGAATGGAATGCGGTGCGTAACGCAGCGTTCCAGGTCACCGAATCCGGCAACCTCATGATGATGCAGGGCCGCGCGATCGACGAGGAGACTTACGCCACCTATGCGCGGGCCCTAGTCGAAGCAGGGCAGAGGGCGATCGAGGCAGCTGAGGCCCGGGACGAGATGGGCGTCTTCGACGTGGGTGCCGATATGTACGCCGTCTGCACCGGTTGCCATGCGACGTACGCAATCGAGACCATCCGGCCGGGCGCACGCATCGGTGGCGACTAAGCCCCAGCTCAATCAGTCCCTGCAGGAGGGATCCGTGGAATACAGCGACCTCAACGAGCCCGATGGGGAGGCGCTTGTCGAAGTAGGGCAGAGAGCGATCCAGGCGGCTGAGGCCCGGGACGAGATGGGCGACTTCGCGCTTGGGGCGCTGACCGGGATCGGAGTGGGCTTTGCGGTCATTTTGCTCGCATGGACAATCATGCGGACGATCTCGGAGGGATTCGGCTGGCCGTATTATGGCTGGCCGTATTCAGGCTAGGTACGAGACCGCGCGAGCACCCGTTACGAGAGCAGTCCGATCAGGCGCCCTTCCACGGCTATC
>PCCM01000046.1 GCA_002731735.1 Gemmatimonadota bacterium | reverse complement strand
GATGTCTGCTACAAGGCAGGCCCGTCCGTCGCCCTCCTGTCGATGCTCTTGACGCTCGTCGCGCTGTTGCCGTGTGTCGCGGGATCAGCACGGCGGCCACAACGAGGAGGCGAGTGTAACCTACTGCGGCCCCGTGGCCTTCACCTCATCCGGAACCTGCGCCTCGTAGCGGCCGAAGTTCTCCCTGAACATCGCCGCCAGCTTCTCGGCCGTCGCGTCGTATTCCGCGCCGTCGGCCCAGGTATCACGCGGATTCAGGATCTCCGGCGGTACATCAGGCACCTCCGAGGGCATAAGCAGCCCGAAGACGGGGTCGGTCACCGTCTCGATCTGGTCCAGTTCCCCGGCCAGGGCCGCCCCCACCATGGCCCTGGTGTAGGACAGCTTCATACGGCTGCCCACGCCGTAGGCCCCGCCACTCCAGCCAGTATTCACCAACCACACCCGGGCCCCGTAGTCGCGAAGCCGCTCACCCAGCATCTTCGCGTATTCGCCCGGATGGCGCGGCAGAAAGGGCGCACCGAAACAAGCGCTGAACGTGGCCTCGGGCTCCGTAACACCACGTTCCGTTCCGGCCACCTTGGCCGTGTACCCCGACAGGAAGTGGTACATCGCCTGCTCTGGGGTCAGCTTGGAAATCGGCGGCAACACGCCGAACGCATCGGCCGTCAGGAAAACGACGTCCTTGGGGTGGTCACCCCGGCTCGGGACGACGGCGTTCGGGATGTAGTGCAGGGGATACGAAGCCCGAGTGTTCTGGGTGATCGTCGCGTCGTCGAAATCGATCTCCGAGGTCCCTTCGTACAGAACCACGTTTTCCAGGATGGTCCCGAACATCTGTGTCGCGCGGTAGATCTCCGGCTCGCTTTCGAGGGAAAGCTTGATCGCTTTCGCGTAACATCCGCCCTCGAAATTGAACACGCCCCCACTGCCCCACCCGTGCTCGTCGTCTCCGATGAGCCTTCGTTCCGGATCGGCCGACAACGTGGTCTTTCCCGTACCGGAGAGGCCAAAAAAGAGCGCCGTGTCCCCGTCCGGCCCAATATTGGCCGAGCAGTGCATCGGTAGCACACCCTGATCGGAGAGCATGTAGTTCAGCACCGAGAAGATCGACTTCTTGATCTCTCCGGCATAGTTGGACCCACCGATCAGGACCTGGCGCTCCTTGTAGTTGACCACGATGAAGGTCCCCGTGGCGGTCCCGTGCTTGGCCGGATCGGCTTGGTACCCCGGCGCGTGGAGCACCGTGAACTCGGGTTGGAACACGGCCAACTCTTCGGGTGTTGGCCGGAGGAACATGTTGTAGGCGAACAGGTTGTGCCACGCGTTGTGGTTCACGATCCGAACGTTCAGGGCGTGATTGGGATCGGCACCAGCCCTCGCGTCTCTGACGAACAGTTCCTGCCCGTCCAGAAACGCGATGACCTCCTCCCGGAGCGCATAGAAGTGTTCCTCACTAAGGGAAGCGTTGGCAGGGCCCCAGTCCACCGAGTCTCCCGTCAGCGACTCCTTCACGATGAACTTGTCGCCGGGGGACCGCCCCGTATGAGGGCTGGTGACCGTGGCGAAGGCGCCCATGTGGGCCAACCGACCTTCGCCCCGCTCCAGCGCTCGCTCATAAAGCTGAACGGGCGAGAGATTCCAGTGCACGGCCTTGCTGGGTTCGAGCCCGTGCATGTGCAATCCGGCGACTTCCACTCTACCCTCGCCTTTCGTGGCCATATATCCTCAGGTACCCGCCTTCGGGGAGAGGGTTAGCTTAGGAAAGCAGTGCGTCGATCGCCTGACCTGAGAGTAGATGGCCGTTCATCCCTTACATACGTTAACGCTACTCGCCCTCCTCGGTACCACTTCCCTAACGGCGCTAGCCGGCCAGGCATGCCCCCAGGGGGAGGTCTCAGCGGTCCTGGTCACCGCCCATTCCTACTTCGAGACTAACGACTCCACGGACGTGGGCGCTCTTTCGTGGCTCTATGGGATGGCCAATTGGGTCCACGCCGACACCAACGAGGATTTTCTCAGGGCCGAGCTCCTCCTGCGAGTCGGCGATTGCTACGACGAGTTTCTGGTAGAAGAATCCCTGCGACTCCTACAACAACTGGGTTTCATCGACCGAGCGGAGGTCACGGGTGCACCCCAGCCGGACGGATCCGTAGATGTCGTCGTCGAAACCTGGAACAGGTGGACCCTCCAGTTCGAGCCGCGTTTCCGGCTACAAGAGGGGTTCGAGTTTGCCGGGCTGGACATCACCGAGAGGAACCTGTTTGGAAGAGGCATCGTGCTTGGCGGATTCTACCGCCAAAATCGGGAGCTCCTCAACGTCGGAGGAAGATTCGAGACCCCCCACCTCCTCGGTACACGTTGGGACGCCCGGCTTCAGGCCAGCCGAACGCGCGTCGGCACCGCCTTCCAACAGGGCTTCTTCTACCCATTCATAGGGGAGGTCGGCCGCAAGGCGGCTGTGCAGTCGTTCGTCCAGTTGGAGGACCAGTTCAGCTATAGCCTCCCGGCGGGAGAACCGTACAGCAACGTCGTGCAGCCCTACGGGCAACAGTCGAGCCAGATCACGGCGGCCCGAAGGATCGGCCGGCCGGGGCGCCTCACAATCTTCGGGGGCGGACTCTCCAGAGAAGAGTGGGACTACCCCAGGTTCCCGAATGGGGCGGATGTCATCCGGGATGAGGATTTCGGAAACGCGGAGCCGGCGCCGCCCCTAATTACTGAAATATTGGCCCCGCAGCTCCGTGATTATTCGACGACCCGCGTCAACCTCATCCTCGCCCAGAGGCACCTTTCCTTTCAGCGACGCGAGCGCCTGGACGCCCTCAGAGGCGCACAGGACGTCGCCGTCGGCGCGGAGGCAGCGCTGGTTGTCGGGCGGAGCATCCCGCTTTTCGGATCGAGCGCCGTGCATGAAGACTCCGATTTCTTTGGGCGGGTCCGTCTGTTTGCTGGACTGGCACCCGGAAACTGGGTGCTCGCGTCGGCCATCAGCGTCGAGGGCCGGAAGATCTTTGGCGAAGTCGAGGACGGGTGGAAGGACGTACTGGCTGAGTTCGATATCTATTCCTACTGGCGCCCATCGCAGAACTCGCGGCACACCCTCTTCGCCCGCATCTCCGGTGCTGGGGGCTGGTCCGTAACCGGTCCGTTTCAGCTGACGCTGGGGGGAGTATCCGGCCTGAGGGGCTACGCTCTGGACGACCATCCGGGCGGGAGACGCCTGATCGCCAGCCTGGAAGATCGGATCTATTTCGCTTCGCCGCGCAACGGTTTCATCGATCTGGGAATGACCGCCTTCGTCGACGTGGGATCGATTTGGGACGCGGGAGTTCCCTTCGGAGCAGACTCCGGCTCTCTGGCCACGGGTGGCGCCGGGCTGAGGATCGGGTTTCCGGGTGGAACTCGAGGCGTAACCCGGATTGATGTGGCGTTCCCACTCAACGGCCCCGACCCCTTCAGCGCACCCACGTTCCGCATCTCCGCCGAGTTGCTCGGGCTGAGGCGTGGGGTCGAGGACAGGCAGTTGCGCAGGAGCCGCCGGGCGGGCGGCGGCGGCGGTATCATCCCTGATCCGTCGGTGGCGCGGTAGGGAGCGCTGGTAGGGGCGTAGTAGGCACCCCCTTTGACGTCGGAAACAAAAGTTTTAGGTTATTCCCCCTTCGCTTCGTAACGTGAACATGTGTTCCTTGCCTCGTAGGTGGGCAGCGTGGTCGCCGAAGTGGTAACGGAGTGGGTTGCTAGTTTCACGGATTGGTTGCTGTTAAGGACACGTCATCACCTTCAAGACGAGGCGCCCAGTACGAATGTTCTCCACTTCCCGCGGCCTCGATTCTTTCGACCAGTATCTACAAGACGTCGAGAAATATCCCCTTATTCAGGATCCGGCCGAGGAGCGAGCGCTCGCCCGGCGGGCTCGTGCTGGCGACAAAGAGGCCGCTGAGAGACTCGTAACCGCCAATCTCCGATTCGTTATTTCTTATGTGAAAAAATATCAGGGCCGTGGCTTGGGGCTCGCCGAGCTCGTGTGCATCGGCAACGAAGGGCTCTTGAAAGCGGTCAAGAAATTCGATCCGGACAAGGGTGTCAAATTCATTTCGTACGCGGTCTGGTGGATCCGCCAAACCGTTCTCCAGGCCCTGGCTGAGCAAACCCGGTCGGTTCGAATTCCCCTCAATCAGAATTCCAACCTCGCCAAGCTCGCCCGGATCGACACCGCCCTCACACAACAACTCGGCCGCTCCCCCACCATCCAGGAAATCTCTCGTGAGATGGAGGAGCCGATCGAAACGATCCGTGCTCTTCGAAGGGTAGCCGCCAGCGAATTGAGTCTCGATGCTCCCATCGACAGGAGTGACGGAAACAGCGCGAGCTTCGGTGAGCGCTTCGCCGGGATCGAGGCCACTGACATCGAAGAGGACGTTGAGTCGATCGCTCGCAGGGAATTCCTCGATACGATGTTCGACAGCTATCTCACCGAGCGGGAGAGGAAGATCCTCTACCTCTATTACGGCTTGGACGACGGTGAAGAGCGTACGCTAGAGGAGATCGGATCACTGCTCGGCGTCACACGGGAGCGGATCCGGCAGATTCGGAATCGCGCCTTCGAGAAGCTGCGTGAAAGTCCGCAGGGCTCTTCTCTGTCCGGATTCTGGAGCAACTAGCACGAACACACCGGATCGGAACCGGTTCCAGGTCCTCGACGTACCAACCTCGTGGCGCTCCCGAATATTCTGATTCGACCAGCGGCGACGATCTCGAGGTCGATCACGGTTCTTCTTTGGCCGTGCGCCTTGTGCGGACAGATCCAGGAGGCCCAGTCCGCGTGGAACAGTGAGAGGGCGCTCGCACTCGTAGGGCAAGCCCGGGACCTCCGCCAGGTTACCGCAGTCGACTCTGCCTTTCAGGCCTACCAGGCCGACGCACACGGCTATGTGTACTTCTTCTTCGATCCTACCGATAGCGCCGAACGCACGCTGATAAAGATCGACCAGATGGCACTGGAGGTCTCTTGGCAGGCACCGCGCCAGACCAAGCAGCACGTGATCGGCCGCCGCGATGTAAAAGAGCTCCCCACCAACATCAGCTACCACCTCGACCATCTGACCGTGGTGCTAGATGATTTCGGCGATCTGATTCGCCTCGGAAATGGTGATGAAGTCGAGGCTGTGGTTCATCCGGCCGCACCGGGGGCCGACTCGATCTACGACTATCACCTCGCGGACTCTTTGGCAGTGACGCTTCCAGCCCCCACTCCGGACCTCCGCGTCTATGAACTGGAGGTTAGACCGAAGGACCCTTCGACTCCTGGTGTTATCGGGAGCCTCTTTGTGCAGCGGGGGACGGGCGCCATTGTGCGTCTGAGCTTCACCTTTACCCCCGCCGCCTACGTCGATAGGAGCCTGGACTACATCCGTATCTCGATGGACAACTCCTTGTGGAACGGAAAGTATTGGCTCCCCTATCAGCAGGAGATCGAGTTGAGGCGGGAGCTCCCGATCATCGAGTTCCTCGGGGGCAGCATCATCCGAGGCCGGTTCCAGATCCGTGATTACCGGTTCAACCCAGCACTGCCGGAGGACTTCTTCCTCGGGAGGGCGGTCACTTCGGTCCCCGAAGACGAACTCGGGGGTTTTCCATTCGAGTCCGGATTGTACGATCAACTCGCGGCCGAAGGCTTGGACCCCTCACCACAGATCGAAGCGATCCGTGACCAGGCGATGGCCGTCTTGGGACAGCAGTATTTGAGCGGGTTGACCCCGTCCCGTCTCCACGTGCCCTCCGTTTCATCCGTGTACCGGTACAACCGTGCCGAGGGCTCCTTCGTCGGAGGGGGCGCGTCCTTCCGGCTGGGCCCGACTTGGAGACTTCTGTCACGGGCCGGCTACGCATTCGGGTGGAAGAACGGTCAGCTCGCCGTCGACCTCCGATCGAGTCCCACGCTGGATGGGCTCAGGGTGGGGGCTTGGTGGAACGAGCTTCNGAACGCATCAGGCAGACTCCCNGGAGCGAGCAGCGCCGTCAGCACGCTGACGGGACTGCTCACATCACGCGACTTCACGGACCCTTATTTCACGTCGGGAGCGGGCGTCCATTANGGGTGGGGCGTGGGAACTCCAAGGTCACTCGAGGTNGGCGCCGTATGGGAACGGAACCGTTCCGGGACGAACGTCGTGAACGATGGACTCGACGGGAGTCCGCCGACCGAGTCCGNGGCCGGCCGCCCNGTGCTGGCCGTCGACGAGGGCGNCGACCGGGCCATAGAGGNGACTTACGCCGCNCGGACCGCCGCCCGAGGGTTCGAAAGCTCGGCGACCGGCCGGATCGGGAAACTGGCGGATCAGCCGTACGCCTCGCTCTGGTGGGCCACCACNCTCGCGNGGGAATTCCGTGAGCGGGGCACCACCATCGAGGTGGGGCTTCGCGTCGGCCTCTCGACCNATCAAGCTCCCGTGCAGACGCTTTTCCTCTTGGGCGGCCGGCATACCCTGCCCGGTTATGCCTTCCGTTCGTTCATCGGCAACCGAATGGCCCTGCTTCGGGTCGAGGCCAGCCAGACTGTACTCGCTCCTTGGCTCAAGGTCCACGTATTTGGTGTGGCGGGAGCGACGGGTTTCAACCCCTCAACTCTTTCCGGCGTCGGCGGCGCCGGCTGGCCTGGCCAAGACACGGATGGAGTGAAGAGCTCNGCCGGATTGGGGCTGCAGCTGGGCTGGGATCTCTTGCGCTTCGACGGAGGGCGGGGCCTGAACGACGGAGGGGACTGGGAGTTCGTCTTTTCCGTCCAGCGCCGCTTCTGGNAGTGGTTGTAGGCCCCGCCCTAAGAAGCCAGCAGGAAAGCTAGGTGGCTACTTGGACTTCCGCCTCCCGTGCAGTGAGCAGCACCAACTCGCGCACGCTGACATCCGCGGTGGGAATCNTTANGCCCTCCCGTTCGTNCGCATCGTACTCCAGTCGACCTTCAACGTAGATCCGGTCNCCCTTTTTCACATTTTCCTCCGTGAACTGGGCTAGACCGGCCCAAAGGGTGAGTCGATGCCAGTCGGTCCGCTGCTCAGCTTCGTCTCCGAACGGCNGACGATTGGTCGCCAGGCTCAGGTGTACGNCCTTGGTTCCCTTCTTCGTCTCGTAAACGTCGGGATCGCGTCCGACGTTACCTACGAGAATGACCTTGTTGATGGTGCGGCTCATCTCATCCTCCCGCGTAAANTTCTGGGCCTGCCCGTGGGCCGGCTCCGTCGAGCTCGGTCNGCTGGCGACCTCTCTTGGGTGGGACGATGGAAGGTGTAGNGCGGGGTGNNGCCGGGGGATGNCAGAATGGGACTCTNGTCGGNGCAGTGGNTAGTGTTTCGTCTCGAACCANTTCTTTCCCACACCTCCCTCGGCCACCAACGGAACGCTGAGCTCNATCGCGCTCTCCATCCGTGACACCACCAACTCGCCGAGATCGTCCTCTTGGCCACTCGGAACCTCGAAGAGCAGTTCGTCGTGCACCTGTAGGAGCAGGCGGGCCCCGGTATCGGCCTCCGCCAAGGCACNGGCCACGTCGAGCATAGCCTTCTTGATCATATCAGCCGCCGTGCCCTGGATGGGCGTGTTCTGGGCCACTCGTTCGCCGAACTGGCGGACGTTCCAGTTCTTCGCCTCCAGCTCCGGGATCTGACGCCGCCGCCCCATGAGGGTCTCCACGAACCCCTTCTCGCGAGCGAGNGCCACTTGCCCGTCCAGATAGGCCCTCACACCACTGAAGCGCTCGAAGTACTGATCGATAAACGCGGTGGCTTCTTCCCGTCCGACCCCGAGCTGCCGGGCGAGGGAAAACGCGCCTTGTCCGTACAACGTGGCNAAGTTGATGGTCTTCGCCTGGCCCCGCTGCTCGGACGTCACGTCGTCGAGGGGAATGTCGAAGACGATTGCTGCCGTCTGCTTGTGGACGTCGATCCCCTCGTTGAACGCCCGCACCAAAGGCTCATCCCCGGAGAAGTGCGCCAGGATGCGCAACTCGACNTGGGAATAGTCCGCCCCGTAGAAGAGGTAACCGTCGGCAGGAACGAATCCCTTACGAATCTCCCGACCCAACTCGGTACGTATCGGGATGTTCTGGAGATTTGGATCGCTCGACGAAAGCCGCCCGGTGGCCGCCACCGTTTGATTGAGGCGGGTGTGGATCCTACCCGTTCGCGGAAGCACGAGCTGGGGCAGAGCGTCCACATAGGTCGACCGCAACTTCTCCAGCTCCCGATATTCCATCATGAGCCGCGGGATCTCGTGCCCCTGCACTGCAAGCTCCTCCAATACCGACGAGTCCGTGGAAGGGCCCGTCTTGGTCCGCTTGATCACGGGAAGTCCCTGCTGCTCGAAGAGGACCTCACGCAGTTGAGGCGTAGAGTTCAGATTGAATTCCGCACCGGCAACCTTGTAGATCTCGTCCCGGATGAGCGTCAGATCGCGCTCCAGCCGTTCGCTCATCGCCTGGAAGAACGCTGGATCGATGCGTATGCCTTCCTGCTCCATCGCCATCAGAACCGGCACGAGGGGCATCTCCACCTCCGTGAAGAGTCCTTCGAGCCCCTGGGCTGCGAGCTCGGTGGTGAAGCTCTCGGTCAGCCGGAGTGCGGCATCGACGCCCTGACCCGCATAGTCCCGCGCCTTTTCCTGGTCGACCTCTGAAAAGCTGATTCGCTTCTGGCCAGTCCCGACCATGTCGTTATAGGGGGTCAAGGAAAAACCGAGAAAGTCCTGGCAGAGCGCCTCCAGATCGTGCTTCCGCCGCCCGGGGTCGAGAACGTAGGACGCGATGGTCACATCGGAGGCCATCCCCCTCAGGCACACGCCCTCACGAGCCAGCCCAAGTGCCGAGATCTTCAAATCAGCCCCGACCTTCTCGACGCCCGGATCTTGCAGGAGATCCACCAGATCGGCGAGAGCAGCGGTGCGAACTTCAGGAAGATTGCTGATCCCGGGTGACTCGAAGGCCAGTGTCGGC
>PCCM01000045.1 GCA_002731735.1 Gemmatimonadota bacterium | reverse complement strand
GCCAGGTCGAAATCGTCAATCCGCTGGGATTTCATGCCCGGCCGGCGGCGGAATTTGTACGGTTGGCCGCGTCGTTTCGTTGTGACTTATGGCTGGAGAAAGACGGTGTGGAGGTGAACGCCAAGAGTATTTTGGGTGTGCTGATGTTGGCTGCGGAAAAGGGGTCACAGTTGATGATCCGCGCGAAGGGTGACGATGCGGACGACGCACTTACGGCTCTGGGGGACTTGATCGCAGGAGGTTTTGAGGAGATGCACGGTGTCTAAGGTTCTTGATGGTATTGGCGCTTCCGAGGGAATCGGTGCGGGCCGGGTCCACATCCTGAATTGGGGTGTGCCAGAGGTGCCACGGCGGTCGATCGAGGCCGATGAGGTGGAGGGGGAGGTAGAGCATCTCCTGGAGGTCTTCGAGTGGGCGAAGACCCGGCTCCTCGTTATCGAGGACTCGATCGAGGAGCGCTTGGGAGCGGTGGAGGCGAGAATCTTCGAGCCGCAGCTTCTTATGTTGGAGGACCCAGAGTTGATTGAGGGCGCCGCTCGTTACATACGTGAGAATCGTCTCTCCGCCGCACGCGCGTTGGATTGGCGCCTACTCGAAATCCAGGCGAAGTGGAGCCGGACCGCCCATCCAATGGTGCTCGATCGGCTCAATGACCTGCAGGATTTGCAAGTCAGATTGCTGCATAAGCTTCTGGACCTCCCGGACCCGACTGACGTTTCCAGCCTGGGAGAGAACGTCATCGTTGTCACTCGCAACCTGACGCCCAGCCTGACCGTCCAGTTCGATCCTAAGTTGGTGCTCGGCATCGCGGCCGATCATGGAACACGAACGGCGCACTGGGTGATGCTCGCTCGCTCCCTCGGGATACCAACCGTTTGCGGCATGGGTGTCGTATCAGAGGAAGCCCGGGCGGGGCAGGAAGCCATCGTGGACGGTCGGATCGGTCGTGTGGTCTTGGATCCCGACGATCACGATCGCAGCGTTTTCCGAGAACGGGAAACCCAGCTTCTCGCCTGGGAAGATGAGCTGGAGAGCATCGCCCAGCTCCCTTCGATCACCGCNGACGAGCAGCCCGTGGAACTCCGNGCGAATCTGGATTTGCCGGGGGAAGCAGAGAGGGCNCGGCTCCATGGCGCGCAGGGCGTCGGGCTGTTTCGTACGGAGTTTCTGGTGGTCGGCCGGAATCAAATGCCGGGTGAAGAAGACCAATACTTGGCCTATAAGAGTGTCGCCGAGGCGTTTCCCAAACANGTGGTCACGGTGCGCACGTTCGACCTGGGNGGCGACAAGTTCCCGATGTTTCTGCACATGCCGGTGGAGGAGAACCCNTTCCTCGGGTGGCGTGCGATCCGTGTTTGCCTGGATGAACCGGAATTGTTTCGCACCCAGCTCCGGGCCATCCTGCGGGCCTCCGCGCATGGCGACATCCGAATCATGGTGCCGCTGNTCAACGACGTCGAAGAGATCAGGCAGGTCCGCGAGCTCGTCGAGGAGGAAGAGGAGCGTCTCCGACGAGACGGCATACCTTTTAATTCCGGCTATAAACTCGGCATCCTCGTGGAAACACCGGCGGCGGCTCTGGAGGCGGTGGAGCTGGCCCGGCATAGCGACTTCTTTTCGATCGGCACGAACGACCTCACCCAATACACGCTNGCAGTGGATCGTACCAGCGCGAGGCTTGCCAAGCTGTTCAATCCNTTCCATCCCGCCGTCGTCCAGCAGTTGCACACCGTGTCTCGGGTGGCGAAGAGCGCAGGNATNGAAGTGAGCGTATGCGGTGAAATGGCCGCGCATCCCTTGGGGGCTTTTCTGTTGTTGGGGCTCGACATCACAACGCTGTCGGTCGCCTGGCCCTCACTTCCGGAAGTGAAGAAAATGGTGCGTTGNTTCCGCATGGAAGACGCGCGCCGGGCGGCCAAGGCCGCNGTCNCCGCGCCGACGAGTCGTGAAGTCGTGGAATGCCTCGTGGAGGGGATTGGCGGGACGGTGGACCTATCGGCGTTCTCCGGTCGCTGGAACCTCCCCACGCCCGACTGACATCACCGGGTCGGATTGAGGAAACTCATGGGCGCCCNGAGGTTGTCNCNCTCGGAGGGACGNAATAGGTTTTTGTTCANCGGGCAGCGATCGNTACCCGGTCCNCAANCCAGTCCTACCCTATATATGANAATTTCGAGTNNGCCGTGAGCCNNACTCTCTTTACGTCCGAATCCGTCACGGAAGGCCATCCGGATAAGGTCGCCGATCAGATTTCCGACGCCGTNTTGGACGCGATGNTGATGGNCGATCCNGNTTCNCGGGTGGCGTGTGAGACGCTTGTGACCACGGGAATAGCCATNGTGGCTGGGGAGATCACGTCCGCCAGCGANGTCGATGTGACGGCTCTAGTNCGAAAGACGCTCCTCGATATCGGCTACGACGATGCCGAGTATGGAATCGATGGAGCCGCCTGTGAGGTGCTCACGATGCTCGACAAGCAGTCCCCGCACATCGCCATGGGTGTGGATACGGGTGGGGCGGGCGACCAGGGAATGATGTTCGGNTACGCTACTGACGAAACGGCGGANCTCATGCCCGCCCCCATTTTTTACGCCCATGCCCTCGTTCGGCAGTTGGCNGAGGTGAGGAGGAACGGCACCCTACCATGGGTCCGGCCGGACGGGAAATCACAAGTGAGCGTCGCGTACGAGAACGGCCGGCCTCGTTCGATCGAGACGGTCGTGGTCAGCACGCAACACGCGCCTGACGTGGACATCGATACCATTCGAGAGGATATCATTCGCGAGGTGATNGTTCCCGTCATCCCTCTCGGATTTGCTCGATCCCGATGCCTGCACGTTTCACATTAATCCGACGGGCCGTTTTGTTATCGGTGGCCCGCACGGGGATGCCGGATTGACTGGTCGGAAGATCATCGTCGACACGTACGGCGGCATGGGCCGGCACGGAGGCGGCGCATTCAGNGGAAAGGATTCGACCAAGGTCGACCGGTCGGCGGCTTACGCCGCCCGGTGGGCAGCGCGCAATCTCGTGGACGCCGGGGCGGCCTCTCGCTGTGAGATTCAGCTCGCCTACGCGATCGGCGTTGCCCAGCCGGTGTCGATCCTTGTCGACACGTTTGGGACCGGAAAACTGCCCGATGAGCAGTTGGCCAGTGCCCTGGAAAACNTGTTCGATTTTCAACCTCAGTCGATCNTCGACCAACTCGACCTGCGGACGCCGATCTTTCTTCCGACTGCAGCCTACGGGCACTTCGGCCGTACNCCGGAATCCCGGTGTATCGCTGAGGGACGCACCGTCGAACTGTTTCCGTGGGAGAGGTCCGATCGTGTCGACGATATCCGAACGGAGTTGAAACTCTAGGGTTCNGCCCCAAGGTCTTGCCTGCGGTAGCACTCTGCGGGGGACCCGCCATAGAACTCCCGTCGGACTCCGGAGTATTGGTAATATCGAAGCGATAGACTGTGAAATTGAAGAGGGCGGAGTCGTTGCTGGTTCAGGTTTCCGTGCAGAGTCTCAGGTTGGACCGTGCGTCCGATACTCCGGTGCTCGTCCTCCAGGAGGATGACGGCGAGCGCGTACTCGCGATATGGATCGGACACNTGGAGGCTCACGCGATCGCTTGTGAACTCGCGANGAAGAAGTATCCGCGGCCGCTCACCCATGACCTGCTCGCGTCGGTGGTAGGTGGTCTCGGGGNTGCCCTCCAGAAGGTGATCATCAACCGGGTCGAAGCCGCCGTCTACTTCGCCGAAATGATCATTCGACAAAACGGAGACGTGATCNCGGTCGACGCCCGTCCTTCGGACTCGATCGCGCTTGCGCTGCGCCTCCAAGCCAGCATCTTCGCCGATGAATCGCTGCTGGAGCGGGGATTCCCTGAAGCGCCAGGAGAGCAATCGATCGGCGAGCCGCTGGTGCTCGAACAGGAGTCCGACACGGAGATGGCTGCNGAGGAACTCCAGGAGTACCTGCGCAAGCTTGCCCCCGAGGACTTTGGCCGCTTCACTCCGTAGTTCTGTNACTTTCGCNGNGGTGCTCATGTGTGTNGCCGTGGGTNACGCGTCCGCCGTCCAGGACTCCCTCGTTCTCGAAGGGATCGTCCTCGAAGGGGACTCGCCCGTTGACACTGCGAGTGTCATCCTCCACCGAGTGGGTCCAGGCGGAACGGGAGAGGTGGGTGAGGTAACGGTCGGGCCGGGGGGCGAATTCGAATTTCTGCTCCCGTCCGTGCCGNTTGCCGACAGCGAGAGTGACGTCTACTTCGCCTCGGTCGAATACGATGGGGTTTTGTACTTCGGGCGGGCGATCACGACNCNGGAACAGTTGGACAGCCTGTATGTGGTGCAGGTATTCCAGGCGCAGGAGGTGCCACTGGAGGGTGTATNNCTTCCTCTGGAAGTACGAAATCTNTTCCTCGAGTTCACTGGAGAGGAGTGGGTTGCGACCGACGCCTTCATAATCGACAACCTCGGCGACAGAACCCTGGTGGCCCAGGAAAGCGGTNTCGTTTGGAGTTACCCGCTCCCTCCANGCGCCACCCAGCCTGAACTAGGGGAAGGTGATCTGCCGCCGAATACGGTCACGTTCGAAAGTGGCCGAGTCCGTGTCAACGCGCCCCTTCCTCCGGGAGGNCGGCTACTCATGATTCGGTACCGCCTGGAGAGNCTTGCATCGANGATTCCTGCTCCAGGGAGAACCGCAAGTTTCGAACTCATGATCAGGGAACCCGCTCCNCCTGTTCTTGTGAGCGGCTTGGAGTTCTTGGACGTGGTNGCTCTCGGGCCGGGGACCCCCTATCGCCGTTACGTGGGGAGTGAAATGGTCGATGTGGATCTCACCCTGGTCCAGACTGAGGAGCAAGGCACGNTTCCGCTCGAGTGGCTCGCGNTGCTGGTCACGGCGATGTTGTTGGTGGGGGGCTTCTTNGCTTACGCACGTCCGCGTAGACGAGTGNCCGCTGAGCTNGGGCAGGGTCTGGGCCGTGAGGCGTTGATCCTGGAAGTGGCCCGAATCGACAATTTGCTTGCCGAGGCGCCGGCGCCCGANGGGCGATCGGNGATCCTGGAACGGCGTGCAGCACTTTTGGCCCTGCTTCGGGACGACTAAGAGAACCGGAGTATGGACCAAGATGTCAATCGTGAGCACCCCGGCGGTTCTCCTGAGGTCCTTCAATTACAGTGAGACGAGTCGANTCCTCCGACTCTATACCAAGGACCTTGGACTCGTCAGCGTCATGGCGAAGGGTGTCCGCAAAGGTGGTGCACGCGGGCAGGGTACCATAGACACNTTCTCCCGAGGCGAACTCACCGCATACGTACGGCCGACCCGCGACCTCCAGACCTTCAAGGAGTTCGCGGTCGAAGAAGCGGGTGGGTCTCTGGGGAGAGACNTCCTTCGGTTCACCGGCGCCTCCGTACTCGCGGAAATCGTACTTCTACACGCCGGGCCCGACCCGANCCCTCAGGTATTCGAGCGCCTCACCAATGCTCTTCGGCGNATCGACGCGGAGCCGAGGGGGGAGGTCGTCGGGGCCGTGCTCGCCGAGGGNTGGATGCTTGTGACCANACTCGGTTACGAACCGCAGATCGAAGGGTGTATCGACTGCGGCAGAACACTCGGCGCCACGGAGGTGCTGCGCTTCGATTTCNCCGGAGGTGGCGTGCGCTGCTCCGACTGTGNCTCCGATCATGCGGGTCCCCGTGTGGGCCCTGGTGCCCGCCAACAGCTANCGGCGTTGTTGCAGGGGGTTGTACCCGAAACGCTCGGGAAGCCCAGGGCGCATCTGCGGCTGCTCCATGACTTCGTGATCTTTCACATTTCAGGCTCGAAACCTCTCAAGACNTTCGAGATTTTCGGCTCNTTAGTTGGTTTCGACGAATGACCGAGAAGCGACTGATTCTCGGGACTGCTGGTCATATCGATCACGGGAAAACCGCGCTCGTGAAGGTNTTGACCGGGGTGGATACGGATCGCCTGNTGGAGGAAAAAGCTCGCGGCATCACGATCGAGCTCGGATTTGCGGACTTCGCTCCGAGGGAGGGCCTTCGGTTGGGCGTGGTGGACGTGCCGGGCCACGAGGGCTTTATCCGCAACATGCTCGCCGGCGCCACCGGCATGGACCTGGTCCTGATGGTGGTGGCGGCCGACGAAGGAATGATGCCGCAGACGCGAGAGCACCTGGAGATCGTTCAACTNCTCGGCGTCGAACAGATGGTCGTGGCGCTGACCAAGTCCGACCTCGTGGAAGAGGAGTGGCTCCCGCTGGTCGAAGAAGAGGTGCGAGAGGCCCTTCGCGAGTCACCCTACAGTACTGCGCCCGTTGTGGCCACGTCGACGGCCACCGGTGCCGGGATCGAGGAGCTCAAGGACCGCTTGGTAGAAGTGGCCAAGGGAGCCGCGGCNCGTTCGAGCGANGACGTTACCAGGCTGCCGATCGATCGCGCCTTCACCGTAAAAGGGACGGGTACGGTTGTCACCGGGACACTCTGGACTGGGCGCCTATCCATAGGTGATGCAGTGGTTCTGCAGCCGTCGGGTGCCCGGGGCCGAGTGCGGGGCCTCCAGGTCCACGGCGTTCAGGTCAAACATGCGGGAGCGGGGGAGCGTACGGCGGTGGCGATCACCGGTGGGGGAATCGACCTCGACAGTGCCGAGCGGGGTCAGGTCCTCGTGCCCAAGGGCTCTTGGGGGGCGACCGGAATGCTCACGGCACAGCTGCGGGTAGTTCAAGGGACGGGTTGGATGGTCAAACATGGTCAGCGCGTCAGGGTACACGTCGGCACCTCGGAGGTCATGGCCCGCGTGGTCACGCTGGAGGGGAGCGAAATTGGACCGGGAGATATGGGATGGGTCCAGCTTCGGCTCGAGCGTCCTCTTTTGGCACGAACGGGGGATCGCTTTGTGATCAGGTCGTACTCCCCCGTGACCACGATTGGGGGTGGAGTTGTGGCAGAGGCTCTTCCGACCAAGCGCAAAAAGCTACGTACCCAGGAGGCGTCGGAGTTGAACACCATCATTCACGGGGACGCCAAATCGGTTCTCGGTGCCGCCCTTCGGTTGGCTTCATGGACAGGCATTGCCACCGACGAAGTGCCGGTACGTGCGGGCCTTCCCCCACAGGACGGCCGATCGGCTAAGACAGCCCTTGTCGAGGAAGGGGCGCGTGAGGCCGGGGGTCGTGTATTCGACGGGTCGATCGTCGCAGCGGCCCTCACGCTCATGGAGGAGGCCGTCGACGCGTTCCATCGAGACGAACCGCTTCGTGCGGGTATCACGGTGGAGTTGTTGCGCCAGACCGTACCGACCCACGATGAAGGGCGACTGGCCGACCTGCTCTTGAGCGAGGCGGTCGCTTCCGGATCTCTCGAGATCCGGGACAGCGCGGTGTCCCGACCGGGATATGAATCCGTCGTTACCGAACGGCAACGTCAAGTCATGGACGAGTTGCTGGGCCTCTACCGGGGCGCCGGGCTGGCGGCGCCACTGGTCTCGGAGTTGCCGGAGACATTCCGGGGTCGCGACGACCTTTGGCCACTCTTGAAGCTGCTGGAGCGTCGAGGTCATCTGGTGGCGTTGGAGAACGAGCTATTCCTGGACGCTGAGGCATTTTCCGCCACCGCTGAGCGTGTGGCCACGGAGCTGGCCGGTGCAACCCAACTAGGTCCTTCCGACTTCCGTGAAATTGTCCCTGTGACGCGCAAGCATCTGATCCCGATTCTGAGTCATTTCGACCAGATGGGCCTCACAATACGGGGCCCTGACGGGAGAGATGTGGCCGGGATGGAACCAAACTAGGGCGAGACGAGCCATACGAATGGCAGTGTGGGCAGTACCGTGTCGGGAGCAAATGGAAGTCACCGTGGAGGGCGAATAGTCCAACAGCTACTGCGATAGGTGGGTATAGAATGGGACGCATACGGAGCGTCTTCGTGTTTTCTGTGCTCTTCGCGCTTGCGCCGGGGATTTCGGCCCAGACGCCGAGTGATCCGGCAGCCGCCGAGGCACCAGAAAGCGGGTTTACGCTTGGGCAGCACTACGCCAGTCCGGTCGACCCCGAGACCAGGATTCCCTTCGAACTCTACGAAGACCTGTTCTCTGACGGACGAACGGTTGTTGTGTCAGTACGCATCCTCAACGTCCTCCTGCAGCAGGTAGCCAGCCCGACTGCCCGCGATCATCCCAGCGGACCAGCTCCCCTCGTCGGTCTCGAATACGTTAGCTCAGGCCAGTACGAGGCGTACTGGGATGGGCTCGATCTGTTCGGCAGGGTGTTGGCGGCCGGGACCTACTGGATAGTGTTGGTCGTGGACAGCGACCAGACCGTGGCCCGGATGTACGTGGCGGGGTAGCCGCGCCCTTCTAGGTGGGGCTCCTTTTAGCTGGCTCTTTCCTCCAACAACTTCAGAAAGTCTTCGGGCTCCTCGAGATCTGCCAATAGGCCCGGTACGTCATCGTCCTTTGCAAACTGGGCGATTTTGCCGAGGACTGGAAGGTACTGATTGGATACCTCGAGCGGGGGTGCCACGATGAGGAAGAAATTGTATACCGGATCGTCGTCGATGGCCTTGAATTCGACTCCTCCAGGCCTTCTTCCATAGGCGAGGTGGAGACGACTCACTACAAGTGACCGGCAATGGGGAATTGCTATGCCCCGGCCGATTCCCGTCGATCCGAGGTTCTCTCGGCGTTTGAGCGTCTTGTAGAGGGTGGCCTCCGAATTTTCGTCGAGCTGGAGGAGAGAGACCAGTTGGTCGATCGTCTCGTCTTTCGACTCCGACGTGAGGTTGAGGTTCACGGCATCGGCCGTGAACAGCTCCCTTAGTTTCATGTGGGTACCTCGGAAGGGGCGAACTTTCGTGGGTTCAGGTGGGGTGAGAACGACCGTCCAATATCTTCGGTGTTCGTAGGACTGTCAAAGGGCTGAAAGGTGGCCAGCGGCCTTCTTCCCCTTCACCAGTGTTCTGCTGGACCCTACCTTTCTCAGCATGTCGATTGATGTCTTCGAGTTGTTCACTAGCGGACGAACGCCACTCTTCCTCGCGCCGCAGGCGGGTGTGAGCGAAGCTCCATTCCGCCGGCTTTGCCGACGGTTTGGTGCCGACGTGGTATCGACAGAGTTCGTGAGCGCCGATGGGATCATGCAAGGGAATCGGCAGACCCGTGAACACCTCCGGTTCAGCGAGGACGAACGGCCCATCGGAATCCAGATCTTCGGGTCCGACCCCAAGACCATGGGCGAAGCTTCTGCCCTGGTAACGGATCTCTTTGGTCCAGACTTCATCGATATCAACTTCGGATGTCCGGTCAAGAAAATCGTGAAGCGCAATGGTGGATCGGGCTGCCTTCGTGATTTGGATCTCGTCGAACGCATCATCCGATCCGTGGTGCGAAATACACATTTGCCCGTTACGACCAAGATTCGGAGCGGATACGATGAGCCTTCCCGTGATCCGGTCGGCATCGCACTACGCTGTCGAGACGCGGGATCGCGCATGGTGACGCTCCACGCCCGGACCCGCACGGACATGTACGGGGGGCAAGCTCGCTGGGACGAAATTGCTGCCCTCGCTGAGGCCCTCGACGTTCCCGTCATCGGCAACGGTGACGTCAACACCGGGGAGGATGCGCGACGCATGAAGGATGAGACCGGCTGTGCGGGTGTCATGATCGCGAGAGCATCACACGGCTCGCCGTGGATCTTCGCGCAAGCACGTGCTGCACTCGACGGGAGCCCCATTCCCGCGGCCCCGAGCGTCGAGCAGCGGTTCGAGATTTGCTTGGAGCACGCGCGGCACGGAATCCGATACGAAGACAATCCCAAGAAGTCGCTGATCGACTTCAGGAAACATCTGGGATGGTATACGAAAGGTCTTCCTGGTGGACGGGCACTGCGAACGCAGTTGTTCCAGATCACGTCTCTCGACGAGGTTGAGACCCTGCTCGAAGCGTACCTGGCGAGGCACCTCGCAGGAGCTGATGAGGCCGCCTGACGAGGACCCTCGATTCACTCCGGGGGGGGTAATTTCGGTCCAGAACGCTTATCTTACACCAAAGCCGGCTATAGGCCGGCAGTACATCGGGGGCGTCACGGCTTCGACGCGTTTGGTGAATATAGAGTAGCGTGCCGAGGTTCCTGGGTCCTCGTAAAACCCCCTGGAAAACCTTAATTGCCAACAATGAACTGGCATTGGCTGCGTAACTTCGGTTCGTAGTCCGTTTCCTGATCTGCCTGCCCGAGGCGGGTCTCCGAGACGTCGATGAGTCGGGCTGGTCTCTGGCCGGTGCTGCCCTGGTCAGGGATGAGATGTTCAGGTAGCTAGTTTGGGGACCGGTTGCTCGCTCGCCGCCCCGGGCGAAATACTGAGTGACGCTACGCACGTAGAGGCTCTGTAGGATCCATTTGCGGACGCGGGTTCGACTCCCGCCGCCTCCATCAGAAAGCTCTGATCATCATTCAAGGTGGTCAGAGCTTTTTGGGTTTGAGAGCAAGTTGCGGCGGCGGGAGTTGAACCCGCGCGTACTCGGCGGAGCCGAGGACGCATAGCGAGGTTCGAGCCGAGGAGGTAAGGTGATCTCGAAGATCTTACCGCTGACCGACGAGACACGCCCCGATGCCGGTGTGGAGATCCCACTCGGGTTCACGTGGTTCACGCACAGCGGGCCCGTACCGGCGCGCTTTCAACGCCTCCTTCCCCTCGGGCCGCAACCTCCCCATCTTCGGCAGATCATCTCTTCAGGAGGATCGTATGGGCACGCACCGGCATC
>PCCM01000044.1 GCA_002731735.1 Gemmatimonadota bacterium | reverse complement strand
GATGGGTCTGGTCGCCGGACCGGCGGTTCTAGCGGTGATTTTCGGGGCGTTCTGCGGTTCGACTTTCGAATCGCTGCTCGGAGCGACGATGGGGAAGGATAGTGGCTCCGATCACCACCTTCGAAACTTGTTGAATACGGTGGTCGGGGCCGGTGTGGCCTGGGGGCTGGTGGCTTGGCTTGGTGCTTGGCAGGTGTACTCCGGAGGTCCTGCTGAGCTTCCGTAGCCACTACCTGCCGCGCTCCCGCACGGGCTGGATTGCCGTCCTCGCGTTCCTCGGCCTGATGGCGTTGGTCCAGCCGCCCATCGTCTTTTGGGTGGACACACGCTTCGGCTCCGGCTGGGTCCTGGGTATGCCGTTCCTCTACGTCTACCTGGGCGCCGTCTACTTCGCGCTGATCGGAGTCCTGCTGTGGGCTGTCCGGAGAGGCGCCTAGGGATGGAGAGCTGGGTGGTCGCGACCGGATTGATCCTTCTTTACGTCCTCGTCACCATCGTGCTGGGTGTTCTTGCCAACCGCGCGATGTCTCTAGATCTCGAGGATTTTCTCCTATATGGCCGCAAAGCGGGCTTCGTGGTTCTGTACCTCACGGTTGTGGCCAGCTACCACTCGGCGTTCGCCTTTCTCGGATCGGGTGGCTTTTTCTACCGGCATGGAATCGGCTTTTGGGAGGCCGGAACCTGGACCGTGCTCACCGGTGCGATCACCTACACCCTCGGGGTCCGCATCTGGGCCCTGGGTAAACGATTCCGCTACATCACGCCGGCGGACATGCTGGCCGACTTCTACGAGAGTGAGGTCGTGCGGGTTGTAGTCGCCTTGGTCTCCGTCTTCTTCACGATCCTCTACATCCAGGTTCAGGCGCAGGGCCTCGGCTACATCATTTCGGTGGCCTCGGGAGATCGGATTTCCTTCGAGGTGGGCACGTTCTTCCTCGTGCTCGTGGCGGGGGGATATCTGGTGGCCGGCGGGCTCAGAGCCGTGTACTGGACGGACGTGGTCCAGGGCGTTTGGATGTACGTGGCGGTGTGGGCGGGGGCGCTGGTTCTGTCCTTCCGGCTCTTCGGGGGACCGCTGGAGCTCTGGGCACGCGTGCGTGCAGAGCGGCCGGATCTGCTCTCACTGCCTGGACCGGAGGGCTACTTCACGCCAGGGATTTGGATCGGGATGACGGTGGCGCTCTCGTTCGGGATCATTCTCCAGCCGCACATCATGATTCGGTATTATTCGGCCGTGTCGGGCCGCACAATCAAGTGGCTTGGAGCCACTACGCCGATCTTCCTGATGACGTTGTACATCCCGGCCGCGTTGGTGGGCATGGGTGGGGCCATCGTCTTACCGGATCTCGCCGTCCCCGATCAGATTTTTCCCGAACTTCTGGTTCGATACGCGCCCGCATGGCTCACCGGCCTGATTCTGGCGGGAGCGACCGCCGCGGCCATGTCGACGTTGGATTCGATCCTGCACGCCAACATGACGGTACTCACGCGCGACGTGTATCAGCGTTACATCGCCCCGGACAGGGAGCCGGGCCACTACGTCTGGGTCGGACGGGGGATCGTGCTGGGACTCCTGGTCATTGCCTACGTCCTCTCGGTGCGGACGTTCGGATTCCTCGTGACGTTGGTGACACTTTCCGGGGCAGGGGCGTTGCAGCTCCTACCCGGCACACTTGGCGTGTGTTACCCGACGCGACGGCCGTTCACGAAGTCGGGCGTGCTCGCCGGAATCGGCGTCGGCCTGACGGTCCTCTACCTGACTCTGGTGACCTTCCCCCACGCGCTGGGGATACACGGTGCGATCTGGTCCATAGCCGCGAATTTCGCCACGTGCATCATCATCTCGCTATTCACGAAGGCCTCCTCCGAGGAGACCATCGGCCGGATCCACGGCGCTGTCGAGGACTACGTGTACGGATCGGGGGAGGAGGGGCTCGAGGAGGCGCTGAGGTCTTGAGGCTACGGGCAGCCTTCTACTTCCCCTCTCCCACCAATGCCGCACGTAGCAGACTCTGCGTGACCTCCGGATCGGCCGCCCCGTCGGTTTCCTTCATCACCTGACCGACGAAGAAGCCCATGAGGCCCGTCTTCCCGTCCCGGTAACCCTGGGCCTGGGCCGGGTTCGCTTCGATCAGACGCGCGATCACGGGCTCGAGCGTCGAAGCATCGCTGACCCTGCCCCAGCCCCTCGCTTCGATCACGGTGTCCGGATCTCCGCCCTCCTCGGCCAACACCACGAGCACGTCCCTGGCCGCACGGCCGGAGACTTCACCTTTCGAAACCAACTCGAGGAGGCGGGCGAGTTCCAGTCCCCCGAAAGGCAACGTGTCGACCGGTCGACCCTCGAGGACACGGGGCACCTCGTTGACGATCCATTTCGCGAGACCGCTGTGGTCGACGGTGTACTCCAATCCCTCGTGGAAAAGCTCGAACAGGCCGGCGTCCTGCGCCAAAACGGACGCCTCGTTCGTGGCCAAACAGTGCGCTTCACGTAGCCCGTCGTAGCGCAGAGCGGCTGCTGGATCCTCCGGGCGTGGACGCGTCACTGGTGGTTTCGATCCCGAACCTGCCGGCTGAGGTTCGGCCATTCCACCTTTGGCCGTTCTACTTTTCGCCGCTCCATGTGCCGCCGCCTCGCCTTCCGCCGCCTTCCGAACCTTCGCCCAGCTGTCCCGGAGTGTCACGGTACGGTTGAAGACCAGGTTATCCGGACTGGAGTCGACACTGTCGTGCACGAAGTAACCGGTCCGCTCGAACTGATATGTGGTGTTGGTCGGATCCGACACAATGTTCGGCTCGATTCGGCTGTCCGAGAGGACGGTTAGAGAGTCGGAGTTCAGGTGCACGATGAAGTCTTCGCCGTCCTCCACGTTTTCCGGGTCCGGCACTGAGAACAGCCGATCATAAAGGCGGACTTCGGCCGAAACCGAATGGGATGCCGAGACCCAGTGAATGGTGCCTTCGACTTTGCGGCCGTCCGGCGTCGAGCCACCCTTGGTTTCGGGGTCGTAGGTACAATGCACCTCAGTGATCACCCCATTCTCATCCTTTACGACATCGGCGCAGCGGACAACGTATCCGTAACGCAGGCGTACCTCCCCACCGGGGACGAGCCGCCGGAACCCCTTCGGGGGGTGCTCTTCGAAGTCGTCGCGTTCGATGAGAAGTTCACGTGTGAACGGTACGAGTCGTGATCCCTCTTTGCCGACGTCCTTTGGGAAATAGGGCGCCTCCAATTCTTCGAGTCCGCCTTCAGGGAAGTTGTCGACTACGAGCTTGAGAGGCCGAAGTACGCACATCACGCGGGGAGCATAAGGATTCAACTCGTCTCGGATCGCGTACTCGAGCTTCGCGAAGTCCACCCGGTTCTCGGTCTTGGCCACACCGATCATGTCACAAAAAGCGCGCAGGGCGGCCGCGGGAATCCCACGTCGTCGCATTCCGGCAAGGGTGGGCATCCTAGGGTCATCCCATCCGTTCACGTGCCCCTCCTCAACTAATCGGAGGAGCATACGCTTGCTGACGATTGTGTATTCCAGGTTGAGGCGTGCGAACTCGTACTGCCGCGGCTGGGGCTGAGGGACGTCGAGGTGATCCAGGGTCCAGTCGTACAGCTCGCGGTTGTTGTCGAACTCCAAAGTGCACAAGGAGTGTGTGATCCCCTCGATGGAATCGGAGAGACAGTGTGTGAAGTCGTAGAGCGGATAGATACACCAGCCCCCACCGGTACGGTAATGGTCCGCATGTCGAATCCTGTAGAGCACGGGATCACGCATGAGCATGTTCGGTGATTCGAGGTCGATCTTGGCCCGGAGCACGTGCGCCCCGTCTGGGAACTCTCCCCCCCGCATACGCCGGAACAGATCCAGATTCTCTGTCACGGAACGCTCCCGGGAGGTAGTGGGCCGACCCGGCTCCGTCACGGTACCTCGGTATTCGCGGATCTCTTCCTCATTGGCGCTGTCCACGTAAGCCAGGCCCGCCTCGATCAACTCGATCGCGTATTCGTAAAGGCGCTCGAAGTAGTCAGACGCGAAATAGAGGTGGTCGCCCCAGTCGAACCCGAGCCAACGCACGTCCTCCTGTATTGAACGGACGTAGAGTTCGTCCTCCGTTTCGGGGTTCGTGTCGTCGAAGCGAAGATGCGTGACACCACCATGTTCGGCGGCGGCGCCGAAGCTGAGACAGATCGCCTTCGCGTGGCCGATGTGTAGAAAGCCGTTCGGCTCCGGCGGGAAACGTGTAACGACNGAGNCNCCGTGCTTGCCTGCTTCGATATCGGCGGCGATGATCGCACGGACGAAATCTCGGCTGACTTTGGTACGATCAGAATGNTCAGTCATCTTCGACATCGGATTAGAACCGTGGTGGTGGACCAACCAAGTCTAACGCTGGTATGAACCTACGGTCCACGGGTAAAGAGGCGGGTCGCCCAGTTCTTGAACAGGCCACTTCTTCGAGGGGCTTTTGCGGATTCCTCAAACGGGGAGCATGTGTGATTTTCGTAGCGCCTAGAACCATGTTTTTCGGTGCACTCAGAGCCGCACTCATGATGCTGGCGCTGCTGGGTTCTTTTCCGGTCGCCGGCCAAGTGCAACTCGAAGGTGAGTATGGACTCTGGGTGACGGACAGCGGGGGGGAAAGTTGGGTGTGGGGTGGCTGCTATCCAGACGCGGGGAGGGAGTCCTGGAGGTTCTCTCCAAAGGTCGTATCGTCCACCAGGTGGAGGGTCAGTCTGAACACCTCGCCGGAGCCGTTCTAACGCACTAGAAACTCCGGGGCCAAAAAACAAAGCAGGGGCCGCCGTTTCCGGTGGGCCCCTGCTTCTTCATCCCCTCTCGAGGATGGCGCTTTGGCGGGGAAAGCTCATCAAGAAACCCACCAGGGGTTTCTAGCAATCCATATCGATAATGATACTTCTTATTAAGAAGGTGTCAACGCGGCTGTCCTCTCGGCTTTCCATGCATTAGGGGATGCACTATCAGGAGTCGAGGCGGCGATCTCCCTTACGACGTTCCTCGTTGCCAGAATCATCCATTGATCTCACCCTCCCGCATGATGACGTCCCCTGGGCCGACTTAGAGAGGAACGTCCTATTAATACCCCACCGTATGGGGCATATGAAGGGTACCGATGGAGGGTGCCGACCTTACCGTCGAGGAGCTCGGCCTCGAGCCGGCGCGGAGACCCTCGCCCTCGGGGTCGCTCTGGACGCTCCGCCGGAGGACGCCCTTGAACGTTGAGTCGTCGCTCGTGGGGCAGCCGATCGGCTGGCCGGGGCCCGAGTCTGGGTGCGGGTCGGCGCCCTACGTGCAGAGGGTTGCGTCGCCCGAGTCCGGGTAGGCGTCGAACGCGTCACCACTCCTGAGCTGGATCGGGCGGTCGAACGAGGAGCAGCTCTCGAGGATCGACCGGCTCTCACGGTGGAGGTCTGCGTGCGCCGCGGTGTTGTGTTGCTCGCGGCATCTCTACGAGGACTCGAGGTAACCACTCGGCGAACCCCGTCCGTAGGCCGAGTCAGTGTGGCGCGTTGAACCGTCACCCTGGAGATTGGGCGAGGAGTTTGCGTGGGGCTTTGCGCCCGGCTCGGACGCGTACCGCTCGTCGGCGTCGGGCTGGCGGAAGTCCTGCGCGTGGTGGTAACCCGGACGTACTCAGATCTGCTCGGCGCGACGATCCTGATACGAGGCGTTTGGGTCTCGGGGGCCTGCACCCTGGTATTCCTCTGCGCGGTGGGTGTCCCGACCCTGGCTGCGGAGACCGACCGTGTGGCTGCCGTTGTTTGGGGCGTTACTGTGCGGGCCACCGCGGTACGTTGTGCGTCTCGCCGCGGAGACTCCTTGTACAGCGGGGAGGCGGGCCCAAGCGGCGACACGCGATAGTAGGGCGAGGGCCGGATTGCCACATAAGCGGTTCTCCCACCCCTATACACGACGCCATATGGCTGATAGACGTACGGTACGTACCCGTATACGGGTACGTAGGGTCTGTAGGGACGGTATCCATAATACCCGGAACGATATGGGTAGTACCCGGACCGATACCCGAACCCGAAACTCAGGCTGATGGAGAAGTGGCTGGAGTAGTACGGCCGGTACGAAGGCCAACGGTAACTGCCCATGGGACACTCGTACCAGTAGATCTCATAGTAGGCGTAGTTCCAGCAAGGATCTGGGTAGTGGGGACTGTACCAGGGATCCACGTAGGATGCCCCGACTCCGACGCCGCCGATCCCGAGGCCAAAGGAAACCGAGAAGCCGCTCCAGGAATACTGTCCGGCCGCGGCGTCCGGGCGCCAGGTGACTGCGAGTCCAATCAACAAAGCCGTCCGCATCAGTTTGGCCACGATGTCCTCCTTGGGAGATCCTATTCCCATCCTTTGCATAGGCCGTGCCACCCGACATCCACGCTCGGAAAGTGATATTTCATGGGGCAAAGGGCCACTCCGGTCGTTGTAGCCGGAGCTGGGTTGTCCTCGCACGGGGACGGACAAAGGGCGATAACGTGACAGGGTGGATGGCCGGTGAGGGCCGGTGTGATTTCCTGCGATCCGATGGTCCTCGCTCTCAAGACCCTTGCCTCGGAGAGAGAAAGAGCGGAAATTAGAGTCCACCCAATCGGGTGCCCGGAACGAAGGTCTTCGATTCAACAGGCCGAACTTGAGTCGTTCCAACCTCGGACACCGTCCTCCTGTGGCTTNGGCCATGGGGAATGCCNGTGCAGCGAGAGCGAGAGCGGGCCAGACGATGGACGAGCNGCTCCAAGACCGCCGGGGCAGGATCCTTTTCGGCCTGAACATGTCGGTGGCCCATTCCACCGTTTCCGACGTTGTANACGTCGCGGCGGGAAGAGAANCCGGCTTCTCTCGTTCCTTTTCGTAGGCAGCAGTTTCAGGCCCGCNGAAGACGNGGGCCCACATAAGGAAATCCAGAACAGTGGACGGTAATTCACCCAACGATCTGCGGGAGCAGAACGACCCGCGCGATCAAGAACAGAACAGTCCGGCCGAGACGAAAGGTTCGGGGGAAACTCAGGTTGCGGAAAGCGGCCAGAANTCCGGCGAANCGGAGAACTCGAGCCAGGCGGCACGTTCCGAGGNCTCGAACGACTCCAAGGCTTCGGGTCGCCAGGGGGGAGGCGGCAGGTCNCGCCAGGGGCAAGGCCAGGGCCGCGGCAANCGGCAAGGCCGGGGCGGGAGGAATCGTGGAGGACGGGGTCGGAGGCGATCACGCGATCAGCAAGNCGGCGGCGATCGCCAGGACCGCAACCGTCAGGACGATGGCCGAAATGTNGACGTGCAACTAACGAGTCCGGATGAGGAATCCGTCGAGNTGCTCGGGATCNTGGAGGTGTTGGGCAGTGGCTCCGGGTTCATTCGTCGGAGCGAGGCGGGATATACACCCAGTAACGAGGACATCTANGTCGGTGCAAAGGTCATTCAGAAATTCGGGCTTCGCACGGGTGATGAACTAAACGGGGCCGTAGGGCGGAAGCCNAAGAGCGGAAAGAGCCCGCCNCTNACGCACCTGGCGCTCGTCAACGCGAANCCCCCGGAAGACGCACTGAGACGGCCCGACTTCAACCGTCTCAGCGCGGTGCATCCCAGCGAGCAGCTGATTCTGGCGTGTGATCGTGAGGTCGCTGGGCAGCCCGACTACACNAACCGCGTGATC
This sequence comes from Gemmatimonadota bacterium, assembly GCA_002731735.1. Lineage (GTDB taxonomy): Bacteria > Gemmatimonadota > Gemmatimonadetes > Longimicrobiales > Gaopeijiaceae > UBA822. The sequence continues at coordinate 1,156 of PCCM01000044.1, read as the reverse complement.
GACTTGTTCTGTCCCTTCGGTAAGGGCCAAAGGGCGATGATCGTTTCGCCGTCGAAGGCCGGNAAGACGACCGTGCTTCAGTCGGTCGCCGAAGGGATCGTGACGAACAACCCGGAATGCCGTCTCATGATTCTCCTCGCCGACGAGCGGCCGGAGGAGATCACGGACATGGAGATGTGCGGATTCGGAGAGGTGATNGCNTCCAGCTTCGATCGGCCCGCGGAACGGCACTGTCAAGTCGCCGAGATNACACTCGAGCGGGCCCGGCGCTACGTCGAAAGCGGGGAGGACGTGGTCATCATCCTCGACTCCATCACCCGGCTTGCCCGAGCGTACAACACGGTGGANGAGGGAAGTGGCCGTACGCTTACCGGTGGTCTGGACGCGAACTCNCTTGAGAAGCCCAAGCGGTTCATCGGNAGCGCGAGAAAGATCGATCCTCGCCAGGGTGGGGGATCCCTCACCATCATTGCCACGGCGCTGGTGGACACCGGATCGCGCATGGACCAGGTGATTTTCGAAGAGTTCAAGGGCACCGGGAACAGCGAGTTGGTTCTCAGCCGCGAATTGGCGGACAAAAGAATCTTCCCTGCCATCGACCTCAACGCATCGGCCACCCGCAAAGAAGAACTCCTTCTCGACGCCGATGCCCTCTCTGTGTCCCGGGCNATGCGGCGTCAGTTGGCCGACGTGGCGTCATCGGACGCGATGAANGAATTGCTNGGGGTGATGCGGAGGACCCGCACGAACGAGGGCCTCATCGCGATAGCCAGTCAGAAAATGTAACGCAGCTTCTCCAGGCNNTCTGCAAGTTGCGCCCCCTGGGACTGGGNCATGTTGCGGGCCACATACCCCATCAGAGGATTACGCCCGAGGTCGCCCTCTTCCCGCCACGTCACGCGGCTNGCTGCACCTAGAGGCTCGATCCTGAGTTCCCCGCTCACCGAGGCGCCACCTTCGACCTCCACTTCGTATCGCACCAACGTCGGCNCAGCGCTGCNGGTGATCGTCACCGAGCCGGTCCCGAAATTCGGGTCGCCCCAACCTCTCGATGCGCCGACGCCTGTAGGCGGGTCGCTCAACTCCGATTCGATATCGCCCCAGTTGGTCCATGTATCCCATCGGCTGAGGTCGTTCAGGTAAGGGAACACCTCTG
>PCCM01000043.1 GCA_002731735.1 Gemmatimonadota bacterium | reverse complement strand
GGATCCAGCACATGTTCTGGCGATATCTGGAGGAGGGACATCCGGCTGCACGAGCCGTGCAAGGCAACGGCGACGGGCAACCCGGTGGCGACGGGCGACCGGGCGGTGAGCACGCCGACGCCATCGAGGATCTCTACCTGCACAACGACGCCATGGTTGGCAGGATTCGCAGGGAGCTCCGGGAGGGGGACATGTTGGTCGTGCTGTCCGACCACGGCTTCACGTCGTTCCGCCGCGGGGTCAACCTGAACGCCTGGTTGCATGAGAATGGCTACCTGAAGCTCCAGGATGGAGCCCAGGGGGAGGGTGAATGGCTACGAGAAGTAGACTGGGCTGAGACCAAGGCGTACGCCCTCGGCCTTACGGGGCTCTACCTCAACATCGCGGGTCGTGAGGCGCAGGGATCGGTCGAGCCAGGCGAAGAGGCCGCCGCGCTCAAGGCCGAGCTGATACAGCGACTCAGCGGTTTGGAGGACAGTGAGAAGGGAGAGTTGGCGATCCGGGAGGCGTTCGACCCCTCCGCGCTCTACGGGGGCCCCTATCTCCAGAACGCTCCTGATCTGCTGATCGGGTACGCGGAGGGTTACCGAATCTCGTGGGACGGAGCGACCGGTGTGGTCGCGGGCAACGTGATCGAGGACAACGTGAAACCCTGGAGCGGCGATCACTGCGTCGATCCTCGCATCGTCCCGGGCGTGTTCTTCAGCAACAAGGTCATCGATCGCGACGACCCCGCGCTCATCGATCTCGCGCCGACGGCGTGCTGGCTCTTCGGCGTCGAGCCGCCCGCTCACATGGACGGCAAGGTGCTCTTCGAACGAGAGTCGATCGAATGAGCGTGATGCGAAGCGCGCGAACTGCGGCGGCAGCCATAGCCATCACCACGTTGGCTACTGCGTGTGGCGGATCCGAGCCGGTNGGGCACCAGGTGATCGTCCTCGGCTTCGACGGGATGGATTATGCGCTGGCAAGCCAAATGATCTCCGANGGGAAGCTCCCCAACCTCCNGCGGATGGCAGAGAGTGGAGCCTTTTCGGCGCTCGAGACGTCGATCCCGCCCCAGAGCCCTGTGGCCTGGTCGGACTTCATCACGGGACTCGACGCCGGCGGGCACGGGATCTTCGACTTCTTGCACCGGGATCCCGAGACCATGGTNCCCTACCTTTCGACAACGCTTACGGAACCCCCNGGGCGTACCCTGAGGCTGGGCCGATGGGAGATCCCGCTGGGTGGCGGCGAGGTGGTGCTCATGCGCCAGGGTCTACCCTTTTGGGAGGTACTNGCCGAACAGGGTGTACCCACCACGATTGTCCGTATGCCGGCCAACTTCCCACCGTCGGGCACGGCTGGCCGTGAACTCAGCGGGATGGGCACACCCGACCTCCTGGGCGGCTACGGAACGTACAGCCTGTTCACCACCGCNCCCGAGCGGCTNGGCGGTTCACCGGGAGGCGACATTCAGCGCGCCGAGATCCGCCGCGGCATCTTCAACGGGAGCCTGAGGGGCCCTCCAAATCCCATGCTCGTCGAGCTCGAGGAGCTCCGCTCCGAATTCATGGTCTACATCGATCCGGTCCGGCCCGTGGTGAAGATCGAGATCGGCGACGAAGAGATCATCCTCCAGGAAGGGGACTGGAGCGATTGGGTTCCGGTCGAGTACCCACTNCCGNTGTTCCAGAAGCTCCGGGGGATGGCTCGATTCTACCTGAAACAGGTNCGACCCGAGTTCCAGCTCTACGCTACACCGGTAAATCTCGACCCGCTCGACCCCGCGATGCCGATCTCGACGCCCGACGACTTTGCCACGGAACTGGCGGAGGGTGGACGGTTCTACACTCAGGGCTTCCCCGAAGACACCGACGCCATCTCGGACGGNCTATTCGACGAAGACGAGTTCTTGGCTCAGGCTGCGCAGGCGGCCGAGGAGATCCGGAGCCAGTACGAGCGACTCCTCGCCGACTTCGATGACGGGTTGCTCTTCAACTACTTCGGTTTTCTAGATCAGGTATCACACATCATGTGGGGGGCGACTGATCCCGATCACCCGGCCTACGACGCGGCGCGGGACGGGCCGTACGCCAACGTGATCGAAGAACTGTATATGGAGGCNGACGAGATCGTCGGTGAGACGTTGGACCGCCTTGAAGAATTGGGGGGGGGNGGAACCCTTATTGTGATGTCCGANCACGGTTTCGCCTCGTGGCGGCGATCCTTCAGCCTCAACACCTGGCTCGAGCAGAACGGCTACNTGACTGTACTAGATCGCAACCGTAGGGACCTGGACTTCCTGACGAACGTCGACTGGTCCCGCACCCAGGCCTACGCCTTGGGCCTGAGTGGTCTGTACATAAANCTGGAGGACAGGGAGGCCAACGGGATCGTGCCGCCGTCCGAGAGNGGGGCCCTACTGAGTGAGATCACCCGTGGGCTGTTGAGAGAGGTCGATCCNACCACGGACGAAGTNGCGATCACCCGCGTGTACTCACGCGACGAGACGTANACAGACGTAGGTCACGCCGAGATCGGTCCGGATCTCGTGGTCGGGTTCGCGAAGGGCGTCAGGAGTTCNGACGAGTCAGCTGCAGGACAGATCCCGGCNGAGGTGCTCACCGACAACACCGGGGCTTGGAGCGGAGACCACATCATGGACCACGAGACGGTGCCCGGTGTGCTTTTTGCCAATAAGCAGCTCCAGNTCCCCGCAGGGTCCCTGCAGGAGCTCGCTGCGGCTGTCCTTGCGGAATTCAGCATCGCGGGCTTTCCCCCAAACTAAGCAGGCTGTTGAACGAGTACAGCGNGAGGAGAAGACATGATCGGTTCCAANGTNAAGCTGGATAAGGACCTCTTGAGGCGAATCGAGAGGTACTCGCGGATCGCTGGTTATTCGTCGCCTGCGGANTTCATCACACACGCAGTCGAGAAGGAGTTGCTCCTTCTTGAGGACGCGGACTCGGAGGAAGAGATCCGTAAACGCCTACAGGGTCTCGGATACATCTCCTGATGCGGCTCGTCTCCTGATGTGGCTCGTCAATCGCCCTCTGCGCTGGGTCTTCGATCTCGTCGTGCTCCCCTTCAGGGGCATGCCGGCAATCGTCGGCCTCACGGTGATCTCGCTGCTGATCAGCGTGGTAATGCTGATCGGATTCCGGGCCGTCTCCGACCAGGATGCGCTGGAAGAGGTCAAGCGACGCATCTACGGCGGTGTGTACGAGATTCGACTATATAAGGACGACCTCCGCACGATCTTCGCGGCGCAGGTCGGTATCCTCCGCGAGACGATGACGTACTTCCGACTGTCTATGGTGCCCATGCTTTGGATGATGGTGCCGATCCTGATCATCGTCAGTCAGCTGCAGTTCCANTACGGCTACGAGAGCCTCGAGCCTGGGCAGACCGTGCTCCTCAGNGTCGAGNTCACCGAAGAGGNCGCCGAAGGTGTGTCCGCCACGGACGGTGCTNGTGTGTCGCTGGATGTGCCGGACGGCGTGCGCGTCGAGACCCCACTCGTGTGGATCCCCTCCCTCCGGGAGGCCGGCTGGCGCATCGCCGCCGAGAGCCCGGGTGAGTACGAGCTCGTCATAAGTATCGGCGAAGAGACCCTGACCAAGTCCATGCGGGTGTCGGGGACCACGATGCTCCGCTCACCGATCCGCCCGTCCAGCCTGCTGGACCAGCTCATCTATCCGGTGGAACAGCCTGTGCCCCGAGGGTCGAGCGCCGAGGCGATCAGGCTCGACTACGTGGAGGCCGAGATCAACATGTTCGGCTGGCACACCCACTGGATCATCGCGTTCTTCATTCTGACGATGGTCTTTGCCTTCGCGCTGGCAAAGCCGCTCGGGGTGAAGATCTAGGGCGCTGCCCGACGCTGGTGTGACGGATTCACACCGGATCGACTGCGAACTGATGGATGACCCGTCCCGCCTGATTCACGAAGTCAACGGTCGCCCGCTCGGGTCGTACGGTGAGGCGGCCGTGTCCTGAATCCGGCCAGTACCTCTGGTACCCGGTGATCTCACGGCCGAACTTCCAGGGGGCTCCGCAGCTACCCGGGAGTGCGTAGTGGATGCCGTCCACTGATTCGTCCAGGAAGACGTGATCGTGCCCAAAGAAGAAGATCTGGACGCCGAATTCGCGCATCATCTCGTGTACCAGGCGCTGTTCACCGACCAGGGCCGCTCTCGGCCCTCCTCGACCGTACAGCGTCTCCATGCTGGTGGCGGCATTACCCCCGACGGGGTGGTGGATGCATACGAACTTGAACGGGTGATCGGAGGCGGCTAGCACACCCTCGAGCCACGAACGTTGGGCAGCGCCGAGCGACCAATCCCCGACGAGCGTGACGTCGGCCATCGGCGTCGACAGGGACCCCGACGGCGCCGAGTAGGACTGTACATTCAGGACAACGAAGAGCACGGAACCCCAGTCGAACGCGTAGTAGTCTTCGTTCGGGCTGCCGCCCTGAGGGTACGTCAGGTTGTTGGGGCCCGGCGCAAATTTTCGCCGGACCGTAGCCATCAGGGCCGCGCTCTCGGCGGGGAACTTGCCGGATTCACCTTCCCAGTTCCCGATCAGGCCGAAGTGTGGACACGAAACCGAGAGCGGTGCCATGTGCTCTCGGTACATCGTGTAGGCAAAGTTGGCACCGAAGTCATCGTACTGTGCGTAGTCTCTCGACGTGTTCCACGCGACGTTGTCCCCCAAAGCGATCACGAACTCAGGCCGGTCCCTTTGCACGTTACGGACGACGTCGTCGAGTGCTATGACTGGAGCGGATCCCTCGGCAAAAGATCCGGTATGCGGGTCGGCGGTGAGCGCCGCAGTGAAGCCGACCTCACCTACGCGCTGAGTAGTGAAGCGTCCCGTAGCGACCGGAGCGAGATCTTCTCCCGGCGTTGCCATGAGTACTTGGTAGTCGTAAGCGCTACCGGACGCCAAGTCGCCGACCTCCCATCGGACGAATTCACCCGCAGGNACACTCCGATCAGCTCCCGACGCGCTCCAAATAGTCGGCCCGAGCACCGTCTTGATCTCGAGCCGTGCCGTAGTGTCTACGACCCCGNTTCGAACGCTCACCAGAATCGATTCGGTGGTCGGTCTGGCGAGGAAGGGGGGGAGGGAGAGGGTCGGGACGACTTGGCCNCCGGGCACTNGTTGCGGNAACCCCAGCGCTNGTTGCGGGAGGCCTAAAGCTGCCGCGCCCGTAACCCCCGCCAAGAAGGACCTCCGCGAGAGATCTCCTTTGGAGCCGGTCATCCGGACCCAACTCCCAACTCTTCATTTTCGTAGTTCATCGGCTCTCCCACGATGCGCTGCTGGGCTATGGTCTGGCAAGACAGGTCGCACCCTTGCGCTCGCGAACTACTGGAACACCACACTAGGTTGGTTGTTGACGGGGCACACCGCCAGGATCCACGGAGGGACCTTCGCTTGAAAAATTCTGATTCCCAGCCCCACCCCGAACTCCAATCCACCTGTTCCGGCGGCGCCCGATGCGACTCGAGCGAATTTGAGCCTGAGCCCTCTGTCGTCGGCGAGCGCGAAGTGGCGGAGAAGGCTCGATTGGTTGACGCAGGTCCGACTTCTGAACGCGACGGTGGTCGGAGGTAGTGCTGGCGCGCCCCTCGGCTCACTCGCCGGCTCTTTTCTCGGCTATCCGTTGCTCGGTGCGCTGGGAGTCGGCTTGGGCGCACTACTGTTTTTGGGAGAAACTGGGCCAAGCGGCTCACGTCTTCTTCACACCCGCGGGTCCTGGGAGGTACCCTAGGAGACGTTCCGCCGCTTACGGCGCATGAAGTCCATCATGATGTACTGACCGAGCGTCTGCGGCGACGTGAAGTAGGCCTTACCCCTGGCGACCTCCGAAACTTTCTGGACGAACTGCACCAGATACGGATCCTGCGCCAGCATGAACGTATTGATTAGGATCCCGGCGCGCCGGCACGCGGACACCTCTCGGAACGTCTGCTGCAGGATGTGCTGGTCCATCCCCCCGGAGTTCTTGTAGATTAGCCCGTCCGGCATGGTGATCGCAGACGGTTTCCCGTCGGTGATCATGATGATCTGACGCATGTCCTTCTTCTGCGCTCTCAGAATGTTTCGCGCCAGAAGCAGTCCCTCCGCAGTATTCGTGTGGAAGGGTCCCACCTGAGCTTTCGCCAACTGGCTCAGGGGGATCTCGTCTGCTTGGTCTCCGAACGTGACAACGTGGAGGGAGTCGCCGGGGAACCGCGTGCGGATGAGATGGGAGAGAGCCAGCGCCACGCGTTTGGCCGGAGTGAAGCGATCCTCGCCGTAGAGGATCATGGAATGTGAGATGTCGAGCATCAACACCGTGGCGCATGAGGACCGGTACTCGGTCTGGTGCACCATGAGATCTTCATAGTCGATCTTCAGCGGTACACCGAGTCCCTCCCGTCCGATGGCACTCTTGAGCGTAGCGGGCACGTCGAGATTCAGGGTGTCCCCGAACTCGTAAGGTTTGCTCGTAGCGTCGGACTCGACACCGGTCGCGAGGTGGGGCGTTTCGTGGGAGCCGAGACTCGAGGTTCCGATCGCCGAGAGAAGGCTCTTGAGTGCCCCGTACCCAAGGAAGTCGGTGCCCTTCTGGGTCAGGTTGAATTGCACGTGCTGGGCCGCATCCTTGGCCTCGTCGATCTCGCCCATTCCGGTGACGTCCTGGACGGCACCTGGCATGGTCGGCGCCCTCTCCTCGAGCGTCAGGTAACCTTCCTCGACCATACGTTGGATCAGCTCGTCCAAGAGGTCGGCGATCTGCTGCTGAACGGCCTCGTCCCCCTGTCCTTCGCCACGTAACTCTTCGACCATTTCCTGTGTGAGCTGACCGCTCTCGATCAGAGCCTTCAAGAGGGCGTCCTTCAGAGCGTGCACCGAACTCGTGTCTTCGAGTCCCGACCATCCCCAGAAGGGATGGTAGTTGGGTCCCCCCGCGAAGCCGCCATTCATGAAAAACCCTGAGAGGGATTCCATGAGGGCCTCGAGGTTCATGGCATCGA
>PCCM01000042.1 GCA_002731735.1 Gemmatimonadota bacterium | reverse complement strand
CCGTGGTGTGTCACCAGCGGGAAGGTGCACAACGTGATCATCTCGTAGAACGCGAACAGCGTGAAGAGGTTCGCCGAAAACGCCACACCCATAGCCGCCGAGATCGCGATCGCGAAGAACGCGAAGAAGCGCGTCTGATTCTTCTCGTGGTGGCCGCGCATGTACCCGACGGCGTACAGTCCGGTAACGATCCAAAGAAACGACGCGACCAGTGCGAACAGCAGGCCCATCGGTTCGACCTTGAGCCCGAGCGAAACGCCGGGCAGAACCTCCAGGATCGGGTGCTCCGGCCGCAGTCCATCCTTGATCGGCCCCACGAGCTGAAGGACCAGCAAGAAAAGGATTCCCGCCGTGCCGATGCCTACGGTATCCCGGACATTGGGCCACTTACCGAGAGCGAGGATAGCAAAGGCCCCCACGAGAGGCAGGCCGACCGCGACGCCGACGATCACCTCCGGAATCACGGCGCGATGCCCATCAACGAACGGGCGGCGCTCCCGGCGACTTTGGCCGTGAACGTGGCGTCGATCCCGAAATAGAAATTCGCGACGATGAGCACCCAGGTGGGAATCAAGAGCGCCAACGGGGCCTCTACGACGGCTGAAGTCCCCTCACCAGGGAATCCCCCGCCGGGGGATTCCGCATTGGGCGCCTCCTGGAAGTAGGCCGCCTCCACCACCCGCCAGATGTAGACCAGGGCCATGAGCGACGTGGTCAGAACGAGCCCCACCACCAGCCACCACTGCCAACCATCCCGCTCCAGGGCGCCGAGGATCAGATACCACTTGCTGATGAAGCCCACCGTAAACGGCAGACCGATCAGGCTGAAACCGCCGGCCACGAAAGCGGCCATGGTCCACGGCATCTTCTTCGCGAGCCCTCGCATCGCCTCGATCTCAACCGATCCGACGCGATACATGACGCAGCCGAGTGCCATGAAGAGGCCACCCTTGATCAGGGCATGGTTGAACAGGTGCAGAATGCCGGCGGTGAGTCCCGTTACCGACGCCATGCTGATCCCGAGGATCATATATCCGATCTGCGCGACACTGGAGTACGCGAGCATTCGCTTCACGTTGGCCTGGAAGATCGCCACCAGCGACATGCTGAAGATTGCGACCAACGCGAGCGGCAGCAGCACCCTGTCGAGCTGCATGACGTCGAACGAAAAGACGCCACCAAAGACCGTGAAAAAGAACCGCAATAACATGTACACCGCCACTTTCGTCGCAGTCGAAGCGATGAAGGCCGTGACAGCGGATGGAGCGTACGTGTAGGCGTTCGGTAACCAGAAGTGCAGCGGGAAAAGGGCCAATTTGAGGCTGATCCCGACGCTCAAGAAACCGAATGCGACCGCAACAGTGCGGTTCGGCCCCAGTTCGGCCAGGAGAACCGAAAGGTCGACCATGTTCAGCGTCCCGGTCATCACGTACATCATGCCGATACCGATCACGATAAACGTCGCGCCGATGCTGCCCATGATCAGGTATTGGTAAGCGGCCGTGAGGGCGCGCCTGTCCTGGCCCAACGCGATCAGCGCGTACGCGGACAACGACGAAACCTCGAGGAAGACGAAGACGTTGAAGACGTCACCCGTGACGGCGATCCCCAGGAGTCCGGTGAGGCACAGTACGAACGCCGCGTAGAAGAGCGGGATTTTCGCTGCGTCGATCTCCTGCTCGACGCTCTTCAGAGCATAGGGAGTCACGACCGCCCCGATGGCCGTCACGATCACCAGGACGAACGCGTTGACCAGATCGACGCGGTACTCGATCCCCACGGGGGCGGCCCACCCGCCGAGGGCGTAGCTGATCGGTCCCTCAGCTTGAACTTGCGCGAGAAGCCGAATGGCGATCCCGAACGTCGTCCAACTCGTCGCGAGCGCGATGCCCCACGCAATCCGTCCGTGACGTACCATCGCGCACAGAGGCGCCGCGAGCAGGGGGATGACGACCTGAAGGACCGGGAGGTGGGCCGTCATGCGAGGTCGTGGTCGTGGATTTCGTCCTCTTCGATGGTGCCGTACGCCTCATGGATCCGGACCACGAGACTTAATCCGAGCGCCGTCGTGGCGACACCGACCACGATCGCGGTCAGAATGAGCACGTGCGGGAGCGGATTGGAGTAGACCGGATCTCCCTCGCTCATGAGGATCGGGGCTGTGCCGCCCCGAATCTTGCCCATACTGATGTACAGGATGAAGACGGACGTCTGGAAAATGCTCAGCCCGACGATCTTCTTGATCAGGTTCCCTTGCGAAATCAGGATGTAGAACCCGACCATCATCAAGAAGATGAAAGCCCAGTAGTTCACCAATCCGAGGACGTTCATCAACGCACCTGCCGGCGGGCCGCGAACATGTAGAAAATCGCGACCATGACCCCGAACACGGTGGTCAACACGCCCAGCTCCACCAGCAGGATTCCTAATTCCTGCCCGTGCTCGGGGTCGTGCCGGAGGACGTTGTAGTTCAGGAATTCCGCGCCCATGAAGAGCGTCACCACGCCCACACCGGCGTAGATCCACACACCGAGCGCACCACAAAACCACGCGAAACGAAGAGGGAGTACCCGCTTGGCGGTGTCGACACCATAAATAAGCGCGTACAGGATGAACGCGGCCGCGAAGATCACACCGGCTTGAAATCCACCGCCGGGCCCATAGTCCCCGTGAAACTGAACGTAGAGCGCGAACATCAAGATGAACGGGATGAGGATCTTGGCGCCGATCCTGAGGATGACGTTATCCTCCATGTGCGTCCCCTTCCCGGTCCGGTTTCCCGTCCAGTGTCGCAGACCCTTCACGCCTGCGGACGCCCCCCATCAGCAGCAGCACGCCCACCATCGCCGTGAAGATCACGGTGGTCTCGCCCATCGTGTCGTAACCGCGGTAGCTCGCGAGTACTGAGGTGACCACGTTGGGAATCCCGATTTCGTGTTCCGATTCTTCCAGATAGTGCGGCGCCACATGATGGTGCGCCGGATTGCCCGGATCACCGTAGGGCGGCATGTCCAAAGTGCCGTACACCAGGATCGATCCCGTCACCAGCACGACCAGAAGCGGGACCACCGACGAGCGGGTGGATTTCTTCTGGTCGTGCCCCACCAGCGACAGCGTACCGAGCAACAGGATCGTGGAGATACCAGCTCCCACTGCCGCTTCGGTGAACGCGACGTCGACGGCGTCCAACGCGACGAAGAGACCGGCGGAAAGAAGGCTGTAGATCCCAGCCAGCATGGCTACGGCAAAGAGATTCCGAAGTTTCAGCAGCGCGAGCGCCGTAACCGCGAGCATGGTCAGAAGGAAAAAATCGACCAGGGCCTCTATGCGTCACCCCCTCCCACGTCTACGCGAATCGGCTCCACTTTCCCGTGGAGTGCGGCCCGAGCCAGCGCGTGAGTCGCGATGGGGCTTGTGAAGAGGAGGAAGGCCCAGATCATCATCAGCCGAACAGTGATCAACCACTCCCCGGACTGAAACGAGAGCCCGGACTGAATCGACAGCCCGACCAGTACCAACCCGGCGCCCATAGTATCGGTCATACCTGCTGCGTGCAGACGCGTGTACACGTCGGGGAACCGTAGGACTCCGATGCCTCCCACCAGGATGAAAAAAAGGCCGGCCAAGATAGAGAGCCAGCTTAATACGTCCCACACCATCAGGACCGACCCCCTCCGATCTCGCTTGCCTTTCCGAGATCGCCGACTTCGAAATATTTCAGAACCGCGATCGTCCCAATGAAGTTGATCAACGCGTACACCAGCGCCAGATCCAGGAATTCCGGCCGGCCGGCGAGGAATCCTAGCACCGCAATCAGCAGCACGGTCTTGGTACCGAGGGTGTTGAGGGCGAGGACCCGGTCGTACAGGGTAGGACCCAGCAACGCACGAATCATGGCCAGCGTCATGCCGATTCCGATTCCCACCGCGGCTACAGCAAACATCAGGACACACGCTCCACTATCGACACACGTTGATCCATCTCGTCCTCTTCCCGGCCGTCGACGTCCTTCCAGGTGAGGGCGTGGATCTCCAATTGATCGCCCTCGACACCCGTCGTGATCGTGCCGGGGGTAAGCGTGATGGAATTGGCATACAACACGCGCCCGAGATCGGTCTTTTGGGTGGATCCGAAGACAACCATGATCGGGCTGATGGGAAGCTTAGGCGAGAGAATGACCTTCGCGACGTTGATGTTGGCGATCAGAATTTCTTTCAACAGCCAGGGGAGGTACAGAAGGAAACGGCCAACCCAATAAATCGAGACGCCCTCGTGGTCAGCGACGTCCATGCGATTGGCGATGTAGACCGTGAGGGCGCAAGATCCCACGCCGAAGCCGACGAGCAGCGCGCTGTCCCAATGCCCGGACAGCAACAGCCAGGTGGCGAAGAGTATTACCCAGAGGCCTACGATGCGCGCCAACCCAGTCGTCCTTTCTTGTTATTCGGTGCGCTCTGGACGGAACCGTCCATGCAATTTTTCGGAGCGCAACCTACCAGTTTGACTGGGCCCCGTCCACGATGCGCTGGGCGATAAGTTCGATGGCCTCGTGGAGTCCGATCTCTTCGGGCTCCCCTTCGAGGTACTGGCCTTGCGTGCTCAGGCCCAAGTTGTCCCACAGGATCACGTCCTCGACACGGTCAATCAGCTCCACCTCGACGCGGATGCTCACCTGGCGCTGGAGCACGTCCACTGTGCCGACCTGGTCCGCCCGAAAGAGAGGAGCGGTCAGGTCGTAACGTACGATCCGTCCCTGAACCACGGCATCCGCTACGTCTGCTCCCGCGTTGGTGACACCTAGAGCACCCGGCAGTGTCCGCAAGAGTTCTTCGTGGATCTCCTGCGTGAGCTCGAAACGGTTGGTGTCGTTGTCGAAGGGGAGTATGGCGATGGTCCGGATGTGGTCCGGAAAACTACCCGAGCGGAAACCGTAGTTGCAGCCGGTCGAGCCGAGCACCACGATTAACGTAAGACCACCGGCCACTCGGCCAACGAAGTTGACTCGTCTAAAGGTGCGGGCTCGCCCGAACACGCTTACACGGCCAAACACGTCAGGGAACCAGATACCAGATGTCCGACGGATGAGAGACCACCCTCTCGACGGTGCCGACCGCCACTTTGAGTTGACTACGAGACGACAGATTGCGGTACGTGGCCTCCGAGGGCAACTCCCTTCCGCCCCCCCAAGCTAGGAGGACCCGGTGCACTGCATGTCCCTCTTGGTGCACCTCCACTTGGGCTATGCGCCCGGAACGAAACAAGTATTGTAGCTCGTCCCCGTTGGGGAGGCCGTAGTCCAAGCGGAAATCATCGCCGTCGAACTCGCCGTAGAGCCGTGTCGCATCCTCTCCCGGTCGGAACGTGCCCAAGAACGCCCAGAGCAAAGCCGGGGAAGGCACGAAGTCCAATGCCCTTTCCTCACGGGCCCAGAGCTCATCCTCAACCAAGCCGGCAGACAAAACCGCCTCGTTGTCGCCCGTGAACAGGTCGAGACGGGCGCGATCCGGGTCCTGAAGGCGAGCGTACCCGTCCCCGTCGAGCTGGAGATCCGGCGCATCTACCCTCCACTCGAAGAAGACCGTCGACGTAGCTGGGAAGGGATTCTCGCCGCTCGCCCGCAGCACGGTCCGATCCATATCCAGAATTGGAGAGGGATTTTGCAGCCGGAGCGATCCGCCAGCGCACGCAGTGCTCGAGGCAACGAACCCAAGAGCCACGAGATTCAAACGGAATTTCATACGGTTATCCTAAGAGAAGCCGCCTTCCCCGTGTAATACACCCGGTTTACTTTCCGATCCCCATGTCTGAGAAACCCATCTATTTCGCAAGCGACATTCACCTCGGGTCGGTACCTGCCGAGGCCGAGCGAGCTTTTGTGCGCTGGCTGACCTATACCGCCGCTCATGCGTCCGAGCTGATCCTCAACGGTGATCTTTTCGACTTTTGGTTCGAGTACGGCTCGGTAATTCCAGGCGGACACACACGAACGCTAGGAGCACTGGCCGATCTAGTCGACGGGGGTCTTCCCGTGACCCTCATGGGGGGGAACCATGATTGGTGGGGCGGAAAATTCCTCACGGACGACATCGGCCTCACCTTCCAGCAGGGTCCGATCGTGCGCGAGTTGGCGGGGTTGAAAACCTTCATCGCTCATGGGGATGGTTTGGGCCGAGGTGACCTCCCGTACCGAATCCTCAAGACCGTGGTGCGGAGCAGAAGCGCACGATGGCTCTTCCGTTGGCTCCATCCGGACGTGGGCACGGCCATAGCCCGCCGCATCTCTCGGACTGCAGCTCTGGTCGGGAACCCCTCCGGGGTGGAGCAGGCTCGCTCGAAGGTGCTGTACGAATGGGCCGTCGAAAAGTTGGTCGCCGACGGCGATCTCGATCTGATCGTCCTGGGTCACGCCCACATCCCGCTTCTGCATGAGGCGGCGCCAAATCGCTTCTACATCAACCTGGGGGATTGGATCAACCACCGTAGCTACCTCGTGCTCAGGGAGGGAGAGCGCCCTTCCCTGAAGCGATGGGAGGCCGAGAACCAACGGCCTAGAACGCCAACCTGAATCCAAACTCGACGCCCATTTCCGGAAGCGGACGGATCACGGTTTCCAGCGGTTCGGGAAAATCCGCCAGATGCGTCGCCACGAACGCGTCGGCCCCACCTAGGAGCAGGAAGAACACGGCGAAGGCAATCCAATCTTCTCGCTGCTGCCGCCGAATTTCTTCAAGCTGGAGCGCGCTCACCACCCCCAAATCCGCCTCGAGTAACGTTGGCAGATCGAGAGGATCGATCATGGGGTCCGCCATCAGCCGCTCGGATGCGTCGAGACGCCGCATGTCGAGGATGTCGCTCGCACTCCCGAGCAATTGGTTGGACTTCAGGATCATCCACACGGCAAAGGACTCGACGACGAAGTAAAAGGCGCCCCGCCCCGGCGATCCGGCCACCGCCTGACCCCAGCCTGGAATCACCATTGATCTCGCGAACGCCCCACCAGCGGAGGGCCCGGGACGCCCTGTGGTCTCCGCGGCCTGGGCCGAATCCTGGGGAGCGCCAGCCCCTGGTTCCTGCCCCGCGAGAGCCGGCGGAACGCCTAGGAGCACGGTGGCCAGCACGATGGCCTGGACCCGATGACGGGAGCGTGTGGGAATCAAACCCACCAACCCGGCTGGCATGCACACGTGTGCTTTAGCGCGCTCCACCCAGGGTCATCCTTGTGGGTAGGAAGAGGGTGTTGTCGAGCCCGGCGGTGCGGTCCGGGGTCCCCTCGCGGTAATCCGGATCCTGGAGCATGCCGAGGAAGGCCTCTCGGGACGGATACATGATAAATAACAGCTCGTCCCACTCTTCGTCTCCCACCAGGGGCTGCTCTCCCACCAGGCGCAGCACTGGACGTCCGCCAAGCTCGGCAATTAGGGGGAAGGTGTTCGCGGTGTAGCGCTCATAAGCCTCCCGACCCTCCTCTCCCTTGTAGCGCAGGAGATTGATGTTGAAGTAGGCGTCGGCGCCTGCGGCATCGACCGTGGGTACGTCCCCGTCATCGTCCAACCTGGTCAGGCCCTCTGCCGGCCGGAACGCGTATAACAAGGTCGCATCCAGACCCTCGTCTCGGTGGGGTAGTGCCTGGAGATACTCGGGATCTTGGGACATGTCGAGGAAAGCGGCCCGGGAGGGGTACTTGACGATGACCACCTGCTCCCACTCCGAGCCTGGGCCCAGGAGCCCCGCCACCTCCCCCCCATAGAGGATCTCACCACCCCGCCTTCTGATTTGTTGGATGGCGATCGCGCCGTAACGCCCGTAGGCCGCCCGCCCTCCGTCGGGTTTGAACTTCAACAGGTTCAGCATGATCACTGGACCATCGTCGGGCTGCTGGCCCAAGGTCCGGAGGCGTTGTGGGGTGGGGAAGATGGGACTCTGGGAAGACGGTTCCTGCGAATAGACGCTGCCTGCGAGGAAGAAGAAGGCGCTCCCGAGGACGAATCCAAGCGCGGCAATGGGAAGTTTCATGATCAGGCCCTCCAAGAGTTGACGTCGCCTCGGCCTCTCCCCCGATGGCGGGAGCGTGTGGGAATCGAACCCACCAACCCGGGGGTTAGCCGGGCGAGCTGGTTTTGAAGACCAGTGAGGCCACCAGACCTCCTCCGCCCCCATGTAGCTGTGGTTCCATCAAATAGCTCAGTCGGCATAGGCACACTGTAGATAGACTTCTCGCACCTGTCTACTGACGTAACGCCTTCAGGTCGTTGCCCGCCGGTTCCTGAAAGGCCTCGAGCCCAAACTCCGGGAGACTTGCAATGAGGTGGTCGAAGATGTCCGCCTGGAGGTCCTCGTAGTTGCCCCAGTCCGTGTCGTTAGAGAAGCAGTAGATCTCCAGGGGCAGGCCCTGAGGCCCAGGCTGAAGCTGCCGCACCAGGAGCGTCATGTCCTGGTGGATCGTGGGATGGTTACGCAAATAGTGAAGCACATACGCCCGGAACGTGCCCACGTTCGTGAGGCGCCGTTGGTCCGTAACGACGTCGTCGCCCGGGACTTCGCGCGCGTTGGCGACCACCAGGTCCTTCTGCTTGGTCTGCAGGTAGTCGTGCAGAAACTCGAAACGGGAGAGCTGGGCCACCTCCTCGTTCGAAAGGAAATGTATCGTGCCCATGTCCAGGTGGAGGGCCCGTTTGATGCGTCGACCACCAGACTCGCTCATCCCCCGCCAGTTCTGGAACGACTCGGAGATGAACTTGTGTGTGGGGATCGTGGAGATTGTCTTGTCCCAATTCTGGATTTTCACCGTGTGCAGCGCGATGTCGATGACATCGCCGTCGGCGTTGGCCTGGGGCATCTCCACCCAATCTCCGAGGCTGATCATGTTGTTGGACATGATCTGGACACTGGCCACCAACGAGAGGAGCGTGTCCTTGAAGACCAGCATCACAACCGCTGTGAGCCCCGCCAGGCCCGACAGGAAGACCACGGGGTTGATATCTGCCAGGATAGACACCACCAGGATGCCCGCGGCCACGTAGAGGAAGATGTTGAGGACTTGGAGGTAGCCCTTGATGGGGCGGTTCTTGGCCTCGGAGTAAATCTCGTTGTAGATGTCGTTGCCGGCGTGCAGCAGCCCCCCGGCGGCTGTGGTGAGGGCGATCACCACCCATGCCAGAGATACGCGGCGCACGAGAATCGCCGCGGCGAGCAAGAGTCCCTCCTGGCTCGTCGCCTCAAGATCGACGGCCGGCGTGTCAGCCAGCATTTCGGGACCGACGCCAAGCGCCCAGCCGATTCCAACGTAGGTCACCAGCGCCGGCGCGACGTTGGCCACCTTGTGGAAGATCCTTTGCTCAATGAAGCGATCGTCCCACCTGGACTGAGTCCTGCTCGCCACACGGTGGACTAGCCTCAGAAAAATACTGCGCGCCACGAAGTTGATGGCCCACGCCAAGAGGGTCAGGGACAACACCCCGCTGACGGCCCGAAGCCAGGGGTTCGCGGCTATGCTAGACAGTAAATCCTGCATCGTGTTTCCTCAGTTCAACGGCTAAAAAGACTCAGACCTCAACCACCTTCGACTGTCGACTCGCCCCCGCCCGCCATCATCACCGTCCGGATCGGGAACGGGATCTCGATGCCTTCGTCGTTGAAGCGCTGATGCAAACGCTTGATGAACTCGTGTTTGACGGGACCCTGGCTTTGGAACTCACGCACCATCATGCGCATGTCGAAATTGATGCTGGAGTCCCCGAAGGTGTGGTAGCGGACGATCGGGTCTTCCCCCGCCACACCACCATCCACCTCACCGAGCACCTCCTTGGCCACCTCCAGGGCGACGACCTCCACGTGCTCCAAGTCGCTGTCGTAGCTGACACCGACTTCCAGAGTGACCCACAGCGCCTTTCTCGGCATCGAGAAATTTTTCACGATGGAGGACGCGAGCAACGAGTTGGGCACAGTGACGAGGTTCCCGTCGGGGAAGGTTTGAATGGTCGTGTTCCGGCCCTTCACGTCGGTCACCCAGCCCTCTTCCCCTGAAGACAGACAGATGTAGTTCCCTTGACGCACCTGCCTGGACAGGATGATCTGGACGCCGGCGAAGAGGTTTCCCAGCGTATCCTGCAGCGCGAGGGCAATCGCGATACCCCCGATACCGAGTGCGGTGATCAGCGCCGTGATGTCGATGCCGAGGTTTTGGAGGATGATGAAGAGGCCCAGCACCCCGACAGCGATCCGAGCCAGGTTGACCACCAGCGTCGGCGACTTGATCGCCCCGCCCGCGCGGCCTGATACCATCTCGACCGCTCCCCCCACCACGCGCATCACGGCGATCACGGCGGAGCCGAGTACGATGACCATGAGCACGCTTCGAGTCGTGTTCACCAACAGCGGGTCCAGAGTGCCCACGTTGAGCGCAAGGTAGAGACCGCCAGCGACCAACCAGATGGTCCCCACCCCACGGATGGACCCGATGAGCATGTCGTCCCACTTGAAGCGGGTCTGTTCGGCCAGTTTGTGTATCCGCCGGATGATGACGAACTCCAACAGGACGCCCAACACGAAGCCGCCGAAGACGAAACCGAGGCGTTGCACCCATGGATTATCGAGGAGTTCGGTCATGACGGGATGCGTGCGATCAGGTCGATTTCCACTGCGACATTCTTGGGCAAAGCCCCGGCCTCTACCGTCACCCGAGCGGGACGATGATCCCCGAAATGTCTTGCGTACACCTCGTTCATCTCTCCAAAGGTGGCCATGTCGGCGAGATACACGGTGGTTTTGACGACGTGGTTCAGAGAGCCCGCCGCCTCACCGAGAACAGCAGCCAAGTTGTTCATGACGCGATCGGTCTGCTCCGCGACCCCACCCTCGACGACCTCTCCGGTAGACGGGTCTAGGGGAATCTGGCCGGATGCGAAGACCCACTCCCCCGCCACCACAGCCTGGGAGTAGGGGCCGATGGCAGCCGGCGCTTCAGATGTATCAATTAACTTAAAATTGTTCACGCGCTCGCAACTCCTAGCTGAAATACACACAGCATTTTAGGACTCACCGTACCCACCGACCTCTCGAGCCACCCCTGGATCCTCTACGCCCCCCGCGGCCTGCTCGTAGAGCTCGGCCCTCGTCACCGTGGCCACGCCGGGCTTGGACACCTGGACGGCTGCCGCGTGGTTCGCCATAACGGCCGCCTCGGACATCGACGCACCGAGTGCCAACGCGAGCGAAACCACTGCGGTCACCGTGTCCCCTGCACCGGAAACGTCGAAGACGGCTCGATCCGACGCGGGGAAAAGTGTGGTGCCTTTCCCGGTCGAGCACAACACCATCCCTTGCCTGCCCAGAGTCAGGAGGAGGTGATCGCAGTCCAGCCGGGAGCGTGCCTCCTCCATCCAATCGGCATCCCCGGGAAGGACGGGCTCTCCCAATGCATCCTCCAACTCCTTGGCATTCGGCTTGAACACGGTGGCCGATCCGTATCCGAAGAATCGTCGACGCTTCGGATCCACGATCGTGGGTACTCCTTCCCCCCTCGCACCGTCGAGGACTCCTTCGATGATCTCGGGAACCAGCACGCCCTTGTCGTAGTCCTCCAGCACAACCGAGGCACAGGCGGCAAGTCTCCTACGGGTTTCCTTTCGAAGCAGCCGAACGGTGTCGGTACTCACGTCGTCCGAGTCCTCCCGGTCGATGCGCACGACCTGTTGGTGCCCCGCCAAGACCCGCGTCTTTACCGTCGTCGGTCGCTCCCCAATCTCCACCAAGCCTGCGATGCCCACGCCGAGTCCTCTGAGGCACTCTCGGAGCTCGTATCCTGCATCATCACTACCCACGCACCCGACCAGGTCACATTCGGCACCGAGCGCAACCACGTTGGCCGCGACATTGGCGGCGCCGCCCACGCCCACCCACTCCTTGTCCATTTGAACGACGGGTACCGAAGATTCCGGCGAGATCCGCGTTACGGAGCCCGAAACGTATCGATCGAGCATGAGGTCCCCGACGACGAGCACCCGTGCCTGCTCAGAGCGCTCCAGGATGCCCTTGATACAGCCGGCCGACAATAGGGCCCCGCCCCCCTTTCCGATCACCCTCCTAGTGTCTGTTCCAGGGCTTCGAGGAATTCCGCATCGCCTTCCGGAATCGGACCGATTCGAGCGAAGCGGATCACACCTTCCCCGTCGATGAGATAGGATGTGGGGTACCCCTGCGGCATGAAAGAATCCGTGCTCACCATACCCGGATCGAGCAGGATATCGTAGGTAACGCCCATCTCCTCGAGAAAATCATTCACCTGGTCGAGGGCGGAGGGAGAGTCAACGGAAACCCCCACGATCATCAAGCCGCGATCCTGATTCTCCTCATAAACGGCCTGGAGATAGGGTGTCTCGAACCGGCACGGGGCGCACCACGTGGCCCATAGATTCACGAGGGTCGTCTGTCCCGCGTAGTCGGCAAGAGCGACGGTACGGGTGCCGTCGAGCGACGTCGCCTGAAACTCTGGCGCCTGATCGCCGACTTGCGGTGGTGAGGGCAGATCGCTCGGGGCACACGCTGAAACCCAGAACAAGAGGGCTAGTGTCGCCCGCACCGCCGGGTTCATTGTAAATCCTCGCTTGTCCTTGCCACTCTCACACGTCCGCCATTGCCCACCTGTGTCCACGCGAAAACCACCCGGCCCATGCCGTCTCGGATCATTTGCGGGAACCCACTGTCCCGAGCTGCAGATGTCGTGGTCACAAGCAAGTCCTCTCCTATTCGGCCGTCGGGCCACACCTGGCGCACCAGAATTTCCGCAACGCGGGGCCGCCGCTCCACCCACATGACCAGTGCTGAGCCATTCTCGAGCCACAGCACGTCGACCCGCCCGAGAGATGTGCCATCGTCAACGCGGATCGCTTCTCCGAAGTGTACACCGCCGTCGGAAGAAAAAGCCACCTGTGCCTTACGTTCGTTTCCGACACCGGTAAACCACGCGACTACGAGCTCGTCTCCTCGAGCCGCTACGGCCGGACCATTCACCGGACAGGCCGGAATCACCCAGCCGTCTCGATGGACGGGTGTACCCTCCGTCCACTGCCCATCAACCATGCGGGTGATGTATATGTCTCGCACTTCCCCCTCGGACCGATCCCGATAGACGACAACCGGGCCGGACGCCGAGATGGCCGCGTCCGTTTGACAGCAGTCACAGACGCGCTCGTCGAGGACTGATTCCAGACCCGGTACTCCATCCGGATCAAGGGAACGGTATCGTAGCGCCATCGCCCCCGGGGTGCCTTTCTGTCCGTCGATGTCGACCGAGTTCCGGGCGTCCAGCCAAACCAGGCCGGTCCCCCCATCGTTCAGGAGAAACTTCGAGACGAAACCATGCTCCGTGCGGGTCTCATCCGTATGGGGCCTCAACGGCTCGGTCCATGTAAGACCTCCATCCGTCGACTGTGCCACCCGAATACCGTAGTCGTATCCCCCGTCCGGGCCACGAACGAGCCAGTGAGCAACCAGTAGATCCGGCTCCAGGATTTCTACTGAAGCGAAGTCCGCCCAATTGACGAAAAATCCCCTCTCCTCCGTCGAGCTCGCGACAGTAAGCGCCGGACCCCAACCAGCATCATCGAGCATGGCCGTTTTAACGGTCCAAGCATCTCCGTCATCACTTTCTTGCCAGCTTAGTACAACCTTGTCCCCGTGGGTGGACAGTCCAGGCCATAGACTGCCCTCTCCCAAGGGCGGATTTAGTGGTTCGATCTCACCTGGATCGACCCCACGCGGACCCCCATCGAGGCAGGCCGTCGCGCTCAGACAGGTCGCCAATATCCCTATCCGAAAGGATATCATCGTTTCCTTGTTTGAAGACAAAAGCAGACACCGCTATGTGCCACCCTTCACAGGCAAGAATCTTGCAGCGGCGACTGAGCGGAGTAAAGGGCCACCGGTGGAACCCGTGGGCCCGTACCGAGGGTTCCTGGGTTGGACAATCGAGTTGGAACGGCTCGGTGGATTGGTTCGCCGGGCGGTAAGGCAGTAACTTGGACGCAAGCGAAAGCAACGGCCAACAGAGGAATCACATGAATTTTCACACTCGTTCGCATGCGTCTGGCCCTGGAACCTATCGCGGCCTCCTCACTGCGCTGCTCTTGGCCCTGTCCGCTAGTGCACTCCCGGCCTCCGTATCCGCTCAGTACTTCGGGCGGAACAAGGTCCAGTATGAGACGTTCGACTTCAAGATCCTCAAGACCCCGCACTACGACATCCATTTCTATCCGGAAGAGGGCGAAGCGGTCGAGGACGCGGCGCGTATGGCTGAGCGGTGGTACGAGCGATTCGCGCGCATATTTCAGCATGAGTTCGAACGGCCCAAGCCGATCATTCTGTATGCCGACCACCCCGATTTTCAGCAGACGAATACACTCTCCGGTAACCTGAGTGAGGGCTTGGGAGGCGTCACCGAGTCGCTCAAGAATCGCGTGATCATGCCTCTGACGGGCTCGTACGCTGATACCGACCACGTCCTTGGGCATGAGCTGGTTCACGCATTCCAGTACAACTTGGCGGAAGCCTGGGCCGGGGCGGGGATACGCGGGCTGTCACTCCTTCCGCTCTGGGTGATCGAGGGGATCGCGGAGTACTTTTCTGTCGGGCAAGAAGACGCACTTACGGCCATGTGGCTTCGCGACGGCATTCGAAGGGGAGCGCTACCTACGCTCGAGCAACTGAGCTCCGGGGAGATCTTCCCGTATCGGTTTGGGCATGCGTTCTGGGCGTTTATGGGAGGCATGTTTGGTGATGACCGTGTCGCGGACATATTCCGGAGGGCACTCCGCATCGGATGGGAGCCCGCCCTCGCTCAGGTAGTTGGCATGGGCTCAGACAGTCTCTCGGCCAGGTGGAGAGAGGCCGTCGAGGCCGAGTACCTTCCCCTCATGGCCGGAAGGCAAGCTCCGGGTGAGTCCGGAGCGCTGCTCCTGGCCCCATCCACCGGGGCGGGGCGGCAGAACGTTGCTCCTTCGGTGAGTCCGGACGGGAGGTACGTCGCTTTTCTCTCCGAGAGAGATCTCTTTGGGATCGACATGTTCCTGGCCGATGCGCGGACCGGCGAGATCCTGAAGAAGTTGGTCAGCGCCAACTCCGACTCTCATTTCGATGCGTTGCGGTTCATCGACTCGGCGGGAGACTGGTCGCCGGACGGCACCCAGTTCGTATTCGCGGTGTTCGCCGATGGAGACAACGAGTTGGCGATCGTGGATGTGGAGAGCGGGGACGTCACCCAGAAAATCCCGCTCGAGGGCATCGGGGCCATTACCAGTCCGGCCTGGTCCCCGGACGGTCAATTCATAGCTTTTTCCGGGCTCACTGGGGGCGTGAGCGACATCTACACTTGGGATGTCTTCACTGGCGCGCTCAGACAGCACACAGACGACAAACACGCCGACCTTCAGCCCACCTGGTCGCCGGACGGATCGACCATCGCTTTCGTCTCCGATCGGGGGGCGATTACGAACTTCGAACGCCTCCAGTACAGTGAGTCGCAGATCGCATTCCTGGACGTGGCCTCGGGCCGAGTATCCACGCTCAGTGTCTTCGGCGAGGTCAAGCACATCAATCCGCAGTATTCCCCAGACGGCCGTAGCCTCTACTTCGTATCGGATCAGGACGGCTTTAGCGATATCTACCAGTATGTGTTTGAGTCTCAGGACGTTCGCCGTATCACCCGGCTGCAGACCGGCGTGAGCGGGATCAGCGCAATTTCGCCGACTATGTCTGTGGCTCGAGATGCCGGAACGATCCTCTTCACCGTGTTCGACGCAACCGAATTCCACGTNTACAGCCTACAGGCCGGTGAGGCNGACGCGGGGGGCGAAGAGATCACCGTATCCTCTTCACCCCAGGCGGGCCGNCTCCTTCCGCCGNANGAGCCGGCACGGCCGAGCCGGATCGCCAGTTACTTCGAAGATCCGCTCATGGGCCTGGTCCCGACCGGAACCTACCTCGTCGAGAATGCGCGCGAATACGATTCCTCGCTCGCTCTCGATTACCTGGGGCAACCCTCCCTAGGCGTGGGCACCGACCGATACGGGGCTTACGCCTCCGGCGGGGCTTCGGCGTATTTCAGTGACATGCTCGGTAACCAAACGCTTGGTGTCATGGTTATGGCCCAGGGGACGTTGAAGGACTTAGGCGGGCAGGCCTTTTTCACGAATCAGGCGAAACGCCTCAATTGGGGGGTATCAGGTGGTCGGATCCCCTATATGCAGGGCTACTCGTATTATTCCGACAACCCTGACGGCACCATTAGCATCATTGAGCAGATCCAGCGCATCTATGTGAACCAGGCCAGTCTGATGGGGGCCTATCCGTTCTCCACGACGCGTCGTGTGGAGGGTAACATCGGGGTCCAGCGCTACTCCTACGACTTTGAGCAGCGGGAATCCGTCTTCGACCCCTACGGGTATTTTATCGGCAGCAAGGTAGAACCACTCCCATCTCGGCCTGCCATCAATCTCGCCTCGGCTTCCGTCGCTCTGGTCGGCGACAAGTCCAATAGCGCCTTCACCGGACCTGTGTCGGGCGGACGTTTTCGGCTGGAGGTGAGTCAGTCCGTGGGCTCGGTCAATTTCACCTCCCTCGTGCTAGATGTCCGGCGATATTTCAACCCCAACAAAAACATCACTTTTGCGGCTCGAGCTCTTCACTTCGGGCGCTACGGAAACAGTTTGGAAACGGACCGGTCTGTGGCGACCATTCAACCCTATTTCTTGGGGTACGAAACGTTCATTCGTGGGTACGCGTACGAAAGTTTCCAACCAGAGGAATGTGCCGCATCGGCCGCGGAAACAAACGCCGCTGTGGGCAGCTGCCCCGGGTTCGATCGCCTCTTCGGTAACCGCATCGGGGTCGCCAACCTCGAGGTTCGGATCCCGCTCTTGGGGACCGAGCGGTTAGGGCTCTTCAACTTCTCGTACCTGCCTACTACACTCTTCGCCTTTGGCGACGTCGGAGTCGCCGTCAACAACTTTGACCAGCTCAGGTTCGAGTTTTCACGCTCGGGTGGGCAGCGCGTACCGGTGTTCTCCGTGGGCGGCGGAGCCCGCGTCAACATCTTGCAGTTCTTGATTCTGGAAGTCTATCGGGCCTATCCGTTCCAGCGCCCGGACAGGGGAGCACACTGGGGTTTCGTGCTGTCGCCGGGGTGGTAGAGGCTAGAAGACCGACATTTTGATGTAACGCCCCGGGTTCTCGCGGATGTCATCCAGCAGAAGGCGTGCGCTCTCGATCGCACCCGTCAGGTTCGTGTAGAGTGTATCACTGGCCCAGAGACGGCCCAGTGTGCCCTGGCCATCTTCGATGTGCGTCAGGATCGTCCCGAAGGATTGGACAGCCCCCTCGATGCTTTCCGACGTGGTGTTGAGGCGCGCCATGAGCGTGTCCGCTACGGCCAGAGCGCTCGTCAGGTTTCCCCGCACCTCCGGACCGGTCGCCTCCGCAAGCCCATCGGCGGCGGTGGTCAACGACTGTATCAACTCCCTGACGTCCTCGCTCTCGGATTCGATCGTACTCGCGATATCCGAGAGTTCACCCACGAGCTTGTTCAGACCCTCGGCGCTTCCACCGATAGCCTCCAGGTTCTCCTCTGACAGCAGGCGGCTGACTCGGTCGAGAACATCTTGTCCCATTTCGCCCAATGACTCCGTATCATCGAGCAGGCCTTTCACGGCGCTTCCCGGCAGCGACGCCCCACCACGGAGCATTCCGGGCCCGGGGCCCGGGACCACTTCCATGGTTTTGGGATCCATCAGTCCCAGCGTCACAACCTGAGCGAGTGAGCCCTCAGGGATGGGCCACTGGCCCTCTATCTCGAGGG
>PCCM01000041.1 GCA_002731735.1 Gemmatimonadota bacterium | reverse complement strand
GATAACCCAGTATTACGTCGATGAGCGCGAAGGGGAAGAGGGCTTTCAGGCCTTCGTCACCCGTGTTGGCAAGGCCAGCCTCAGGACCCTTCTGCAGGATCTGGTCGAAGTGCCCCTGTACGAGGAGGATCGCAGCTTCTACTCGAATTGGGGAGATCCGCGAGAGTTCACACTGGGCGACATGGGCATCGGTGAATGCGCGGGTCAGGTCGTCTCACCGGTCGAGTTCGGCCTTCAGGCCAGCGAGCGCGAGGTCTTCGAGGCTCAGGATCGGCTGGATCAAGGGGACTCATCCGGCGCCGCCGATATCGCCTATCGCGCGATGCTGATCGCGGCGAGAAGCCTGGCACGCGAGAAGGAGGTGGGTCTCGGTGAAGCACCCGACGACGTGGTGGCCGCATTCAAGACCCATCTCTTCGACCCAGGACTATTCCACGATCCCTACGCCGGAGGAAAGTTCGGGAACTATCTGTTCCGCGTCCACGGCGAGAACGACAACGGGTTCGAGGCGACGCCCGCGACGGCTCGCCAGCGGATTGAAGAGGCCCAACTCTTTATCGAGGCTGCCCACTCCTACCACGTTCGGACTGCCGACGTGGTGTCGGTATGAGCATCCAGGCGGCTCCAGAGGTCGGGTCCAGGGTCGTTGCGGTGCCCCAGAGGCTTGGGGTAAAGGTCTTCGTCGAGGATCAGGACGCGTTCGACCGGGCCCGGATGATCGAAGTGTTTCACCGTTGGATTCAGGAGAACCGCATTCCGGGGACACTTATCGATGTGCACGATTACACACATGTCCCGGATGGGCCCGGAGTACTCCTGGTCGCTCATGAGTGGCACCTGCGCACAGACGAAGCGGGTGGCCGTATCGGGCTCGAATACGAATTGAAGCGCGAAGGGTCGGGGACCCTGGCCGAGCGGCTCCGGGAGGCGATCGTGGGCGTGTTCGCGGCGGCTGCAGCTCTGCAGCAGGATACAGCCACCGACAACCCCGTGCGGTTCGCGACGCGTGAGATCGCCTTTCGTTTTACGGATCGTCTTGCAGTGCCGTCGACCGAAGCGGCCTTCGAAGAGATTACGCCTGAACTCGAAAACGTCTTGGCGGGCCTCTACGGCGAGGTCCCCATCGAGTTTGAAAGAGTCGGTCACACGCGGGGGGCGCTGACGCTCCACATGAAGGTGGTGGGCGATGGGGAGTGGAACCTGGATGAACTCATCAGATCCGCCTAGGAGCTGCCTCCATCAAATGACCGTGATTCTCGCGGGGCACGGCGCCGGAGACGGCTCGGAGGCCAATCGGAGGCACCTGGAGTTGGCCGAGGCCCTGAGGGCACGGCGACCCGGCGTCCGCTTCGGGTGTGCGTTTTGGAAGGGTACACCGAGCTTTGTAGAGGCTGCCCGGAGCTTGCGGGGGCAGGGCCCCGTGGTAGTGCCCGTCATGGCGAGCAGCGGATACTATGCCCGCCGGCGCCTGCCGGAGGAATGGGCGAAAGGAGATCCGTCACGTTCGTTCGTCATCGCTCCTCCGGTCGGCACCCTTCCAGCGTTTCCTCACGTTGTGGCGAACAAGGTGGGCGAGGCGGTGACGGGCATGAGACGACGCGGACTGAATCCGGTGGTTCTGCTCGTGGGGCATGGGACAACACGTGTCCGTTCGAGTGGGGATGTGGCCCGGTGGGTTCGGGACGAACTGGCTCTCGCTTTTCCGCAGATTGAGATTCTCACCGCGTTTCTCGATGAATCTCCACACGTTGCGGACGTCGCCGGGTTACTCCGCGGCGTCCCGGTCGTGGCTGCTCCTCTTCTCATGGGGGGTGGTCCACACGTCGACGTCGATATTGCCCGTGCCTTGACCGAACCTCGACCGTTCTCAGGGCTTGGGTGTGTGACGGAGACCCTGAATATTCTTCCGCCGATATTGGAGTGGCCGGAGTTGGCCTCGCTCACGCTCGATTCTCTCACGCACCCACGCTCGAATCGTGGAGGTGGGGGCCAGGTACGCTTGCCCGGGTCGACGTATGTGCCTTTGCGAGCGGGATTGCCTTCCGCCCACTCCCCTCTCCAATCACCCTCCTAGTCCCTTGACCGGTCGGGTGTGGCTGGTCGGTGCTGGGCCGGGGGACGCGGGACTGATCACAGTTCGCGGCCGAGCGCTTCTCGAGCGGGCGGATGTGGTCGTGTATGATCGGCTCGTCGGTGCCGAACTCCTGACCTTCACGAGGCCCGATGCAGAGCTGATCGATGTCTTTAAGACGCCCGGTCAGCACACGTTGCCCCAGGATCAGATCCACGATCTTCTGATCGAGCGGGCCAGGGCCGGAAAGGAGGTCGTCCGTCTGAAGGGTGGCGATCCCTTCGTCTATGGCCGGGGGTGGGAAGAGATTGAGGCCTGCTATCTGGCCGGCGTCCCCTGTGAGGTGGTGCCGGGCGTGAGTAGCGCGATCGGTGTGCCGACCGGCGCGGGTATTCCGCTCACGCTGCGTGGACAAGCGAGCACAGTGAGTTTGGTGACGCCGAGCGTCGGAAAGGGTCTTCCGGCCCGCGAGCTTCCGTACGCCGCGATGGCCGAGATGGACACTGCGGTGGTGCTGATGGGCGGTGCTCGGCTAGAGGAGGTCGCGAAGGGCCTCATCGCTGCGGGCCGCGAGGGTGCGACCCCCGCTGCGGTCATTCAAGAGGGGACGCTCCCCGGAGAGCGTCAGGTGCGAGGGACCCTCGCGACCATTGCGGACGTCGTCCACGACGAAGGTCTACGGGCTCCCATGGTGCTGGTCGTGGGTCCGGGCGCTGGGTTGCCCCGGCTCGACGTTAATGCGCCGGCTGCGGGCTTCGGGCCGCTGGCCGGTCGCCACGTGGTCGTGACCCGACCGTCTTCCGCGAGCAGACAGGTGATTTCGAAGCTTCGAGGCCTCGGGGCACACGTGATCGATTCGCCGCTTATCCGCATTGAGTATCTCGAGGCGGATCTCCCGGGTCCCCGTTCTGACCACGATTGGATGGTGTTCACGTCGCTCCACGGGGTCGAGGGACTCGTGCGTCAACTGGAACGTCAGGGTCTCGACGCCCGCTTCTTCGGGACGGCCCGGATCGCTGCCGTCGGTCCGAAGACCGCAGCCTGCCTCGAAGCGGTGGGGGTGCGTGCCGACCTGATCCCTGGGGAGTATCGAGCCAGAGCTCTCGTGAAGGCGATCGCAGCTGAGGGGAAGAGTGGGGAGCGCGTGCTCTTCCCTTGCGGAACGCTGGCGGTCGATGAGGTCTCCGACGGATTGACTCAAGCGGGTTTGGAAGTCCACGCCCTCCACGTTTACGATACGCTGCTACAGCCGCCTAACGACGCCGCGTTGGACGCGTTTCGGAGCGGAGTGGATGCCGTCCTTCTGTACAGCCCCTCAGCGGCGAAGTCGCTTTATTCGTCCGGTGTGGATCTCGACGGCGTACAGATCTTCTGTGTTGGACCGACAACCGCTGATGCGGCACGTTCCGCGGGCCTGCGGGTTTCCGGAGTACCCGAGATCTACGGCGACGAGGGGATGATCGAGTCCCTGCTCGAGATGGCTGGTGCTCTTCGTGGGCCGGACGGCTGAGCCGCAGCTAGCCGTCGGCGCCGTCCCCACTCGGAGTATTCTCCTGAGCCCGGAACTCCACGATCATGCCCCGATCTTCATGGTCGGAAAAATTGCAGACGGCCCTGTATTCACCCGCTGCGAGGTCGAGTGTGACGGATCGCCTCTCCCCTGGGTTCAGGCGGCCATCGGTTTCCCAGACGATTGAGTCGGATTCGAGAACAAAAAATGCGAGGTTGTGTTCCTCAAACCCCCGGTTCGCAAGCCTCAGGCTCACTGGACCGGTTGGCAGACGGGCGTCCATCAAGACCACAAACTCGTCGAGGTCGATCTCCACCTCGGGCAGTGCAGACTGGACAGTCGCGGGGGGTGCGGTTTCGCTCCCACCCGAAGCCGGCGCCTCGCCCTCTCCGCACCCGGAGATGACGAACATCGAGGCCGCCAGTAGGGGGATCACGGCGGTGGGAGTGTATTTACTCGAGATGATGTTCTCGGATGTCATCGAAGGCGCCGGCATCAAGATGGCGCCGCGGCTCGGGGATTCGATTTGACGATTTCTCTCAAGTTGTTGGCTGCGCTACGACCTGCTCCTTTACGACCTGCACCTCCACGACCTGCACCTTGACCGGAGGTGACTCAATCTGCCAAGGTGGGTGGTCGCTTGATCGCCCCCTGGACCGCAACGGCGGGTTCTGAGGGGGCCCGGCTCATACGGACAATTTGGAAAGGGAACGGGAAGGAGAAAGCATGTCCAGTTTTGTCGCCGAAGTCAGGTACGCCCTCCGGAGCCTGAACAAGAGCCGCACCTACGCGGCTGCCTTCGTGATTACCCTTGGGCTCGGTATCGGGGTGAACACCGCCATCTTTAGCGTCATCAACGGTGTGCTACTGCAGCCGCTACCGTACCAAGACGCCGACCGGATCATGTTCGTGCAGCAGCCCGCAAACACGGTCGGGGCTTTCGGCGCGGCGTTCTCGTTCATCGAGATCGACGATTACAGGGCGGCGTCCCGGACGATCGACGAGTTCGTCGAGTTCGGGGACTGGGATTTCAGCGTGATCGGACGCGGGGACCCCCATCGTGTGGTCGGCGGCCTGGTGACAGCCAATTACTTCGATGTCCTCGGTCTCCGGCCCCTGTATGGGCGTACCTTACTTCCAAGTGATGACGACGCGGGTGCGCCACCTGTGATGGTCTTCACCCACGCCTACTGGAGCCGGATGTTCGGGGCCGACCCTGAAATCGTAGGTAAGACCGTCAAGCTGACGACGAAGACCGTTGAGGTCGTGGGTGTACTCGCGCCCGGGAGCCACTACACGGGGAGCAGGAAGCCGGACGTCTTCGCGAACTACACCACGAACGACCATTATACCGGTGCGGCCATGCGAGATGCCCGAACCCATCGTATGACCAACGTTTTCGCACGACTCGCCCCTGGCGCCACCAGCGAGGCGGCCCAAGCCGAACTGACGCAGATCAACCGTCGCCTGCAAGATGAGTTTAGTCAGGCTTATCCGGAGCAGTTCGGCTATGAGATCACCGCTCGCCCATGGCAGGAGGTTCTCACCGAGTCCGCGCGTCCCACGTTCTTGATCATGATGGGCACGGTGCTCATGGTGCTTCTTCTGGCCTGCGCCAACGTGGCGAACTTGGCGCTGACCCGCTTGATCCGACGCGAGCGGGAGTTGGCTGTACGTTCGGCGTTGGGCGCTGACACGAAGCGCATCCGCCTCCAACTCTTCACTGAAAATATTGTCCTGGCTTTGGCGGGGGCGGGGTTTGGGCTGATCCTTGCCATAGCCGGCCTGGACCTGCTGGTGTCCTACGCAGACCGTTTCACGATCCGTAGCGAAGAGATCGGCATGGACGGCACCGTCTTCGCGTTCACTCTCCTGGTAGGAACGGGGATCGCGATGCTGCTTGCGTGGGCACCCAGCCTTCCTTTCACGTCCGAGGTCGGAATGTCCCTGAACCGGGCTAGCGGGCGGAACACGGGCGGGGTATCAAGACGCCAGCTGCAGCGCTTATTGGTCGTGAGCCAGCTTGCGCTTTCCTTCACGCTTTTGATCGGCGCTGGCCTCCTGGTGAGGAGTTTATTGAGGTTGCAGGGGGTCGATTCGGGCTTCGAAGCTGGGACCGTCGTGACATTGGAGTCACCGAATTTCACTTCCCTTTCGGCGGAGGAGCAGCAGACGTTGTTTGAGGGNGCCGCGGACCGGATNAGGAGTTATCCGGGAGTGCGCAGNGCGGCTTACGCCACNTGGGCGCCGCTTCAGAGCCCGGCGCCTGAGGCCCTCACGATCGAGGTCGAAGGCCTGGACGAACTTCAGGCGTCGACCCCCACGGGGCTCTTCAACACCGTGAGTCCGGACTACTTTCGGACGGTGGGAGCAACACTTCTTCGNGGGCGCTCCTTCAACGNGGAAGACNNGCCGGAAACCGATTCAGTCGTGGTCGTTAACGAGTCTCTTTCAAGGGCGTACTTCGGGAGTGAGAGTCCGGTCGGGGGACGCATCCGCTGGCAGAACGCGCGCGGCACGTGGCAGCCATGGCAGCGCGTGGTGGGGGTGGTCGCGAGCACTCGGGACGCGGGGATCGCCCNAGCCGACGTCCATGTCATCTACCAGGCGACCAGTCAGGCNGTCCGCAGGCGTGGGGGTGTTGCAGGAGTGACAGGNGGCGGAGGTTTTCCCGCTGAGACCATGCTGGTGCGTACNACCGGGGAGACGGGGCCGGTCGTACGGCAGATAACGGCCATCATCCATGAGACGGACCCGGAGCGGCCGGTGGACAACGTCATCACGCTGGATGAGCTACAGAGGGAGGACATCGCCCCCTGGCGTTTGAACGCAACGCTCTTTTCCGCTTTCGCGATTCTGGCCTTGCTCGTGGCGGGGGTCGGCGTGCTCGGCGTAATGGCGTTCTCCGTAACACAGCGCACCAAGGAATTCAGTATCCGTCTCGCGTTGGGGGCGGAGGAGGGGGACGTGCTTCGAATGGTGATGGGAGAGGGCGCACGCTTGGTGCTCGGTGCGCTCGTGTTGGGAGGCGTGGCCTCGATGATGTTGTCCGGGCTTCTCTCGGGGCTCCTGTTCGAGATCCAACCCACGGACCCCGTGACGTTNGTGGCGGTGGCGGTGGTGCTTTCGGGGGTCGCGCTGCTCGCTGCCTTCGTACCGGCNCGGCGCGCGACACGTGCAGACCCGATCGACGCGTTGAAAGCCGAGTAGCACAGGGATTACGACCGTACACCACCGACGATAGAAGGTAGAATCGGTGATTTCGTGCGGATGATTCTCTGGTGGGTCCGTCTCAGATGGCCCACCACCGAATCGGTCGCTCCGGGCCTTCCAAGCAGAGCGCTCCCGTGTAGGCCGGGCCCAGCTCAACGTCCTTGAAGTGCCACCGGGACACATCGTCNTCCGGCATCTCTGTGGCCAAGAGGTTGCCTGGACCCTCTCCGACATAGTCGAGGGTAAAGCGATTCGAGGCGAAGCTCAGTCCCGTTCCCCAGGCCTTCAGGTAGGCCTCCTTCCGAGTCCAAGCTCGGTAGAACGCGCCGGGGCGGGCCTCGGGCGGGAGTGCCCGGAGTGCGGCACTCTCGGCTTGTGAAAAGAAGCGCTCCGCGATCTCAGTGAATCTTCTGCCTTCCCGAGTGAACTCAAGGTCGACTCCGATGCGGGTTCCCCGGGACACGGCGGCGAGCCCCTGAGATTCCGAGTGAGACAGATTGAAACAGGGATCGTCGTGCTCGGCGAGCATCGGTTTTCCGTGCTCTCCGTAGGTGAACTGCACGTCTTGTGGGGGCGTCCCCAGGTAACGAGCGAGTATTCGGCGCAGATGAGCCCGTGCGGAGGCCTTTCGATCCCGCTTCTCTTCAACAACAATTCGATTGGCGGTCTGGGTTTCTTCGGGAGCCAGGATTGCCCAATCGCCGTCCTCGACCTCGAGATTGAAGCGCCAAACGTCTATCACGTCGTCGAGCGCGGGCTCCCATGTTCGACCACGACGCCAGCGGTCAGCCACGTGGTCGATCGCCCGATCGGGCCTCCCATCGGACCCTGGCTGTAGATGACTCGGCACGTTGGCCTCCCGACCGTCGGTGGCTCTTCACACCCGGTCTGGGTCCTCTGGGTCTTCCAGGTCTTCTGGGTTCTCCCGGTCCTCCGGTTTCCCCGCATCCTCCGGTTCCGCCCGGTCCTGTTCTTCGAACCACGCCTTCAGGAGGCGCATCCCATCCTCCATGGACACCAGCGGCTCGTATCCTATATCCCGCTTGGCCGCGCTGATGTCGAACCAACGTGAGGTCGCGAGCTGCCGCACGATC
Organism: Gemmatimonadota bacterium; assembly: GCA_002731735.1. Classification (GTDB taxonomy): domain Bacteria; phylum Gemmatimonadota; class Gemmatimonadetes; order Longimicrobiales; family Gaopeijiaceae; genus UBA822. Next base: position 14,891 of record PCCM01000041.1, on the reverse strand, counting down.
CAGCGGCTCATGCGGGGATCACCCTGCCTTCGCATGAGTGTATGTATCTTCTCGGAGAACCAAGCCGCCACAAGTGCGGTTCGAAGACCCACAGTTTTCTGAATCGGCGGGAGATCGGCGGCCTCGAGTAGGCCATTCAGGAAATCCCAGATCACTACGGGCGTACCGGCACTCACGAAGTACGGGCGGCCGTTGATACGGAGGGCTCCCTCGCCGCCGGCCAGGAGGCGATCCCCAGCGTTCAAATGGGCTCGTACCGCGTCGTTGATGAAGGTGATGTCCGCGAAGGCTGGTCGGCCCCTGATTCTTCGGAGCGAGCCGTTTTGCGCTCGCTGAATGATACGAGGGAGCAGAGACGTGTCACCAGGACCCCAAATGATGGGGGGACGGAGCGCTACGGTCTTGAACTCGTCGGTGGCAGAAGAGAGGACAAGACGCTCGGCTTCTGCTTTGGTGTGGCTGTAGTGCCCGTTATGGCGCGTCGCGTAGCTCGCCGATTCATCCGCATTTTCCAGGGCCTTATGACTGGTGACCACGCTTGGTGTGGAAGTGTGGACGAGCGCCAGCATGCCGCCCTCGCGGCAGGCGCGAATCACGTTGGCGGTGCCGGCGATGTTGGTAGCGTGGAAGTCGGCGTACCGGCCTCCCGCCCCTACCTTTGCGGCGGTGTGGAAAAGGATGTGGACTCCATTGGCGGCTTCGGCCACTGCGTCGGGATCTACCAAATCCCCCTGATATTGCTCGATACCGTAAGCTGCCAGCTCCGGGTGCTCTCCGCGGGAAAAACCTCTGACCTCATCTCCCCGGTCCTTGAGAGCGCGGGCTATGGCTCCCCCCAGGAAGCCGCCCGCTCCAGTCACTAGGGCCTTCACGGGTGGGCGGATGCTTGACGGGAAGCCAACTTCTTGCTGGCCCACTCCGCCAGTTTCTCGCGGAAGATCTTGGCGTTGTGGCGAACGTCCACTGGAAAGGAGGGGTGATAAAGCACCGTGTCGATGGTCCGAGTGTGGTCATGGCTCCGGGCGATCTCCAGTAGCTCTTCCGTGAGTCGCCCGTTTTCGATCGTAGTTTGTTTCACGCGTTCTACGCAGATCAACGGCGTGGTTACGCCCTCTCTCACGACTCCCACCAAGGCGCTTCGTCGAACGGCTGGATGCATGTTGAATACGGCCTCGCAGGCGACAGTGTACAGGGTACCCGTTTCGGCGTCTACTCGGTGGCTCTTCCGGCCGCACATCCAGAGCCGGCCCTGTTCGTCGAAGTAGCCGACGTCGCCCATTCGGTGCCAGGCTTCCCCGCTCTCGGCAGGGATTTTGGCGAGCTTCGTAGCCTGAGGCCGCTTGTAGTAGGAGGGCGTCACGACCGCCCCACGAACCACGATCTCGCCGGTCTCTCCCGGGGGGAGCGCGAGGTCTTCGGACCACGACTCGATCGGTTCGTCATGGATCGGTACGATCCGAACGTGTATCCCAGTGGACGGGCGGCCCACGCACACGCCGCCGCCCCGGTCCGTGAGCTGTCGTGTCTCGCTCAAGATCTCCCTGCTTCCCAGCATGGCGACCGGCAGGGATTCGGTCGCTCCGTAGGAGGTCAGGACGTCGACGCCCTCCGGAAGACACCCTTGGAAGCGCTCGAGTGCCGGACTCGACGCCGGCGCGCCCGCCGAGATTGCCCGCCGAAGGGAGGTCAGCTCCAGACCCTGGTCGGTGCAGTAACGCCCAAGCTTGTCGATGAGGGCCGGAGAGGCGAACAGATTGGTGCACGTATAATCCTGGAACGCCTCGAAGAGGCGCTGCGGATCGGCTTGGGCTGGCCGGCTCGCGTCCATGTCCGGGACCACCGAGGCCATGCCGAGTGCCGGACCGAACAGCGCGAAGAGCGGGAAGGTCGCCAGATCGCGCTCCCCTGGCTGGATGCCGTATACGTCCCTGAGCGCCTTCACCTGTGCCGCGAAGACCCGGAACGGCGTCACGACCCCCTTGGGTACGCCGGTGCTCCCACTCGTGAATAGGATCGCAGCCGTTTGTTCCGGGTCCGGCTGAAGGATCGGGAACGGATCGGCCGACCCCTGGGCCTCCAATTTGCTCAGCGTGTGCCCTCCCCAGAATAACCTGCGTCCCACGGTCACATTGGTTCTGAGAGTCTGCTTCGCCCACCCGAAGGCGATCCTCGCTGCATGTGCCTTCGGGATGCCGATAAACGCCTCTGGTTCCGCTTCGCCGAGACACTCGCCCAGATTCTTGATCCCCATGCCGGGATCCACCATGACCGGGATCGCCCCGACCTTCAGCATCGCAAACGTCAAAGAGAAGAAGTCGAGACTTGGCTCCACCATGAGGACAGTTCGAACGCCAGGGCCGATCCCAATTCCGACCAGCGCGTGGGCGATGCGATCCGAGCGGCGATGCAGTTCGAGCGCGCTCAGTTCGGCATAACGGGCGGTTCCGTCGGGGTTTCGCCCGTCGGATACGGCCACCGCGAGGGCGCCTGGCTGGCTCCTGGCCAGATCGGCCAGAAACGCGGCCACGTTGACGTGGTCGGGCGAGCGTTCTACGGCTGCGTCGGATCCGTCAGAAAGCGGACCGTCCGCGTCTCCGCTCATGCCGAACTGTCCATCTGCTGGGTCTGGGGACGACCGTCCGGATGGCTTGTTGGACTAGCGTCGACGAATTGGCCGATGAGCGGAATGATTTCCTCTCCCGCGTCTTCCAGGACGTAATGACCGCAGTCCTCGAAGCGGTGGAGCTCGGCCCCAGGGAATCGGCGAACCCATTCGTCCAGGAATTGCTGATCGAAGACGAAGTCCTTCAGGCCCCAGCAAATCAACATCGGTTTGTCGACCAAGTGAACGAGAGCGTCCCCCGTTTCCTTCATGATCGGGTACGCGCTGTCGTTCTCCCTGAGCGGAATGTCCTGCACGAAACGATGCACTGCGATGCGATTTGCCCAACTGTCGTACGGCTCCAGGTAACCGGCGGCCACGGCCTTGGGCATTGGCCGACGCGTCACACAATACCGTACGGCGTCCCGCGAAAAGGCGTTGGCTCCGCGGACGAGCATTGCACCGATTCCGGGAGTGCGGGCCAGTGCGAGCGACCGGGGGAAGGTCTTACCGGCGGGAAAAGGGAAGGCGGCCGTGTTCATGACCACCAGCCTCGCAATCCGATCGCGGTGCTTGGCCGCCCAGGCCATCCCGATCATGCCGCCCCAGTCGTGCACGACGAGCGTGAGATCCTGGAGGTCGAGCGAATCGACGAGTGTGCCGAGATCCTCTACGCGCGACGACAACGTGTAGTCGTAGTTGTCGTCGTTCGGTTTGTCGGAGCGACCACACCCGATGTGATCAGGAGCGATCACTCTGTGGCTCGACTTCAGTTGGCTGATCAAGTTCCGATAGTAGAAGGACCAACTCGGGTTGCCGTGGACCATGAGAACCGGAGCTCCCTGGCCCTCGTCCACGTAGTGCATGCGGTGGCCACGAGCCTCAGCCGTGTCCCCTGTTCGCCCACCGACCCGAAGGTAGTGCGGTGCGAACGGGTAGAGACCGTTCACCAGTCCACTCCGAGCATCATGCAGTTGAGGCCGCTACCGATCCCGAGAAGTCCCACCCGCTGGCCGGGTGCTAGGAATCCGCGTTCGTGCGCTAGAGCGGCGGCTACTGGTAGCGCTGCCGTCCCGGTATTTCCGAGGTACTCGTACGTCACGAAGTCCTGTTCGGGAGACAGGCCCATGGTGCGCAGCATGACGTCGCGATGAGCTGAACCGACCTGGTGGCAAACCGTGCGATCCACGTTCTCCACCGACCACTCCATCTCTGTGAGGAACTTGTCCCAGGTACGTGACCCCAGGGCGACGCCGTGCTCGAGGACGGCGGCCGCGTCGGTGCTGGCGAACTCCCTCAGAACAGCTTCGGTTCCGTTTGTTTTCCCAACGGGATGGTCTTCCAGCCCCCATCGGCACAACATGTGATGTTCTGGGGCGTTTTCGACCACGGCTCCACGGAGGCGTCGCCGGTCGGACTCTCCGAAAGACCCGTCACTCAGAATCACGGCCACGGCGGCCGACCCTCCGGTCAGCGTGGCGATGGCGGTCTTGAACTCCTCCATGATCGGATTGTTGGTCAACCGAGCGATGGTAGTATCGACGATGTTCCGCGCGGTCTCACAGCTGACCACCATGCCGGCTCGGATCTGTCCCAATTCGATTCGGTTCGCGATGTCGAGCACCCCGTTCAGCACGCCGAGGCAGGCGTTGCTGATGTCGTAGACGTGCGCCGACTCCTTGATGTTGTGGCCGGCTCTCTTGAGGCCGGCCGCAACGTGGCACGCCGTGGCCGGTTCGAAGTGCTCGCGGCACACGCCTGCATAAATCAACATATCGAGGGCATTCGCCGGCACGGAGGAGTCGCTGAGCGCGTGCTCGGCCGCCGCGGTAGCCCCCTGGGATACCGAATAACCCGGTTCCCAATAACGGCGCTCCTGAATACCGGTCATCCGAGTGAGGGTTCCCGGTTGGACATGGAGCTTCTGGTAGACAGCGGCGAGCCGATTCTCCAATTCGTCCGATGTGACCACGCACGGGGCGAGTTCATATCCGAAACGCTCGATGACAACACGAGTGTATCTCAAGCGTTCACGTCCAAGGTAAAGTCGTTCATCGCGTAAATGGTCCGTCCGTCCACCGTGAGGAATCCATCGGCCCGGACGCGCTTGTGTGTGTCGTCCACATATGTGATGCTCGCGAAAACCTCTACCCGTTCGCAACCCGGAACGATCTGTCCGCGGTACGACCAGCTGTGCCGGTCTCTGCCGGCCATCGTCACGAATTCCGTGTTCTCCCCCAGATCCCACCGGTCGACGGCGTAAACCTTGAGCAGTTGAATGAATGCTTCGAGACCGAGTGAGCCGGGCCAGACCGGGTCCTGGTAGAAGTGCGCCTCGAAGAACCAGGCGCTCGGATCGACGGTGATCGAACCGTGGACCCACCCGAGCCCGTCGGGGCCGCCGTCCACCACTAGGAGGTCGATCTGATCAACCATGCGGAGGCGCTGTTCGGGGAAGGGCGGCGTATGTGACATCACCAGGCTACGACCTCTCTCCCGCTCGTCCGTGGCGGGCTCATGAATCGGTGCGTCGCGGATGCCTACCTGATCCGCCAGGGCTTGGTCGGAGAAGAAACCGAAATAGGTCGTTCCTGAATAGAGGGGCCCGAGGCGTTCACTATCGAGAGCCATGGTGTAATGCTGGATGATCATACCGCCCGATGCGGACACGCTCGTAAGCTCGACTCGTGTCGTGATCACGTCCTCGCCGGCTGTGAGGCGCGCCAGTTGGACTGCGTCTCCGCCGAGATTGCGGAATCGCAAGTTGTCCGGGGATGTCAAAGCCGATCCCACATAGGCCGCCAGCCATCCGCACGGCTGGAGCGCTATTTCGAGGAGGATGGCGAACGGCATTTCGCGTTGGCGGTTACTCGCGAAGTACCAGTCATCCGGACCCACATCGTAGTGGGCAGTGACCTTCGCACCAGCTTGCATCACGAACGGCTCCCCCTCCACCGCCGAGATCCGATCCAGGAACTGGTACGGGGGGCGCGGTAGACGCGCGATACGGCGGGCGCCTTCGTCGAAGACACCGTAGGGGGGCCCGAACGCTTCGGAGGGTTTGCCGCTCCCAAACGCGAGGATGCTGTTCTTATCGTAGAGAATCGGGCTGCTGGGCTTCTCGAGCCGGACATCGCCCGCTTGGGACCACACCTCCTCGAGCCCCTGGCGATCCGTCCCTGTCAGACGGACAGACATGTCGCGAATCTCGACGACCGCCTTCCCGTCCGCGTACATGAGCGCATCCGCGATCGCGTAGGGCTCCGGCTGAAAGCCCAGCTCCCGCAGATGAATCTCGTATGTGACCCTCTCCGTGGAGTCGAGCACTTGCCCCCGGCACCGCAGCCGGCTTTTCACATCCACGACGGGCTGCCACGCCGCGCTGTCGGCTTCCGCGATCCAGCCCATGCGCAGGAGAAAAACCCGGAGTGTATGCAGGCAGCACTCGTACATCAGGGTTCCCGGCATCACCTGATCGTCGGAGAAGTGGCACGTCAGGAACCAGTCGTCCGGATGGATGTCGGCTTCCGCTACGATGCTCCCGATCCCGTAACGCCCCCCCTCGGGGTCGAGTTCGGTGACGCGGTTGACCAGCCGCATGAGTCCTCCCGGGATCGTTAGCGGCTGCGTGAAGGGAAGGCCCGAGAAATCCTCTCCGAAGGCGCCGACAAGATCTCCCGCGCGGAGCGCCTCCAGTCGTTCTTGCCCGAGGGTGTCCTCCTGCATCGGTACCAGGTCCCGCCAGTCGGCGGGGCGACTTCCCACCTGTTCCCGCTGATCGATGCCACTCTGGACGATCCCTTTGCCGGCGTCGAGTTCACCCTGAGTGAAGAAACCAGCCGTCCCCTCGCGCATGGTCAGGAGCGGCCGCCCGTTCACCGTGGAATCGAACTCGAAGCGGAAGAGCCACGTGTCGCCCTGCCGGAAGAACTGGAGGATGCGGATGTCGTATCGCACGACCTGTCCGGGAAGCGGGAGCTCGGAGTGGAAGGTGACCACCGCGTCTAGCAGACGATAGACAGCCAGACCCTTGGTTTCTGAGTCGATCCCGAGGTAGCCCGACAGAAGCAGATCGGCTTGACCGGCCTCCACGGCGATGCAGGTCGGTAGCCGCCCGCCGTCGAGGTACCACCCGTCCTCGAGAACGTCGTGCTCGGTCACGATTCGCCCGGAGGACATCGATTGGGCTTCTGCCTCGATCTCCATGACGCGGTCGACGAGCATGAGCGGTTTGTCGGGAAGACGAACGCGTGTGGGGTGTGCGTCGACGTGAGCGAAATGCTCCCCGAGCGCACGGCCGATCGATCCGATCGCAAACTCCATGAGTTGGTCTCGATCCATCACGGGCGTAGCGGCCGACGGCCGGGCGGTAGCGGCGACCGAGACCTCGTTGCCATCGACCGTCAGGGCCCGGATAAATTCCTGCTGCCGCGCGTATTCGCCCTGAGCGAGCTCCTGCGTCCGCTGTGCAGTTCGAAGGAAGGCCTCGTGGGCCTGAATCGTCGTCTCGGCGGCTCGGACCGCCTCGCTCAGTTCAGCCGGGACGACTCCCGAGTCCAGTGGTAGGGAGACTGGGGACGGATCCTCCGCAGGACGGTGACCTTCGTCCGGAGCCTCCACGAATCCGTCGGATCGTGGAGTTACCGGTATACGTCCGAAGCTTGTTTGCCCGACGGGAATTCGAGTGACTGGGCCCGACTCGTCTTCAGTGAGCCTGCCTTCCGGGTAGAGCTGCGCCAGGTCGACCGGGGCGCGCTCCGCGATGAGCATTCCGAGCGCGCGGAGGACCGCGGAGGGCTCATCCTGGGTGGAAGAGGAGATCGAGCGTGCTCGGAATGGGAGGCCGTCGAGGATCTTGTGGATCATCCGTACGCACGATTCGCCCGGGCCCATCTCCAGGAAGATTCTTACGCCATCGTCATGCGCTTGGCGCACCGTCTTGGGGAAGTCCACTCCTTGGATCGCCTGGGCCAACAGCGAGTCCGCCGCCCGGGCCTGATCCACCTCGTACGCCTCACCCCAAGCTCCGCTGTAGACGCGTATGCCCTCTGGCGGGCGGGTGTCCAACACGTGTAGGTCCCGGTACGGCTCCGATACTTGCGTAGCGACCTCGCAATGGACCGTCGGGACACCTTCCAGGGCGTGGAAGGGACATCCGAGCCTCTCAACGGCGTTCTCCACCGCCGAGCGGTCGCCTCCGATCACGCACTCGTCCGGAGTGTTTACGATGAGCAAATACACCCGGTCGATCTCCTCCAGGACCTCTCGTGCCCGAGCAGCGGGCGTCTCGACTACGCCGACGGCCCATTCCACTTCTGCGTTCTCCGCGACCCCCCAAGCCTGCCGCGCGGCGTTGCAGCGTCCGGTCAAATCGTTTTCGAACAGCTCACTTTCTGTAACACGTCGGAGCATCTCGTCGCGCTCATGCCACGCGCCCACTGAGAACAGTCCGGCCGTCTCACCGAGGGAATAACCCACAACCGCGTCCGGACGGACCCCGAATCTGGCCATCAAGTCCGTCGCGATCGTGCCGAGGGCGACCTGCGAGAGTATGACCGTTCTGGCGTCCCCGATGCCTGGACCGTCCCCCCAGATTTCGGCGGCCTTGAGTTGCGATTTCAGCCGATCATTCCCGCGGTCCTGAGCACGCAGGATCTCCGGCCATTGGAGACAGAGCTCCCGCCCCATGTCCGCATATTGGCTTCCAGATCCTGGGTAGACGAAGGCCAATTCCCCCTTCGGCCCCAGGGGGTCGGATGAGAAGAACACGCGGCCAGCGCTCCGATCCGATGGGTCGTGCCCTCTCTCGAGCTGGCCTGCGGCGGATTGGGCCAGGCTCCTCAACTCGCCTGCATCTCGGGCGATCAGTGTGATGGCGAGTGGGGCATCGGGAAGGTCGGGGTGGCTTTCCCACCAGTTCGTCGCGATGTGGTGGATTGTGACCGACCCGTGCGTGTCGGTCCCCGACGGTCCGGCTGCGTCGGTCGCCGCGTGCATGAGGTTCCGGAGGCCGACCACGATTTCTCCGCTGTCCTCTCCTTCGACGACGAAGAGCCCTTCGCTCAGCGGGAGATCGCCGCGGTAGGCGGCCCAGGCGTCGGCCCCAGCGCTCTGTGAATTGGCCGCCACCTCAGCCTCCTCGAGAATCACGTAGGAGGACGAGGCGCCACGCGAGACGGCGAGGACGCCGGTCCGACGCGGACCGTCGATGCGATCACGAACCCACGGTGTGGGGTCGCGAAGGGAAGTGATCCGCCAGCCGCGGCCCTCCTGAGCCGCGGGCCAGTTCCGGCTCCCCGCCGCCGCAGGCAGGACTTGCCGGTACAGTGAGAGCGCTGAACTCAGTACAGATATGAGACCCGACGCGGCACCCGTGTGCCCGATTTGCGCCTTGGCGCACCCGAGCACGGTGTCTGGTCCGAAGGCTTCGGCGACTGCGGTCATTTCCGTTCGGCCCAGTCCTGCAATCCCGAAGCCGCTTATCTCCAGGTGTGGGATGTCGCGGGCCGCGATGTCGGCTTCCTCGCAGGTTCTGCGAATCACTTTCTGGCAGGAAGATTCCGAATCACCTCCGGCAGTCCCGCTCGCTCGCACAATCGCGTACACACGGTCGCCGTCTCGCTCGGCGTCCTCAGTACGTTTCAGCACGAGTGCCACAGCGCCGTCGCTCGGTACCATCCCCGCCAAGTCTTCACCGAAAGAGGGTGAATCCTCTGGTTTGGCCAACCCGTCCGTGCTCTCGAGGGAGATCAGCGAACGAACGTCGCCCGCCAAGTCGACCGCCCCGACGATGGCGCAATCGATACGGCCCTGCTCGAGCGCGCGCGAGGCGGCGTAGAGGGCGGAGAGGCCCGAGGTTTCTTCACTCGATATCACGTAGCTGGGTCCGCCCAGTCCGAACTCCCTGGCAACGCGGCTGGCGGCGATCGAACCGAGCCCGCCGATGGTCCGGTTCGCATTAAGTGCGGGCGTGAGTGAGTCACAGAGTTCGTCCACCCACCGGTCGAACTCTTCGCCGTGTGATGGGCGCTCTAGCCGCTGCGCCCAATCGGCTGCACGGGATCGAACGGCCCAACGGAGGTGGTAGTTCGTCGTGTTGAGGTCGAGTTCGACTCCCACGAAAACTCCGGCCCGGAGGCGATCGATCTCGCTGAGGTCCGCGTCGGCGATCGCTTGCTCCGCTACCTGAAGCATGAGCATCTGCTGGGGAAGGGCCTCTTCGACCTCCCGGGGAGGAATCTTGAATCGACCGATCGGAATCTCCAGATCCTCGATGAACCACCCAACGGGCGCGTCCGGAAGCCCCCAGTGATTCTCCTTGGCGCGGACGGGATGACTTTCGCCGCGGCCCATCAACCGGTCGCCGATTTCGTCAACGTTCTTCCAGGGGCCGACTCGAGCCCCCATCCCGACGATCGCCATGTTTGACAGCTTCGGCTGAGGCTGTTCCGCATGAAGCTGTTCCGCGACACCTACCACAGACCGTCCTCGGGTCGGTTCGGTGGGCTCCTCGAGAAGGACGTGGGCGTTGGTCCCCCCGAACCCGAATCCGCTGACAGCGGCCCGGCGTGGATGATCGGAAGGGGACTTCCACGGTTCGGCTTTGGCGAGCACACGAAACGGACTGCCATCCAGATCGATCTTGTCTCCCGGCTCTTCGAAGTTGGCGGTGGGCGGAAGAACTTGGTTCTCCATGGCCAGCACCGTCTTGAGGAGGCCCACCGCTCCGGCTCCAGTGAGCAGATGGCCCGTATTCGATTTGGCCGACCCGATCACACATTGGCCCGGTTCGTATTGTCCCTCTGTCCAAAGTGCCTGGAGACTCGCGAACTCGACGGAATCCCCGACCGGTGTGCCCGTCGCGTGACACTCGACCACATCCACCTGACCCGGCGTCCATCCCGCGGCCTGATAGGCTCCCTGCATGGCGCGGAGTTGGCCTTCTCGACTGGGGGCGAGGAGGCTGCCCTCCACATCGTTGGAGAGCCCAACGGCGTGTATGACGGCACGGATCCGATCGCCGTGCTGCCGTGCGTCCGACAGACGCTTCAGTACGAGTACACCGGCTCCTTCGCCCACGACTAGGCCGTCGCTCTTGTGGTCGAACGGAGAGCACCGGCCCGTGGGCGAGACCGCGAGCAGCTGCGAAAACCCCATCTGTGTATAAAGCGAATCCGGGCGGGAGAGTCCGCCAGCGAGCACTGCGTCGAGGCGTCCTTGCCGTAGGGCGTCCACGGCGAGTTCCACCGTAAAGAGCGACGACGCACAGGCGGCGTCGATACAGAATCGATCGCCCCCGAGTCCCAACCCCTTGGCCAGCATTGCGGCTGGGAGGCCGGCGACCCATCGATTGATTGCGGCCACCGGTGCTCGTGTCTCAGGGGGCATCGGGACGCCTGCCGCGCGGAAGAGCTCTCGCTCGAACCGCCGGCCCAGAATCCAGTCCGCCATCGCCGAGGCAGATGCCGTGGGAAGTACGATGTTGCCCAGCATCACGCCCACTCGAGCGGGATCGACTGCATCCGCTACGCAGTCCCGCCAGGCTTGCCGCCCCGCGTGTAGTGCCAGGTGCACCATGGGATCGAGTGACTCGACCAACTCTCCGGAAAGGTCGATCCCCTCGAGGTCAAGTTCGAAGTCCCGGACGAAGCAGGCACGCCGAGAGTGGACCCGATCGGGTTGTGCTCGATCGGTCGAGTAAGCACGATCGAGCGCAAGGCACCAGCGGTCGGGAGGTGGATCAGAGGCCGTGTCCACGCCCGCCTCGACAACACTCCAGAAGTCGTCGAGCGTCGCGGCGCCTGGAAGCACTCCTCCGAGTCCGACGATGGCAATCGGCTCGGGCATTAGACTTACGCCTTCGTAGGTGCGCTCTCGTCGAGTCGGTTCTGACGGAACGCCTTGCCCAGGGACGAGTCAACTACGGATTCGTAGCCTTCGAGGCGGGCCAGCAAACTTCCGTCCTCGGCGATCCACTCGATATCGGAGACGACCCTGCCGTTCGTCCATTCGCGTACGTCGATGACGATCCGGGCCCCCCCTTCGGGGAACGCCGGCACAAACTGGCGATAGCGCGTGAACCGTGAGGGTAACGACAACTCGCCCACGCGGTCGGACGTCCAGACAATCATCGCCTGGAGGCCACTGTCCAAGGCGAGCGGATCTGCGATCCACCGGCTCCGCACGGGCTCCTCCATCCAGTCTGCCGGGGGTGGAGCCACACGGAATCGGGCCACCAGCCCGGCGTCCCCACAACCCTCGACCGCCAGCAGTCCATGCATTTCGGGGCCATGGAAGAGCGTTTCGGCGTAGATCGTCTCGATCGACTGATCCAGGGCGGGCAGGTCGCCCGAGGGCCTGGTGGCGGTACTGGCCTGGGGTGCTTGGGCGGCCAGCACGACGACGGCTCGCGCATGTAGAACGCTGCGGCCATTACTGCCGCCACTGCAGAGCTCTGCCACGACCAGGAACTCGTCGCCCCGCTTTTGGGCCTTGTCCGCACAAATGCGGACCCGCATGGACTCGTCAGGATGAACGACGACCCCCTTGAATACACGTAGGTCGTCGACGCCCACGAAGCGTAATCCGGGGTTTCCGTGGAGGGCTCCGTGGGCCAGCCATTCGAGCGTCATTGCGGCCGGCAGCACCGCACGGCCGCCGATGACGTGTGACGCCATGAACTGGTGTGTTTCCATGTCGATGGTGCGTTCGAACACCGTAGGTAGCTCCGCGAACGACGAAGCGGCGACGCCATTCCCGGTGCTGTGGGCACCGTTCGCGGATCCGTCAGCACCGTTCCTTCCCGTGACGGCGGGTGACCCGACCTGAGGGATTTCCGATCCGGGTCCGAGAACGAGAACCTCCGCCGGTCCTTCGGATGCAGCGATCTCGTCGAGGAGGTAAGCGGCACCGCTTTGCATGCCGATCACCTCGATCCTTTCGTCGGCGAAAGCCGTCTTCAAGCCAGGAGTGACCATTCCTCCGTCCCACGGCCCCCAATTGACCGACACAACGCGGCATCCCTCCCGCTCTGCCGCTTCCGCTTGAGCCACCTTATTCAGGACTTCATTCGCTGCGGCGTAGTCGACCTGTCCTCGGCGTCCGAACCGCGCCGTCGAGGACGAGAACAGCACCAGCGCCTTGAGAGAGGTCTCCCCAATGGCCTTCAGTACCGAGCGGAGTCCGCCGACCTTGGTCCCGTAGACCTCGGCAAAATCATCGTCGCTTTTGTCCTCGATGTTGCGGTCGGCCAGGACGCCTGCTCCGTGTACGAGCCCGGTGACGGGTCCGTATTCGTCAACGAGTGGAGCGAGGGTCCGACGGATCGCGTCGGCGTCTCTTACATCGGCGGAACGGTATGCGACCTCGGAGCCAGCCCGGGAGATGCGCTCCATCGTGCGTCGGATCTCCCTACCAGCGCGGATTCGGCTGAATTTGGCCTGAACCTCCTGGGGAGTGATGCTCGGACCGGCGCGGGTCAGAATCGCCCGCTTGATCTCGGCCTCGCTGTTGAGTCCGATCAGCCAATCCGGCTCCTTCTCGGGTTCCGGACTGCGCCCCATGAGGATGAGCCGTGGCTGCGTGGCTTCCGCCATGGCCACGGCGACCTCGGCTGTTACACCACGGGCTCCTCCGGTAATCAAGACCGTGTCGTCCGAGCCGGGGAATGATCCGTCCACACGCTCGACCGATTGGGGTTCGAGCACCACAGTTTGGGGGCCGTCAGGGCCTAGGCCGATCTCCACGGGTCCTGAGGACAGCGCGTGCCGCACGATGTCCGCGGCGAGACCTTCCCGGGAGAGATCGACGTCGATCGTCCGGCAATTGACATCGGTCCATTCGGCAGCCGCCGTTTTCAATATTCCTCCCCAGGCTCCACCGGTTGGATCGACGTCCTCGGGGGGCGGGGCGTCGAGGGCGAACCCACCCCCAAGAGCTGTGACGCTGCATAGGAGGGCACCACCCTGAAGAGCTGCCCGTCTAAGAACTGGAGCCATGGCCCGCATACGTCCAAATCCGGAGAGGATGTCCTCGTCGGTGACCTGAGGGGGCACGACGACGATGAGTCCGGCCAGTTCGTCCGGAGGGTCATGTCCATCTTCACCCAGCTCGATCTCTTCCGCTGCGAACCCTTGGGCACTCAACTCTTCAACGATCTGCCCTGACAGGACATCACCACTCTTGGTCACCCAGATCTTGGAGCCCGCCGGGAGCCCGATGGGGTCCCCTGTGCCCTGAACGGGATGGAGAGTGGGAACGAAGCGCTCTAGGTCGCCGGATACGGACAGATCGCCGGAGATGGGCGGAACTTCATCTGCCTCGCCCTCGGCAGTGTGCTCCGCCGGTTCACGCGAAGGAGGCGCCGGTAGAGGGTCCGTCTCGCGCGACAGGAGGTCGACGATCTGGCTCAGCGTTCTCAACTCTCCGAGTTGATCCGGGGGCACGACGGGGGCGCCCGGAAGGGCTTCCTGAAGGGCGGACAGGATCTCGACCCGCTTGATGGAATCGATGCCGAGGTCGGCGTCGAGGTTCATCGAGACATCGAGCATATCAACAGGGTAACCCGTTTTTTCGGCGACGACACCAAGAACAATCTCCGTGACGTCCGTCGCACCACTGGCGCCATTCGCCGTACCCGCGACGACACCATTCGTGGTCGAGTCGGCGGCTGCCGTCGGCTCTGGCACGGCACTGTCCACCGCCGGTGCGTCCGGCTTGACCAAGACCGAGGTTTCCGCTGCCCCACCCAAGAAATCGACGATCTGGCCCAGAGTCTGGATTCCTCCGAGATGGTCCGGCGTGATGGCAGGCACCTCAGGGAGGCGCTCCTGTAGGGCGGACAGGATCTCGACCCGCTTGATCGAATCGATACCGAGGTCGGCGTCCAACCCCATCGAGAGGTCGAGCATCTCCTCCGGGTAGCCCGTCTTCTCCGAAACGACCGAGAGCAGCGCCTCCGCGACGCCTACTGCGCCGTCGGGAACTACGCCTACCGGTGCATCGTCCACTGACGCGACCCCTGCGGCGACGGGTGTTTCGGCCGGTGACTCAGTAGGTGCCGCGGCCTGTAACTCGGCAAGTGCGGCGGCGGGCAGAGCGGCGGGGATGTCGGCCGGGGCGTACGGAATCTGTGCGGTCGACACTGCCGAAAGTGCCCTCGGAATCTCTACTGATGCGGCCGCAGCCGTGCCACTCTGTGCGGCCAACCTCTGTTGCTGGATGATGGCTTGGATCGTCCGCTCTTGCGATTCGAGAAACTGTCGATGCACTTCGGCGGTCTGTTCCAGGA
>PCCM01000040.1 GCA_002731735.1 Gemmatimonadota bacterium | reverse complement strand
CAAGGATATCCTTCTGCCGGAGGGCACCTTGATCGCCCTGGTTCGTCGCGGGCCCGACGTCGTGATCCCGAGGGGAGCTACCGAGCTCAAACGCGGGGACAGGCTCACGATCATCGGAGAACCCGCCGGTTTGGACGCCTTGGGGAAGCGCTTCAAGCAGCAGGCTCAGTCGCCGGAGCTTCACTAGCTGCCCAGGCCACGAATCGACCGTGATGGGACAGGGATAGATCAACGGGCAACCTCCGGTCACGCCAAAAAGCGACCGGGATCCCCCGGTCGGCGGCGATCCGGACCTGCCAAGGCGGAAGGTTCATCCGCGAGGCGAGAGCGGCACGCGCGAATTCCCTCACCGTCCGGCTCGGGTCGGCACTGTGCGTCGCCAGGCGCTCAACAGCTGTACTGATGAGACCTGCACCGGTGGGACCTGCACTGACACGCCCTGCACTGAAGGGACCACGGGTTCGGGAAGGATGCGCGACCGTGAGTGTCGCGACCGCGCTTACCCACCGGTCCGTCCGATACAGGCGAACGTCGAAAGGACCGGTCGCGTGCATGACCAGGGCTCGCCCCTCGGCGATCTGTCCAACCACAAAATCCCTCGGCAGAAACCGTACGGTGGGATCGAGTTTTTTGGCGACCTTGTACGCGCTCTCTTTTGCCGCCCAAAGTGTCCACCGGAGTGGATAGGCAGAGGCCGAGGCGCTCAAGGCCTCCCGCTCATCAGGGGTGAACACACGAACATCGAAGCGCGGGTGAAGCGCCCCGGGTCGGCTTTCGGAATCGTGGAGATCGACGACGTCGTTACCGACCAGCAAAATATTCCTCCTCCATGCCGACGAGCCGATCGACGATCTGCCGAGAGAAATCCCTGGAGCGGCGCATCCCCGAATGGTCCGAATGCGGCTCACCGACCTCGAAGTCGATATAGAAAGAGTCCCCACGGGCAGGTACGGTCGACCACGTCTGCTGCCGGTCACCACGCAGGTACACGCAAAGGGGCTGGCAACCGGGTACTGAAGTGAGGATTCGACCCACCGCGTGTGCTACCGCGTCGGCCTCCACTCTGCCGCTCCGACTGCGCCCGGCCTCCGGAAAGATCAACGCCGTCTCACCTCTCGAGAGAAGGTGTTGAACACGCTTGATGACCCGCGAGACGTCCTCACGGCGTCCCCCACGGATGACCGGAATACATTTGATCAGCCACGCCCCGAGACGGGTGGGCAACTGAGAGGAATAATTATTGTACTCGGGGAGATTCCACGGCATCCGAGAGTAATGGAAGAGATACCACCAACTGCCGCCCAGCGCCCAAGCGACGACCGCGGAATCCACCATCGTGAGGTGGTTGGGGCAGATCAGAAGCGGATGGTCGCTCTCCTTCAGCAACGCACGGTATCGCGCCCGAACCTGCGCCACGTCCTTGATGCGGTACCCCATCAAGACCCGCAGGATGAACGCGATGGGAATGACCCAGAAGGCGGCGGCCAGACGACCCACTTCACGCTGGAACGTATGGGCAGCCCGGGTCCTGAATGGAAGCCGTGTCAAGAAGCGACCCTCAGGAAAGCTTCTCCTCAATGAGCGCCACGGCGTCCCCCACCGTGTTCACGGCATCTGCGTCCTCGTCTTCGACCTCGATGTCGAACTCATCCTCGAAATTCAGGATGATGTCGACGAGCCGTGCCGAGTTCACCTTCAGATCCTCGAGGATGTTGGTTTCGTCGTTGACGGCCGCGAGGGCGTCTTCACTCTTCACAAAAGGCTTCACGATCTCGACTACTTTCGCGAAGATCTCGTCTCTCGTCATCGGTACTCCCTTTTTAGTCGGCCCACCTACGGAAGATCACACAGGCATTCACATCGCCAAAGCCGAAGCCGGCTTTGATCATCGTATTCAACTCGGGCATCTCCCGCACTGCATGAGGAATCGAGTCGGAATATGACTCGATCTCGGGATGTACATCCTCACAGTTGATGGAGGGATGGACAACTCGGTCGCGGAGCATCAGCATGCAAGCCACGGACTCGAGCGCACCGGCGGCCCCCAGGGCGTGCCCGATCATCGACTTCGTAGAGGTAATCACGGGGAAGGTTTCGGGGGAACGATCCAGCCCCCTGGCCCAGGAAGCCATCTCCTTCGGATCCGCTCCGGTTGCGGTCAGGTGACCACTGATCGCGTCGATCTCTTCCGGATCGATCGCCGCGGCGGCCACGGCCGTACGGATGCATTGTTGTACGCCTTCAGGGTTCGGCGCTGTCATACTGCCCCCACCCCGGTGCCCACCGCAGTTGATGGCGCCGCCAAGGATCTCGGCATAGATGCGAGCGCCACGTCCCTGGGCACTCTCCAGGCTCTCGATGTGCAGAACGGCCGCTCCGCTGCCCGGCACGAATCCACCGGCGGACGCGCTCATAGGGCGGGACGCCTTCTCCGGCTCGTCGTTATGAGCACGGCACAACACGCGCATCGCATCGAAACCGGCCCAATTGTAGTGGCTGGAGCCTTCGGTGCCACCACAAAGCATGCGCTCAGCTAACCCCGCACGGATGCGCTGGAAACCCTCGATGATCGCCTCGGTGCCCGTGCTGCAGGCGCTGGAGTTGGCGGTCACCTGGTTGCCGAGTGAAAGGAGTCCGGCCACCCGAGCGGAAACCCCGCTGCCCATCACCTGCTCGACCATCGTGCTGCCCAACCGCCTCGTGCGCCCAGCGTCCACGAAGGGGACGAGCTTTTCGCCGGCCGTATCCAGCCCGCCGATCCCCGTCCCGATTATGGCGCCNGCCTCCCAGTACACNCGGTCGTCAGCCCNGTCGGGTCTCTCCAATCCCGCATCCGTCCAGGCATCGACCGCGGCGATGCAACCGAACCGATGNCTCGAATTCATCGCGAGCAACTCATCGGGCGGGAAGTACGCCTCCGAGATCTCGTCGACACCCTCGGGGATCCCCCCCACGGTGCAACCGAACTTCAGTTCTTCGAGCAACGGGAAATGTCGGATCCCGGACACGCCTCCCTGAAGGGCCTCGGCGTACGTCTCCAGACCGCATCCGTTGGGCGATACCACGCCCAACCCCGTGACCACCACCCGGCCTGCATTCTCGCGAGCCTCGCGATCACTCATCGCTCTACCCCAAGGCCAGAAATCGTCCCGGCGCACACAACCGTCCCGTCGTCGAGGGCCATGGAGGCTTCGGAGCGGAGCTTGCCGCGCCGAAAGAACATCTTCTGAGCCGATATCGTGACCCTCTCACCGGGCTTCACGATGCCGGAGAAATCGATGCTCGCATCCGTGAAGAGGGCGATCCTNTTTTTCACCCCTTCACGCCCATACTGGAGGGCGTAAAGGTAGATACCCAGGGCCACCACCCCGACTTGAGCCAGTGACTCGAGNAGAATCACACCCGGGGTGATCGGGTCACCCGGAAAGTGACCTCGGTAAAAATCGGCGTCTTCGTGAAAACGGTAGCGCGCCACAATATGGTCCTCGTCCACCTCGAGGATCTCGTCTATGAACCGAAAGGGCTCTCGTTGGGGAAGAAGNTCCANAACCTCCTCAGGGCCCAGCCGAGTGGCACTGANACCGGCCGCCATCACTCCCCCATCTTTCCACCCCGTGAGCGCTCGCCGGGAAACGGATAGTCATCGTAGTCGATGTCTCGNAANACCCCGACCTTGGCGCGCTTGATCACGTAGATCGGCTCGCCGTCCACGAGGACCTGAGCGTCTCCGATCGTGATCGCCGAGCCGGATTGCGGCAGGTCCTGGTATCGCACGATGTCGATCTCGTATCGGACAACCCCATCGTGCGGCCTGATCTGGCCCGAGAACTCGACCTCCCCGCAACCCAACGCACGTCCACTCCCCAAGGCGCCGTTCCAAGCGCAATACAGTCCAAGCAGCTGCCACACGCCATCCACGCCGAGACACCCGGGTTGCACCGGATCCCCCAAGAAGTGGCAGTGGAAGAACCAATCGTCGAGGCGCACGTCGCGTTCCGCGACCATCCGTCCCCGGTTCCCCTTGCGAGAGATGTGCTCGATGCGGTCGACCATCAACATCGGAGGCAAAGGNAGGCGGGCCCTGTACTCGGGCGGGGCATCACCGACGAGGCGCCCGTAGGCGAGCGCAAGAACCTCCTCTTCTGAGAAGTGCGAACGCCCCTGAAACTCCTCGTACGTCACGGCTGATCTCCACTCACTGTTGAACTCCTCTTAGTNCTGATCTCCGAAGCGGAGAACATNACTCGCCCACGTCAGCCCCGAGCCAACGCCGATTACGGCTACTTCGTCCTGATCNGTCCAGCCGTCCCAGTTCATNGACANCACCGAGGGCGCGCCTGCTGCACCCCCATTTCCGAATTCGACCACGTTGGAGTAGTGCCGTTCGTCATCGATGTCACACTGCNGGCANACGGACTNCAGCATGCGGAGGTTCGCCTGATGTCCTACGAAGTTGAGTGTCCGCCCNGNNGANGGGTAGCNTTCCTGNATCTTCCGGAGGCATCGCACGGTCTTCTTGATGGCNAACATCTGCACGGTGCGCCCCTCTTGGTTGAAGTGCNCGAAGAGGGGCACCACGACCTTTTCGTAACCCGCAGGGCTCGACTGGAGCGTGTNATCGAGCACCTGNACACGAGACGGTACGCGGGTGGAGACAATCGCCGCCGCCGTGCAATCGCCCCACAGCACCGAGGCGGAGCGGTCNTCNTAATCCACAGAAGTCGTGAGGCTCTCCGGCGCCACCAGGAGCACGTAGTCCGGCAGGCTCTCCGGGCGCATGTTCGAGAGCATGTACATCGCTACCCACATGCTCGTACACGCNGAGTTGATGTCGAAAGCGGGCACCTCCATCCCGAGCGCATCAGCGATGTGACANGCATCGGCGGGTGNCGAAAAGGAGGGCCGGCTGGAGCCGGCGATCACCATCCCTATCNCGTCCCGCGTGATGCCCGCCCGCTCAAGGGCCATCTCCGTTGCGAGCACGCCCGTATCCGCATGCGTATACAGCGCGGCCTCCATGGCCTGGCTTGGGTCTCGATTGCGGGTGTCGCGGATGTAGTCGAGAGAAAGCACGGTCCGGCGGCTCCGGATACCGACACGGTCCATGATCCATTCTTCGTCCGTTCCGATGTCGAGTTCCTCGAGAAAGCGATTGGTGATCTCGTTTTCTGGATGGAAGTGGCCGAGGCCGTGCACGTGCAGGGTCACCGCGAAGCCCCCGAGATGCGCTCACCCCCATCGACCCTGAGGACGTTGCCGTTGATCCAAGCCGCTTCCGGTAACGACAGCAGATAGATCGCGTCGGCCACGTCCTCCGGCGTCGTCAACCGACCGAAGGGGTTACGCGTGCGTGCCTGAGCCTTGAGGTGCCTACTCCCTGGGATCATGCGCAAAGCCGGCGTGTCCGTGACGCCCGCCTGCACGATGTTCGACCGAATCCCGAACGGGGCCATCTCCACGGCGATCGAGCGCGACACCGATTCCANCGCGACCTTCGCCGCCGCAACCGCCGCNTACCCCTTCCACGCAACAGCATTCCCCTCGCTGGTCAGGCCCAATACCCTCGCGTCGGGGGCGAACATGCCTCTTTCCCGAAGCGCTTGGGTCCAANCCAGAAGGCTGGTACCCATCGAGTAGATCGTCCTGGCNATGTCCTCCTCGTCCAGAAACGCATCGGCGGAATACTCAGGGGGCGTGGTGAGTCCCTGAACCCCGTCGCACCCCTCGGCGAACAGTTGGTCCGCGNCCTCGCACAACTTTGCCTCGTCGATGCCCAACTCGTCGGCGAGACGCTGCCGGGCGGTGTCGTTTACATCAGCCTCCGGNCCGATCAGCTTTAGGTTCCCGAAAGCGATGGAATGAAGGATCACGCGGACTTTCCCATCCGTGCCCAGCGCCTCCGCCAGCNCGTCCANAATCTCCGAACGCACCTCTGCGTCCAGCGCGTCCTTGTTGAACGTTACGAGAGACACGCCCCGATCCCGGATCCTCTCGAATTCNGGGTCGATGCGGCTCATCGCCCCTCGTCGGTCCCGATGGACGACGCAGAGGTTGAGTCCGTGCTCGGAAAGCTTGTGAGCGCTCGCGAGTCCAAACCCACTCGATCCCCCGAGAATCAGTGCCCATTCATGNGGGGGAAACGATGTTTCAGGCATTTCAGCGTGTTGTTTTNCGGACATCAAGGGAGNGCGTTCAGGTCTCGTATGGACCGGGCGTTCCCTCTCGGGATCGCACCCNAACCGGCATACCTTCCGGGNCACAAGAATACCCAAGGGNAGCGGTCCTGACTAGGAACANCCCNNCCCATCACCCCGTTGACACCCNCTTGATCTCGCCCTAGCGTGCNAGGTATGGTGAGNNTGNNGAGNNAAAANAGGCGCCTGGTCGAACGTTTTGCNACCGCTTTGGCAGTCTGGATCCTGGCGTTCAGCGCGATCATCCCGTCGCTTGATCGCGAACTCGTTGGCTCGGGCNTCTGGATCGAATCGGAGCACGACGAGGGGTGCGNTCCCCACCACGACCACACGATCTGCATCCAGTTCGGGAAGCAGGGCTGGACCACGGATTCCTCCCTCCAGTTGCGAGTATTTCAACCTGCTGCCAGGGAAGCTTCTCGGGCGGTTTCCAATGTGCCCCTCGAGTTCCTNCGTTTCATTCCCACCCACTCCCGCGCGCCACCACACACTGCCTGAGACGGACCTCTACGTGAGGTAGAGGGACCATCGAGCACCGTCGGAGATTTCCCGCTCAGGGTCGTCTGGCCATACCGCCGGTGGACTTTTGGGTGCTCAGGGAGTGACCATGCGACGCAGTCCCATGCGAATCAAGAAATATGGATGTNTAGGCTTTCTAGCCCTGGTAGGGGCTCTTGGTGCGNGCCCNNTCCGGGCGTGCGCGCAAGACGTNCCGGNCGCACGGCTCGATTCTCTTCGGACGGAGCTCGAAGTGTTGAGAGCTCGCCTCGACAGCCTGGAGGGCGTCGTGGTTGGTGGCCAAGCGGAGGACACGACGGACNCGATCGCCCGGCTCCGNTCCGCGGCCCAGGCCGCCGCAGGCGATNCCGCGGNCGACACGGTGGCTCAGGGCAGCCAGGACTTCGTTGGCCGANCACGGTCACTTCAGGCACTGAACCCGGAGATCAGCCTGAACGGGGACCTGTATGGGTCGATTCACAGCGACAATCCTCGCTCNGAAAACTTCATCCCTCGCGAGTTCGAGTTTNCGTTCGTGTCGGCGCTCGATCCCTACGCCCGTGCCAAGNTATTCCTGGCCGTGGAGGAGNATNGGGGGNGGATCGAAGTATTTCCGGGCGACNTGGAGGAAGAGGAANCGNNCGGGGCGNNCGTCGGGGTNGAGGAAGGCTACGTCGAGTGGGTCGCNTTGCCGNGCGGNCTCCGCCTAAAAGNCGGNCGNTTTTNCCAGCAGTTCGGGCAACTCAACCGGTGGCACTCGCACGCACTTCATTTTCAGAGCCGGTCCCTTCCACACCTCGCCTTCATCGGGGAGGGGGCCTTGGCGCAGGACGGTGCGTCGGTTCACTGGCTTCTTCCGACTGGAGAGTCCGGGGCGTATGAAGCCACCGTGGAGCTTACCCGGAGTAGGAACGAGGTCCTGTTCGGGGAGGCGCACAGTCTGAGTTATCTGGGCCATATGAACGCTTTTTGGCAACTTTCCCCCTCGACGGATCTGGACCTGGGCTTGAGTGCTCTGTTTGGCGACTACCAGGATGTCGACGGCCGATACGACAATCGTCTGTTCGGGGCTGAGATGGCGTTCAATTGGGCTCCGCCGCAGCAGTCGCTCTACCGAGGAATTGTCGTGCGCGGGGGAGTCATGCTTTCGGATCCCGAAGCCGCTCGAGGGCTGCGCGGGGAGTCGGCGTGGGGCATTTGGTCGCTCGCCGAAATCAAACTCTCACAGCAGTGGGTCGCGGGTGGTCGGTATGATTGGGTGGAAAATCCTGAGGATCCCTCCGAGTCGGCGTGGCTGGCCTCGCCCACGCTGACCTACTGGCAGAGCGAGTACGTACGGCTGAGGGCAGAGTACGACATCCTGGGAAATCCAGGAAAGACGACGAGGCAGTTCACGCTCCGGATCACGTTCGCAATGGGTCCGCACAAACACGAAACGTACTGAGGGGTGACAAGATGCTGAGATTCATCGCTATGGTCGTGGCTTTCGGGCTGACGGTGGCAGAAGGTGCCGCACAATCGGATCCCGTCCGAGTCGTAGCGACGCTCCCCGTCTACGCGGATCTAGTCGAGAAAATTGGCGGTACGCAGGTCGATGCCAGCGCTATTGCGGCGCCGAATGAGGACGCACATTTCGTGCGTCCGAAGCCGAGCTTCGCACTGTCGGTTCGGCGGGCTGATTTGTTCATCACGACCGGCCTCGACCTCGAGCTCTGGGCTCCCACCGTGCTCGATCGGGCCGGGAATCGCGACGTGTCCGAAGGAGGAAACGGATACGTGACAGCCTACACAGGGATCGAGCTGCTCGACGTTCCCGCGGCCGCAGACCGAAGTGGCGGGGACGTTCACATCTTCGGTAATCCGCACCTCACCACCGACCCTCTTCGGGCCCTCCAGGTGGCTCGCAACATCACGGTGGGTCTCGGGCGGGTGGCTCCCGACCGGGTCGCTGTCTGGAATGCGGGATTGACCAGGTTGACGGCGGACATACATCAGCGGCTATTCGGAGCGCGGCTCGTGGAGCTGCTCGGTGGAGACCTGCTCGAACAGCTCGCGCTCCAAGGCACCCTTCATTCCTTCCTGGAAGGCGAAGAGTTCGACGGCCGTCCGCTCATCTCCCAGTTGGGTGGCTGGTTGGGTGTGGCGGAGGCGTTCCGAGGCCGTGACATTATATGCTACCATAAGAATTGGGCATATCTGGAGGACCGGTTCGGTGTACGATGCGCCGACTTCGTCGAAGCCAAACCGGGGATCCCTCCGACTCCGGGACACGTGGCCTCGCTCCT
>PCCM01000039.1 GCA_002731735.1 Gemmatimonadota bacterium | reverse complement strand
TACCACGCTGGAGTGGCGTGAGCGTCGCGTTGCTCCAGTTCCCCTGAAGGTCCGGGTGACCATCGGGCGTGCGGGGCATCACCCACTGTTGGGCCACCGCGGGAGAGAGAAGCCCTGCCGTCGCGATGGCGAGGCAAAGGCCCAGAAGCGAGGTGGAATACCGCATGCTCATCTGCCGTCCTCTCAAGAAAAGTGATTCCACGGGGAGGCGCGTCCATGGTAGCCTCACTATACCGCTTGGCACCAGATTTCGCTTCTCTTGACGGACGATCGGTTTCTACGGGAGGCGGAACGTGAGTACGTATCACCAGTCGTAAGTGCAATGATCGAAGGATTGCTCGGCAATACGGACGCTGCTCTTGAAGGTCTCGAACTGGCTCACGCCGAACGTGATCCGCTTTGGGCGGTCAACAAATACTGGCCCGCCCTCGGTTTCCTGCGCGGCGACCCGCGATGGGACGAATTACTGCGGAAGATCGGTCTAACTTAGGCTTGGCGTCGGGTACGGGGGGGGGCCTCTCTTGGCGCGTGGGTGGAAGAGGGGCTCGCCACTCCCGCCCAGGGCCCGCTACCCCCGCCCGAATCTCAACGATAGATTGAGCGCGAGTATCATCCAGGCTAACTGATACCGAGAGGAAGACCATGCTGAACTCCACCGCCAAGCGTCGACTCACGGCTCTCATCGTACTACTCCCCGCCCTCTTTCTTGGTGTGGACATGGAAAACGCAGAGGCACAGATCGCCGGTGTAGCGAGGGATGGATTCCAATACGAGACGATGCGTTCCCCGGCTATGGGTCTTCGCGGCGTCGTGGCTACCAGCCAGCCGCTCGCCGCAAACGCCGGACTCGACATCCTGAAGAAGGGTGGCAACGCCATCGATGCGGCTGTCGCTACCGCCGCGGTGCTCACGCTGGTCGAGCCCAACAGCACTAGCATCGGCGGCGACGCGTTCATCATGATCTACATCGCCGAGGAGGATAAGCTGGTCGGCATCAACGCCAGCGGGCGGGCTCCGTACACGATGACGCTCGACGCTTTGAACGAGCGGTTGGACAAGCACGATATGAACCGGATCAGCGGTATCTACTCGGTCTCGGTGCCCGGTGCGGTCGACGGATGGTTCGAGGTACTGGAGAAGTACGGGACGATGACCATGGCGGAGGTCCTCGAGCCCGCAATCTATTATGCCGAGAACGGCTTCCCCGTCTCGCCCATCATCGCGGGCGCCTGGCGGGGGCTCGAGCGGAATCAGGAGCCGTCGACGAGGGCCGCGCTGCTCATCAACGGCGATCGTGCGCCCAGAGCCGGCGACATATTCCGCAACCCGGATCTAGCGCACTCATTCAGGCTGATGGCCGAGCACGGCAGGGACGCCTTCTACAAGGGACCCATCGCCGAAGCGATCGTGGCGTACTCCGACGAGCACGATGGCTTCCTGACCATGAAGGACTTCGAGGATCACACCTCGACGTGGGTCGAGCCGATCTATGCCGACTACGAGAACTACCGCCTTTACGAGCTGCCACCCAACGGCCAGGGCATCGCGGCGCTCGAAATGCTGAAGATCCTCGAAAACGTCGACCTCGGTGCGATGGAGCACAACTCGGCGGAGTACCTCCATCACATCATAGAGGCGAAGAAGCTCGCCTACGCTGACATCGACAAGTGGAACGCGGACCCGGAGTTCAACGATCTTCCGATCGAGGAGATGATCTCCACGGAGTACGGCCGGCAGCAGTTCGAGCGCATCGACCCGAACAAGGCCATGGAACGTCCGGAGTCGGGTATCAACGGCAACGGAGATACGATCCTCCTAGAAGTAATGGACAAGGACCACAACGCCGTCTCGTTCATCTACAGCATCTATTCCGGCTTCGGCTCCGGCCTCGTGGCCCCGGGAACCGGCTTCCCGCTACAGAACCGGGCCGCCCTCTTCTCGCGGGAGCCCGGCCATGTCAACGTGGTCGAGCCGCACAAGCGCCCCTTCCACACGATCATCCCAGCGATGGCGTTCAAGGACGGTGAGTTCTTCATGACGTTCGGCGCCATGGGCGGAGCCGTTCAGCCCCAGCAGCACGTGCAGATCTTCCTCAACGTCGTCGAATTCGGAATGAACGCGCAGCAAGCCGTCGAGATCCCCCGGATCAATCACGGCGGCGGATTGAGCGTGACCGTTGAGCCCGGCCTCGACGAGGCGGAATTGGTCCGACTCGAGGAGATGGGTCACGAGATCCGGCGGAGAACGACCCGTGGAGGAGTCGGAGGCGCACAGATCATCATATTTGATCGTGACACCGGCACGATGATCGGCGGATCGACGCCTCACAAGGATGGGATGGCGGTGGTGTACTGATGGCGGTGGTGTACCGGAGGGCCTGACATGAAAACGACTCACGTCGCGAGGGGGCGGCTCTCGTGGGGTATTCTGCTCGCAGTGCTCCTTACCGGGACACTGCCCTCGGAAGGTGAATCGCAGACCACCGCCACGTCGCCGGATGAGCCGCTCGCTATCAACCTCGACGAGGTAGCTTGGGGACCGCCCGGCAACACGCCTCGTTTCCCGCAAGGAGTCCGCACCGCACAACTCGGCGTCGATCCGGACAATGGCGGACCGACCTACTACGCCCTGTTCCCTGCCGGATCACACTTCGACCTGCATTGGCACACCCATGCCGAGCACGTCGCGGTGATGAGTGGGGAAGTCACGATCGTTCTCGGGGAAGAGACATACTCCCTTTCCACGGGAGGTTACATCGTGATTCCCGCGAAAATGAATCACTCCTGGGACGTTCCTTCCGGGGGTGCCGACGCCGTGATCCTGGTACGGCGTCGCGGGCCGGCAGACTTCAACTTCGTCGAGCCCTAGCCTGACCGACCCCTANTGGGGGAGCCTTTGGCTAGGCCGATGTGTGCCGGTATATCGATTTNCTGGGAGTGATTTNATCTTTCAGCNCNCCCGATCATCGTCTGAGTGCGTGGCTCTTCCCGCGTCCANNGACCACGTGAACCCGCTCGATACAGGTTCGATTGTTGTCCGCACGCGTGGTCGTGTGGTTCTTCATTTCCGAAGATGGCACGGTGCTGGACAGCAGAGTCTCTGAGCCGGGACAAAGTCGTCCAGGTCTGGATTCGGCTTCCGATTACTTTCCAGGTTCAGTAGAGTATTCGCGAGCTCTACCCCGAATAGCTGATCCGATAAATCACCCCCGCCCCGTCGTCAGCTAACAGCAACGCCCCGTCCGGCATCACCAGCACGTCCACGGGCCTTCCCCACGCGGTGTTGTCGTTCTGAAGCCAACCTTCCGCGAAGACCTCGTATTCGACGGGGCGATTGCCGTTCAGGTGTACGACCGTCAGCCGGTACCCGGTATGGCCTGCAGCCGGGCTGCGATTCCACGACCCGTGCTCGGCGATGAAGATCTGGTTCCGATACCGCTCAGGAAACATGTCGCCGGTATAGAAGCGCATCCCCAAGGCGGCTACGTGGGGTCCGAGATCGAGCGCTGGAGGCGCGAACTCGCTGCAACGTCTCGAGTCCCCGAACTGCGGATCCGGAAGATCTCCGGCATGACAAAACGGAAAGCCGAAGTGCAGCCCTTGGCGATCCGCCCGGTTGAGGACGTCAGGTGGCGTCTCGTCGCCTAACCCGTCACGCCCGTTGCTTGTAAACCATAGCTCGTTCGTGACCGGATGCCAGTCGAACCCGACGGAGTTGCGAATCCCGCTCGCGAACACTTCCAGATCACCGCCGTCCGGATTCATTCGAGTGATCGAAGCGTACCGAGGCTCCTCGTCTTCCCGATCACACACGTTGCAAGGGCCACCGACCGGCACGTAGAGCTTATCGTCCGGGCCGAATGCGATGAACTTCCAGCCGTGCATCCGGTCCGAGGGATACGTGTCGTTGACCACGACAGGCTCGGGCGGATCTTCGAGACGCGATTCGATCCTGTCATAACGAAGGATCCGGTCGATCTCGGCCACGTAGAGCGATCCATCTCGGAATGCCACACCATTCGGTGTGTTCAACCCGGCGTCAATCGTGATGACTTCGTCCGCCTTTTGGTCGTTGTCGCGATCCAGGATTGCGTATACCTGACCGCCTTCTGACGCACCCCGCGCGCCGCGGGTGCCCACGAACAACGTCCCGTTCGGTGTGAGCGTCATGGCTCGGGGACTGGATAGGCCTTCAGCATAGATCTCGATGCTGAAACCGGGTGGAAGTGTGATCTCATCGAGTGATACCTGCTGCTGTCCGCATGCCCCGGTTGCATACAACATCACCAGCGCCGCGAGCGGCGTATTCAAAGTCACATGTCTAAGCATGAATTTCATTTCTTCCTCTTTATGAACTCGGAGCACCGAAACCGAAGCGCAGACCAATCCAGATCACGGCATCTTCCTCGGCCTTCTTCCCGATGACTTTGGCGAAGCGAGCAATCTCCTCCCGCTTGGTGACAAACGCAAGCAATAACCCGATGGCGGCACGGTCTGAAAGCGTGGGGTGTACATATCGCGGTGATGCTCGGCTTCTCGTCCGAGGCGATCGTAGCAGGTCTGTTGTTCAAGCGCGGTAAGTGGAAAGACCAGGGGGTCTAGAGCTCGTATTCGTCCCAGTTGCTTGCACGTGAGCGGCTGAGCGCGGGAGGAAATTTGGTATGAGGATTACCATTGGGAAGAAATGGCGAATTCTGGGCGGTTTGGGGGGTCTGATCCTGGCGTTCGTGTTGGTGGTGGTCGGCGTTGTTGTGGCGACTCGATTCCACGATGGCCCCTTGGCGATCATTGCCGGCGGCCCATTTGAAACGGGTGAGTGGCAGCGCGGGTCCGAAGAGCCCGATTGGGCTTTCCTGCGAGAGTATCCCACGATCGAATTCCAGCTTCTGGACCCGGCACGTTCACGCACCACCTATGTCATGGAGCACGAAGGGCGGATCTTCATTCCTTCGCGCTACATGAACACGATCCGGGGCAAACTCTGGAAACATTGGCCCACAGAAGCCGAAGAGGATGGCCGGGCCATCCTGCGCGTGGACGGCAAACTCTACGAACGCCAGTTGGTGAGGATCCAGGAACCTGAGATCGTGTCGGGTGTGTTGGCGGAACGGAGCCGAAAGTATGGTAATAGCCCCGCCGCGCTGCTGGAGTTGGTCACGTCGGGAGATCTCTGGCTGTTCGAGTTACGACCTAGAACATCTCCACGGTGACGTGGACGAGGAAGGTACAGGCACTGACGCTGTTGAAGCCCGTGCAAATCTGGAGTTTCGTCCCCACCCTTTTCTTCTTCGTACCTACACCTTGGGAGTGGATCGGAAGTGTACTCGGGCCACTCTACTACCCCATGCGCCTGTTCTGGGGCGCCACACAGGGTCAAGCCGAGTGGTGGGTGATGGTGCCGGGGGCGATCGTTCCGGGCGTGGCGATAGTCTGGCTGCTGCACCGGTTGGAGCGGACGGTTTACACCTGAGACAGGAGGCTTCCCGCCTCACCAGTACGGCCCGGTACAAGGGCGAGGGCGATATCCTCCTGGCCGTCTTCGAGGGGGCCTTCCGGGCTAGGAGTCGCGGGGCTTGGCTCCGCCCTCGCGCGACTTAACGTCCGGCTGCTGCGCGACCTCGCTCCAACGCGGTGGCTACACCGGCTGAGATTCCACCGTCGAAGCCGACGGTCACGAATCGAAATCCTTCGTTCAGCCTCCGCTCAACGGACCCAGCACTTGTCGTGATGGCGCAAGGCACACCCTGTGCGAGGCAAGCGGCCAGCACTCGCTGGATCGCATCCTCGACTTCCGATCCCGAGGGATACCCCATGGAAGCGGTGAGGTCGGACGGCCCTATGAAGAGCACGCCGATCCCTGGGACCTTCACGATCTCCTCGACATTCTCGACACCTTCCACGGTTTCGATCTGGAGGATGGCGAGGAGGTCACCCCGCGGGTCGAGTGGCCAGACATCGGCACGTTGCATGTAATCGCGGACGCCCCAAAACCACGTAGCGTTGGCCGGGTTACGACCGCGTAGCCCTGCCGGCTCGAAGTCGGGCGCCCCCGTGGTCTGCGGATAGCGAGTGGCCCGCACCGCATTCTCTGCCTCTTCCACTGTGCTGATCGAAGGATACATCACACCGAAGACACCGACGTCGAGGACTTGCTTGGCCTGAAAAAGAACCTGCTCAGCGCCGGTCGCAGGCACCCGGACGAACGGGGTCACGTTCATCTGGAGGTTGCCCTTCTGCTGGATGCGCCGCTTGTCCGTCATCCCGAGTAGAAACATCTGGAGCCGTTCTACATCGAACGGAAAGTGCTCCATATCGATGATGATAAAGTCGAGGTTCGAACCGGCCAGAGTCCGTGCGTTGCCCAGCGAATAGTCGGCGGATAGAACCCCGAGTGCGGGTTAGCCATTTTCCAGCAACTCGATGGTACGGTTCATCCGTACGTAGTCGTCCTGAGCTAGCACGGGGGTGCTTGGCACACAGAGCGAGAGGACCGCGATCACACTCGCGCACGCCATCGTTTGTCGGATTTTCACATTACCTCCCGGGACGCTTCGGTTCAGGGGTCGATGTAGCGACGACAACGCTTCTCGAACCACCTCCTCGCAGGTCGAGACAATAGAAGGCGGGGGGGTGACAATCGCCAGGGTGGACGGCCTCCGGCGGGGAGGTCTACCTTGCGAGCTTCCACTAGGAGGAATCCAATGCATACCTTGAAGACACTCGGCTCGCTGACGGCCCTCGTCGTCCTCGGTTCCATCATGGCCATGGCCGCAGGCCAGCAAGTCCCCAGGTTCACCCCCGAGCAGGAGGCGCGGCTGCAGATTCGGGGGGTGAAGGATGGCCTCTACGTCATTCCCGGGTTCGACGGCGGGCAGTCGGGTGGCAACGTTGCGGTCCGGGTGACGGACGACGGCGTGATCATCGTCGACAATAAGTTCCCCTACAGCTTCGATTTCATCACCGAGCAGGTCCGCAAGATCACCGACCAGCCGATCAAGTACGTGCTCAACACCCATCACCACGACGATCATTCCGGAAGTAATGCCGACTTCTTACCGACGGCAGAGGTGATCGCGCACAAGAACGCCCGCGCGAACATCGTCCGGAACAACCAGCCGGGCCCACCGCGTGTCATTTTCGCAGACGAAACCGCCGTGTTCCTAGGTGGTGCGGAGGTCCAGATGTTTCACTTCGGGCGGGGCCATACCAACGGGGATGCGGTCGCCTATTTCCCCGATCTAAGGACGGTGCACACGGGCGATCTCATCGTCTTCGGCCAACGTCTGGACGGCAGCACCCTGTCGCCGTTCTGGGACTTCGGGAACGGTGGGAGCGTGCTGGAGTGGCCGGCCACGTTGACTGGGCTGCTGGCTCTCGATTTCGACACCGTGATCCCCGGTCACGGGCCGCTTCTGACCAAGGACGACGTCAGGATTTTTCGCGGCAAGATGGAAATTGTGATCGATCGGGTCCGCACCGAAATCGCTGCGGGCGCGACCCGAGACGACATCGGCTCTCGGGTCGACACGGCCGATCTGGACTGGCCGCTCGCGCCCTCGCGATTCCGAGACGTGTTCGACGAACTGACCGGGGCCCAGTAGGTTTCCCACCATGGTGATTCAGCGTCAGCGACGGTGGAATAGGGGTGCCCCCCGGTACTGGGGTCTCACCTGTCGGCAAAAGGGACCCGCCCGAGCTACCAAATATTTTTCGGGGAACGGCGTTTCAGTGGCG
>PCCM01000038.1 GCA_002731735.1 Gemmatimonadota bacterium | reverse complement strand
CCTGAGTTCGGATGGATTCGCCAAGAGTGACGTGCGCGACTTCCTTTTCGAGAACACCGGTGTTCCCTTGCGGGCGTTCGACCACGAGGGCACGGAGGGTACGCAGGCCCGTGATTCCTACGAGGAGGTTCTGATCGATGGTGAGCCCCACTACCGGAAGTTCAAGGACCCCTCCCAGATTGGGATCATTGTGGCAGGCGGGACGGCCGGAAAGTTTTCTGCGGTCATGGGGGGATGGCTGACGGGCGCTGAGGGATCTCAGATCGTGACATACCCGGTGAAGTGGTAGGTAGGCGAAACACGCAGAAAGGAGATTCGATGTCTACGTTGGTGAACCCGCTCGATGAACGCTCCGCGGGCCAGCAGTCGCCTGCACCGCGGCTCGACAGCCTGGAGGGCAAGACACTCGCGCTCCTCGACATCAGCAAGCCCCGAGGGAGCGAGCTCCTGGACCGGCTGGAGCACCTCCTGAAGGAGCGGTACGGTGTTTCGCGCATCGTGCGTGAAACCAAGCCGACCTACACGAAGCCGGCTCCCGGAGCGCTGCTGGAGAGGCTCGCATTCGTGGATGGGGTGATCGAAGCCCTGGCCGACTGAGGCTCCTGCACAACGTGCAGTTTGCACGACAGCGTTCGACTCGAAGCGGAAGGAATTCCCGCTGTGCCCTTGGCCACATCTGAGTTCCGCACTGCGGCAAGGGTACAGGCGAGCCGGCTGGGGCGCCCCGACTTGGAGGCCGTTTTCGTTTCACACCCGATTCAGGATCGGACTCCGGCCGAAATCGAGGAGCGGGCTGACGCCGTAATCGAGGAAGTAGTCTCGCGGCTCACGGGGGACCCCTAGCTCGTTCAGCACGTCCGGCCCTAACTTGCGCCCCTGAGTTTCTTTGGATCGGAGGCACCACCATGCGACCACGCGCAGGATTCCTCACCACGATGTTGGCGATCATGGTGGTCGCTGCAGTGCCCGTCGTCACCCCCACGGCAATTGGGGTCCAGCCGGCCGCCGCTGCCGTGCGGCTGGTCACGCAAACGCAGCAGAGCCCGGCTCTCGAGCATGCCCGCACGGGCGCCCTGCGTGATCCCATGCCCGTGGGACCTGGCGTCATAGTTGGGCAGCTCGAGAACGGGCTCCAGTACTACATCCGCGAAAACAGCGAACCGGCCAACCGGGCTGAGTTCAGCTTGGTGGTCAAGGTGGGTTCCGTGGTCGAGGACGAAGATCAGCTTGGGCTCGCCCATTTTCTCGAGCACATGGCCTTCAACGGGACCGAGAACTTCGAGAAGCAGGAACTGATCGATTTCATGGAGTCGATCGGGATGCGGATGGGCGCGGACCTGAACGCCGGCACCAGCTTCGACGAGACCAGGTACATGCTTCAGATCCCGACCGACTCACCCGAGGTGATGGCCAACACCTTTCAGATCCTGGAAGACTGGGCCCACGGACTCACCCTGGACCCCGAGGAGATCGACAAGGAACGGGGGGTGATCATCGAGGAGTGGCGGTTGCGTCGTGGCGCCGCCGCTAGAATTCAGGACGAGCAGTTTCCGGTGCTCTTGAGGGACTCGCGCTACGCGGAGCGCAGCCCCATAGGAACGGTTGAGAGTCTCGAGACGTTCGAACACGAGGCTCTCAGGCGCTTCTATCGGGATTGGTACCGGCCCGACCTGATGGCGGTTATCGCGGTCGGTGATTTCGACAGGGCCGAGGTGGAGGCCCTTCTCATCGAGCATTTCGAGGGCATCTCCGCTCCTGAGAACCCGCGTGAGCGTATCGAGTATTCGGTCCCCGACCATGATGAAACCCTGTTCACGATCGCCACCGACGAAGAACTCACGTCAACCAGCGTCGCCGTGTATCACATGCTGGCACTGGACGAACAGGAGACGATCGGTGGGTACCGCCAACAACTGGTGGAGGGGCTGTACAACGGCATGCTCAACCTCCGGCTCAGCGAGATCGCCCGGAACCCCAATCCACCTTTTTTGGGTGCCGGCTCCAGCAAAGGGAGCCTCGTGCGCTCGAAAGGTGCGTACCTTCTGAGCGCTAACGTACCCGAAGACGGGATCGAGCGGGGGCTCGAGGTCGTGTTCACCGAGGCGGAACGGGTTGCGCGCTTTGGCTTCACCGCGTCTGAACTGGAGCGCCAGAAGATCGACGTACTCAGGGGTATCGAGCGTGCATACACCGACCGGGCGAACCGGGGGTCGGCCAGCTATGCGGCCGAGTATTCCAGGGCCTTCCTGGACGACGAACCTATCCCTGGAATCGAGTACGAGTTCGAGCTTTACAAGCGTTTCATACCGGAGATCACGCTGACGGAAGTCAACCAGATCGGGAGTGAGTGGATCCGTCCGCAAAACCGGGTGGTTGTCGTCACTGGGCCCGAGAAGGAAGACCTCGACATGCCTAGCGAAGAGGCGCTCCTGGCCGTGCTGACTGGCGTGGCGGATATGGAGATCACCGCCTACGAGGAAACCGTCATTGATCAACCGCTCCTGGCTGAGATTCCCGAGGGGTCGACGGTCGTCGGCACGCGGGAGTTTGCCGAGGACATCGTGGAGTGGGAGCTAGGCAACGGAGTCAGGGTCGCGCTCAAGCCCACGGATTTTCGTGAGGATCAGGTCCTGTTCCAGGGGTTCAGCCCGGGGGGCACGTCTTTGGCGAGCGACGAGGAGTGGATTCCGGCGAGCTCCGCGACTGTATTGCTCCAAGGTGGGGGGTTGGGCCCGTTCAACACGACTGACCTGAGGAGGGTACTTACGGGTAAAGTCGCCTCGGCGAGGCCGTTCATTTCTTCATTCGAGGAAGGCGTTACGGGAAGCGGGTCACCTCAAGACCTGGAGACGATGTTTCAGCTCATCTATATGACATTCACCGCGCCGCGTGCCGATCCGGAGTACTTCGAGGTGTTCAACACGCGGAACCGGGCCGGCCTGCAGAACCGTGATGCGAGCCCCGCCGTCGCGTTCAATGACGCGATTAATCGGATCATGACGCAGGACGCCCTGCGGTCGCGCCCTGTGACCGTCGAGACGCTGGATCACACGGACCTCGGCGGGTCTCTCGCGTTCTACCAGGACCGATTCGAGGATGCGAGCGATTTCACGTTCATCTTCGTCGGCAATATCGACCTCGACGTGATGCGGCCCTTGGTCGAGCGCTACTTGGGTGGATTGCCGTCCACGAATCGGGTCGAGACCTGGCGTGATCTCGGTGAACGTCCACCGAGAGGTGTGATCGAAGAAATCGTGCGCAAAGGCCTCGAGCCGCAGTCTCAGACCCGCCTGTTCTTTACCGGATCGATCGACTACGGCGACCGGAGCCAGAGGCTCGGCATCGCGGTAATGACGTCCGTGCTGGAGACGAGGCTGCGTGAGGTCCTACGCGAAGAGCTTGGCGGCACGTATAGTGTTTCGGTGGGGTCGTCATTTTCCTGGCGGCCGGCGGGGCAATACCGCCTGTCGATCAGTTTCGGGTCCGATCCGGAGCGGGCCGACGAGTTACTCGCCGCGGTGTATGAAGAGATCGACAGGCTCAAGAGCTCGCCTCCCGACGAGGCCGAGGTCAACGACGTGCTCGAAGCTCAACGGCGAGCGTGGGAGACGAATCAGGAGTCGAACTCCTGGTGGCTCAGCGTGCTCGACGGACGCTACCGGTATCTGCTCGACCAGAGCGACGGCCGCTACCCGTCAGGCGATGTTCTCCTGGAGACCCTACCGACGTACGGGGCGGACCTCGATGCACTGACGCCGCCGCGCATCCAGGAGTTGGCGCGCCGTTACTTCGACCAGGACAACCGCGTGAGGGTGACGCTGCTCCCCGAGCAGTTGAACTGATCGGGGCTCGACGATCCGTGGAACGCCCCTAGCGACGACGCTACCGGTACGACTCGTAGGCGGTCGTCACCCAGCCAGGCGTGCCGCCGCCAGGCTCGGCGTACCCTCGGGCGGGGTTCGAGGCAATGACTTGCTCGACGGAGAGTCCCCGAGCGATCCCTGATTTGATGCGGTCCCGAATCGTGGCGAGCATCGCTCTGAACTCGAGGAGGTCCGTGCGCCTAGAGAGCTGACCGTGACCGGGGATGATGATCGTCTGGTCGTCGATCAGCCCTGCGATGGCCCAAAGCGCGTCGATCATTCCATCCAGCGACCCCCCGTTGCCGTGATCGATGTAGGGAAGTCCATAACGGACGAACATGTCACCCGTATGGATGACATTGGAGTCACGGAAGTACACCTGTGCGTCGCCGTCCGTGTGCCCGGGGCCCGTGTGGATGATATCGATCGTGTTGTCGTTGTAGTAGAACCGCATCGACTCCATGAACGTGATCTTGGGCAGTCCCACTTCCTCGTACGCGGGTTGGGGTCGGTTGGACCCCGACAACACTTGGTCCGTCGCCATCCGCTGCCGGCTGTTGTCCTGAGCCACGATGAGCGCACCGGCCCGTCCGAAGTTCTCGTTCCCGTCGGTGTGGTCGTAATGAAAGTGCGAGTTGACCACGAAGCTGACCGGGTTGTCGGTCAGCTGGGCTATGGCCGCGACAATCGTGTCGGTCAGGGGAGCGAACTGGTCGTCGACGATGATCGTACCATCATCACCGATGGATACGCCGATGTTCCCACCGCTCCCTGTGAGCATGTAGATGTTTTCGGTAACCGGAATGGCCCGGATCTCGACATCATCGAAGTTCTGGGCCGAAGCAAGCGCGGGCCAGACCAAGAGCCCGAGGGCAACAGACGTCGTGCGTTTCATGAGTGCTCTCCGGTTTTGCGTATTCCCGAGCAAGCGTCTCTACACCGATCTTGGTTACCGCGACGGAGAGCCGCCACTGAGGTTCTCCGCGTCACGGGTATGGAAGAACACGGCCACGGCCATCTCGTCGGTCGTCGCTTCGCCGAACGTGACTTCTCGAGGCGGATTCGAGTGTTGATACGGACTCTCGGGCGAATTGTCGAAGGTCGCCTCCATGTGCACCACTGAGCCCGCGGGCAGACGCTGAGGCTCGGCCAGCCCGTACTGGGTCTGCCAGTAGAAGTCGAAGCGGGGCACCGTGACCAGGTCGACGCGTGTGCCGTCGGGTAGTGTCGCCCAGATGTCCATGGCCTTACCGAGGTAGTGCATGTGCGCTACGAGCGAGTGGATGGTGATATCCTCGCTGATGGGATACTGGCCTGTGACCACGTGGTTCGACTCTCCGGCCGGAATCCGCAGACCGAAGCCCATCGCGCCCAGCGCATAGGCATTGTAGAGCACTCTCTGCGGGGGTCGCCGGGCGTATCGCAGTCCCACACGCGTCAGATCCTCTTGAGCCGTGCCGTTCTTGTGATAGTGCATCTGCACCACGATCTTCGCGCCGGCCTCCAGGAGATAACCCGATCCCGCGGGCGTCTCGGCTGCCACATATCCGGGGCCCCAGCCCGGCACCATGTAAGCCTGGAAGCCGGGCCCGCCGAAACAGGTATAACCCTCACCGGGTTCGGCCTCATCCCGTCGCGGGGCGATCGTACCCCCCTGGTCGATATAGATCACGATGTGGTGGTCCACGGTGCGATTGCCCGGGATTACCTCGACGACGTCGACCCACTGGTCGCTCTCGAGCTTGGGGTCGAGCACGAAACACCGATACTCATCATCACCTTCGGCCGCGACCTGATAGGGAGAGTCCCAGGATAGCACCAGATCGGGCTCGCCGAGCTGCCAGCTGTCGTTGAAAGTGGGAATCGGCGGCGCCAGGGCGTCGGCGCCCCGTTTGACACCCGTAGCGACCCACTGCTCAATCACGTCGATCTCCGCGTCATCCAAGCTCCGGTCATTCGTGTAATCCCGAAGGTCCGGTGCCGCATGCCAAGGAGGCATCCTCCGCTCACTCACCTGCACGCCGATTTGTCTGGCGTACCTGCTGGCGTCCTCGTAGGTCAGCAACGACATGGGTGCGACCTCACCCGGCCGATGGCAGGTGACGCAGTTTTCCATCAGGATAGGTGCGACGTGCTCGGCATACGTCACGTCTTGGGCAGAGGCCACCCCCGCGAGGAACAAGAGGGAAGCGGCACCGGCCAGACTGCTTCTCATTTTCGCACTCATCGACATAGTTTTTCCCTTTAGGTAGGGCTCCACGGGCGGGTGACGTCTTCGACCTCTGGACAATGTGCGCCTGCTAGTGATCCGGCAAGACCTTGGGCCCGGCAGAATGGCCTCCGGAGGGGACGTTGACTTACCACGCTTCTGGGGGGGGAGGTGGCGAGGGACGCCTAAAGCGACGGCTGCTTAATAGACAGGGCGCCGACCAGTTGGCGGCGCGCGTCCGTCGCACTTCTAGAAGATGAAACCGGTGGCCCTACTAGATGATTACGTCCGCCTCCACTACGTCGTCGTCCCGTCCCCTCCATTGTCCCCGTCATCACCCTTCCCGCATGGACAGTGGCCACATTTGCACCCACAGTGCGAGCACCGGCAGTGATGGCAATGGCAACGACCATGGCCATGGTGACGCCATCCCCACCGTCGGCGGCGGATGCAGGAGATGAGAAACAAGAGCAGGATCAGCTGGAAGAGTCCGCCACCGGCTAGGCTGACAAAGAACGCGGAGACACCATCAAAGAAGACGGAGACACTATCGAGGTACCAGCTTATGAATTCCATGATGATCCGTAGGTCTCCTGGGTCTGGGTCGGCGTCGAAATGTCTACACCATCCGCCGAGGAACGAGCCTATTTAATTTCTCGGCCGCGGCGCTCCCTACCCGCTCAAGATCTCGACCGGGTTGACCCGTGTTGCGCGCCTCGCCTCGATCCGATGATGGCGTTCCGGGTGGAGTAGGAACGGATCGCGATCAGCGGCAACGCCTGGACGGTCCCTCAGAACCGAAACAGCCGATTGATCTTCACGACCAGCCCGCGGTTGCGAAGCTCCGTGAAACGGTTGGGGATCAGCGGATTCATGTTCCGGTCCTCGGAAAAGACCACGAAGATTTCACTGCCGGGACTGTACTCCCATCGAAACCGGAGATTCGTGCTGAACGAATCCCCGCTGGAGCTGTACTGGATCAGCCCGCTGAAAAACATGCGAGGCGTGAAGGTGTAGGTGAAGCGCGTCCTGGCGAGTTGGGTCGTAAAGGAGCCCTCTGGCAGGTCCAGCCAGTTCAACGAAACGCTCGGCTCAAGCGAGAACTGGGGCGTGACTTCGATTCGACCGCGGCTGAGCGACACCGCCGTGTTGTCGCCGCTCCAGAAGCCCCCGGTTCGAAAGGTGATTTGGCCGCTGGCTGGCCGCTGGGCACCGAATCGGTACGACACACGGAAGTTTCGGAAGTCGTACCCACCGACCGGAATCGTGACTCCGGGTGAGATGGTGAACGGCCTGGTCAGCAGTTCGTAGTGGTCNTTGAAGAAGANACTGAGTTGGTCGCTGTTTTCGAACTCGGACTCGAGTAGGAGTTGGGCTTCACGNGTTTCGAGCTNTCCTCGGTCCGCGGNGACGATGTGCTCGAACCGGCCGCTTACCACGAAGCGCCGAATGAGGTCGATCGACTCGGGTCGTGGACTGAACCGTGCCGTGGCCGAGTTCCGGCGGAAGTTGTCGCGGGCGACAAAACCGACCTCCGGGATGAAACTGTCCTCGACGACGAGGTGGCCGTAACTCAGGCCATAGCGGTCTCCCGCGTAGTCGAAGCGACCCTGGTAGCTGTTGTCCTGGCCGTTCCTTGCGGGCGTCTGCGTGTTCGCGAAGTGGCCGGTGATAATGAGGTCGTCATAGAAGGCGAGTCTGCCGTCGACGCCATAGGCCTGACTGGACCCGTTTCCGAAGAGCGACGCCGAGCGGTTCGTGAAGATTCCACCGATGGTGCTCCGGCGTAGAATATCCCTTCTTACCCGGATGACTGTGAAGTTGGTGGGCACTGCGCCCGCGCTCGGCTTGTCGCCAGTCTGGATGTTGAGCAGACCCACGTCGAAAGCTCCGACCTTGCCGGTCATGCGGCCTCCGGCCCTGATCGGAATGATCTGTCCGGCTTGGAGACC
The DNA here is from genome assembly GCA_002731735.1 of Gemmatimonadota bacterium. Taxonomy (GTDB): domain Bacteria; phylum Gemmatimonadota; class Gemmatimonadetes; order Longimicrobiales; family Gaopeijiaceae; genus UBA822. Next base: position 11,775 of record PCCM01000038.1, on the reverse strand, counting down.
GATTCGGCGACTGAAGAAAACCGTTGGCGCACCCCCACCACTGCCCCGAGCGAAATCGAAGTTTCCACGCCCCTCGAGGAAAAAATCCCGCTTCTCGGGAAAGAAAAGACTGAACCGCGTCAGGTTGATCTGCCGCTCATCGACTTCGACTTGAGCGAAATCGGTATTCACGGTGAAATCGGCAGTCAGGTTTTGGGTGACACGGTACTTCACGTCGAATCCGGCGTTGGCATCCGGGTGGTTTTGGATCGGCGGACTGGCGTCGACGTCGGTCCTTAACCCCACGATCCCGTAGGGCTTGATCGCTACCTCTATGCTCAGCGGAGGCACTTCGAGTCCGACGAGGGTCGCGGCCTCGGACACGCGCCAGAGTCCGGCGATCACGCTGTTTCCGCGGGCTGCCGAGATGGGTAGGGCCGTAAGGTAGGCCGCTTCGTTCCGGCGACGAACGATACGTCGCAACTGAATTCCCCACACCTGGGTCTCACCCGGCTGATACCGGAGAGACTTGAACGGTATCTCGATCTCTACGGTCCAGCCGCCCTCGAACCGGCCGGTCCGCATGTCCCATACGGTATTCCAATCGGTGTTCACACTTCCTTCGTTGGTAATCGCGAAGTCCGAGAACCCACCGATCGGAGTGACCAGAAACGCCACTCCGTTGCGGCGATCATGGAACGTGTCCAGGAGGAGCGAGAACGAATCGTTCTGGCGAAGCTGGGCGACGTCGTGACGCATCTCGTTCGCGACCCATTCGCTTTCCGGCGCCGAATCGAAGGCGCGTGCCGTCACATAGAGGCTGGTCTCGTCGAAGAACACCCAGGTGTCGGTCCGCTCGCTAGCGAGAGCACCCTCGTCGGGAAGTTGCTGGATGAAGTCGGTGATGGGCGGGACGGTTCGATAGACTTCTTCGTCGAGTTGGCCGTCCAACCGAATCTCTTGGGTCAGCCGAGTGGCGCGTATCGTGGTTCTGCCTTGATCGTCCCGGGCAACCACCTCCGGCGGGACGGGCATCGGCGAAATGACTTGGGCGGTGGCCGGGGCGCCCAACCCGAGGGTAAGGCCGAAAGCGAGATACAGGGAAGCCAGGCGGAGAGATCGGGATGGTGTGGACGGCTGGGTGTAGCAACCCTGTGTGGTAGCCTTCACGTGGTGGGTTGGTTCGACATGGCCGGCAAGATGGGTCCAAGCCCTGTGAAGCTGCAAGCGGCGCCTTGTCATCTCCATGTCTACGTAACCGGACGTGGATGCCACTTACGCGACGGCGTTGGAGAACGGTGGCGACTCGGTCCAGGCACCGGTGCAGAAGGGAGACGCTGACCGCCGCTCCGGGGTCAAAGGGCCCGGTGGAAATACGTGGTGGTTCTCGACGCAGGTCGAGGAGGGCGGCTAGGGCCTCGGTCCCAGCAGAACGGCGGCGATGATCCGGCCCGGCCCGTGGACTCCGGTCACGAGAATCTGGCCGATGTCGGCCGACTTGCTCGGACCGGAGTGGAGAGCAAGGGTTGCCGGAAGGTCCTCACGGCATGCCTGCAGCGCATCTCCCAACGTCGTATGCACGTCCCCGGCTCGCACCCAGATGAGGTGTACCGGAGGGAGGAGTTGGGACCGGCGGCCTTCCTTGGAAGAAAGAACGAGCGAACCCGTCTGAGCGGATGCTCCCACCGCCACCGACACCCCCAGCGCCGCTTCCGAAGGTTGGGCTTTGGGGAGCGCCGGCTGAAGAGTATCGGGCACGCCCACACCGACTGACACGCTTTCGAACTCACGGGCGAACTCTTCGAGCCACTTGCGGGCCGCCGCTTCGTCGGCGAGCCGGACAACCTCACCCCCCGCGGCGCGAAGGCGATCCTCAAAGGCACCGACCGGATCGGACCGGCCCGCGTCACCGAATGGCCCCGGAGGCTCGAGGGCGTCCGGGAGCGTACCAGGGTGCTCAACAGGCTCCCGTTCCTGGTTCGCCTCCCGGACCCGGCCCAGGATGCGCGCGCGTGCACGTTTGCTCACTCGTTCGTCACTCATCGCTCACTCATTGGATACTCATCATTCACTCAATGCCCTCGTCCCAGAGTTCACGGAAGGTTGGTCCTTCCAGTCGGGGGGGCTCACGGCCAGCGCTCCACTCACGGAGCATCGGGAGGTGTCGCAGGACGGGTGCGGGAAGGAGTCCGGCCGCCTTCTCGGCCCATCCGAAAAGTCGGGGTCGGGTCGCGGTGGATGTCAGAAGTCCCAGCACTGAGCGCTCCACATCGCTGGTGAGCCCGCGTTCGACCGCCCGTTGGCGCCAGACATGAAGCAGATCCGGGATCGGGATCCGGACCGGGCATACATCCGCGCAGGCTCCGCAGGCGGAGGAAGCGAAGGGCAGGGGTAGCGTCTCTTCCAGGCCGACCAGCCCGGGGCCCAGGATGCCGCCGATCGGTCCAGAATAAACGTAACCGTATGCGTGCCCACCCGTCTGTCGATACACGGGGCAGATGTTCAGACACGCCCCGCAACGCACGCAGCGCAGTGCCTCCCAGGCCTCGGGGTCCGCCAGCAATCGGCTGCGTCCGTTGTCTACCAATACGACGTGTAGTTCTTCGGGCCCGTCCGGCTCATCCCCAGGCGAGCCTCCGGGCCCCTGGATCATCGAAACGAAGCACCCCACCGGCTGGCCGGTCGCCGACTTGGCCGTGACCTGGAGGAAGGTCGGGAGGTCGGCCCATTTGGGCAGCACCTTCTCGATCCCGACCAGCGCGATGTGGATCCGCGGAACCGAGGTCGACAGCCTGATGTTGCCCTCGTTCTCGATCAGAGCGATCGAGCCGGTCTCGGCGACCAGGAAATTGCCTCCACTGATCCCGAGATCGGCGGTGAGGAAAGCGTCTCGCAGAAGGTCTCGGGCGGCTTCGGCGAGGCGTTCCGGTGACGCATCCCGCGGCGTGCCCAGCCGCTCGTGGAAAATCACTCGCGTGTCGTCCAGGCTCTTGTGGATCGAGGGGCCGACGATGTGGCTCGGTGGCTCGCCGAGGAGTTGGATGATGTATTCGCCGAGGTCCGTCTCGAACACCTCCACGCCGCAGGATTCCAGGAAGGGGTTGAGCCCGATCTCCTCGCTGAGCATGCTCTTGGCCTTCACCGCTTTCTTGACGCCTTGTTCGCGCACGATGCACTCGAAGATTTGGTGGACGTCCGAAGCGGTTTCGGCCCAGTGGACGTGGGCCCCGCGCTCGACGAGGCGTGCCTCCGCCTCTTCGAGATAGTCCGCGAGGTGGCTGAGTGCGTGACTCTTGACTCGCTCCGCCCATCGGCTCAAAGCGGTCCCATCGAGGTCGGCGAACGCCTTCTGTCGATTGTCTACGAAGGTTTGGGTCGCCGCGTTGACCGCCTCCCGGACCTCTGGCGTCTCCTCAATGATTTGGCGGGCGCGGGCGCGGTAGTCGCGGCTATGCACGTCCACTGCGGGCCTCCCACAGTAGAGAGGCCAGCGGCCGGAAGGGAATCGGCACGCCTCGGCGTCGTGCGCGACCCTCCAGTTGGAGCAGGCACCCACCATCGGCGGATACGACGGTCTCCACGTCGGGAAGTGTATCCAGCTTCCGATCAGCCATGGCGATGGATACTTCGGGTGCCTTCACGGCGAAGAGTCCCCCGAACCCACAACACTCCTGATCCATCTCCCATGGGACGATCTTGGCCCCGGCGGATTCGAGAAGCCGTACAGGCTGCTCCTCCACCTCGAGTTCCCGGAGAGCGTGGCAACCGTGGTGGTACGCTAGCCGACGTCCCTCCAGACCGCTGCCGAGCTCGGTGATCTCGAGCACGTCGACGAGGAACTCGGCCAGTTCGTAGGAGCGTTCGGCCACGACGGGGGCCTCCAGCAGACGGGGGTATGTGCAGCGCAGCATCGCTGCGCAGCTTCCGGACGGGAGGACCACATAATCCGAGTCGGCGAAGACAGCGGCGGTGTGAGCAGCCATTTCACGAGCCTGAGGGATGTGGCCCGCGTTCCACGCCGGTTGGCCGCAGCACGTCTGATTCTTGGGAAAGTCGACGTCGACGTCCAACGAGCGGAGGAGGCGAACGGCGTCGGCCGCCGCGTCCGCAAAGAAACGGTCACCGAGACAGGTGACAAAAAGGGAGACTCGCATGGCGGCCCTAAGCTAGCGTGGTGTCGCCGAAGTTCGCGAGTCACCGAGAGCGCTGGTAGACAACCCCCGCCTGGGCGCGTAGCATGGGTGTCCGGTTCCCTTTGATTCCGACACCATCCAGGCTGTAGTGGGATCTCTAACTATCGGTCCATGGAGGTCACTCATGAAGCGTATCATTCTCGCCGTCCTCGGCGTGCTGACGGTATCAGCCGGCGTAGACGCACAGAGCGCAGCACAGACGATCGAGCGTGCGCTGTTGGCTGCGCCCGCACGGGGCCGTGACGCCATTACGGTCATCAGCTGGAACGCCGACTACAGTTACCGGACGCTCAAAGAGGGCACGAACCAGTTGGTCTGCTGGGACCGGTCCGGAGATCCCGGCGAGGCGGCGTTCTCCGTCATATGCACGGCGCTTGGTAACCTGGACAGGGTCGCACAAAACAGGCGCTTTGCGGCAGAGGGTGGAGACCCGGCCGGGACCCGCGCGCTCGTGGCCGCGGCCGCTGAGAACGGCTCACGAATCATGTCCGTTTTCGGGTCGCCGTGGCTCACCCTGGCCGGCGACAGTCAGATGAATTCTCGCATCCATATCACGATCGCCATGCCTAATGCAACCGAGGCGAGTTCCGGATTCCCCGAGAGTGGCAGGGGTGGTGGTGCTTTTATCATGGCTGCCGGTACCCCGGAGGCCCACCTCATGACGCCCTACATCGTGACGCCCTAGCCCAGGCACGCGGTCCCGCAGGGCGAGGTTCGGGGACCGGTGTTAGGTAAGTAAAAGGCGGGGTACGGCCTATGTGGTCGTGCCCCGCTTTTGCCTCAATCCCAATCCACTTGCCGGTTCCCCCTTTGCGGCGTAAACGATAGACGCGAAAATAGATCACCCGCTGCACAGACCACCCACGAGCTTTTAGCTTGCTTTTATATGGAGGAACTGAAGGATGAACCCGCCTATCGTTGAAACGAAACCCGGTAGACGACCTGGTCTTGGCGTCTCACTTCTCACCGGTGCAGTGCTTGGCCTCGCCGCATGTGGTGGTTCCGAGTCTTCCGGGGAGGCCTCGAGTGCGCCGGCCGAGGCTGCCGCGCCGGCTGCACCGGCGGCCGCCCCCACGACTGCCCCCTTGGGGATGGGCTTCATCATGATGTCGGAAGGCTCGCAACTGCACTTGACCGAAGACAGCTATCTCGAGGAGTCGGACTGTACGGCGCGGGCCTCGGCCCGCGGTGACGCCGAAGAATTCGCAAGCTGTATGGAGGTCCCTGCCTCGGCGATCTGCATTCAGGTCTCCGAGGGCGCGAGGGCGTCCGACCGATGGTGGGAGTGTTTCGTGGAGGAGGAGGCGTGTGAGGAGGCGAACGCGGGCCACGAGATGATCAGAGAGACCGGTGGTTATGTCCGGGAGGTCGTCCGGGCTTGTGGTGAGACGGAGATGGCCTCGGTTTTCGCGGGCATGTAGCCGTCGGGAGGTACTGGGGTCGCTAGGTCCAAGGCGGCCCCAGTACCCCTAGCCCATCGCCCTTGCTAACTGTACGTTCTCCGGACGCTGAAATTTGCCCTGTGAAAGAGGAACCCGTCATGTACCGTACTCTGAAAGTCGGCCTTACGGCCGGAGCCGCACTACTCCTGCTCACAGTCCAGCCCGGTTTGGCGCAGGACGCACACCTCGCGCAAGCTGTCGTGCATGCGCAGCAGGCCGCCGCCCACGGCGGAATGGGTCATGCTTCAGTACTGGTGGAGCACGCGAACCAGGCCCTGACTCACGCCAATATGGCCCCGGCTGACAACCCCCACACCGTGGCCGCTATCGCGAGCCTCACGGACGCCGTTACACACGGAAATATGGATCACGCCCCGGTTGCCACCGGAATGGCCAACACGGGTCTGACGAGCCTTCAGGTCGCCGTCCACGTCCACCAGGTCATGGACCATAACATGCAGGCGGTCACCCACGGTGACATGGGCCATGCCCCGGTTTTGGTTACGCATGCAGAGGTTGCGTTGACCCATGCCCGGGCTGCCGCTGAGATCTCGGATAGCCCCCACATCGTCATGGCCATCGAGGCCTTGGAGTCCGCCATCCTTCATGGTGGAATGGGCCACGCTGAAGTCGCGACGGAGTCCGCCAAAACGGCTCAGAGCCACCTGAAAATGTAGGGACACCCAACGGGCGGTACGATTCGCCTGATTGAGACAGCAGGGCCGAGAAGCCGAGGGGGCGAGACCCCCCTCGGCTTCTGCTCAATGCTCCCAACTTCCGCGGCCGGCTGGACCCGTGTGCCGTATGTGGTGTCCGTGTTACCTTTGCCGTCTGCGGCGGGTGAGTCTTTCGGGACGGATCTCCTCCGTCCTCCGCTATTCAACCTTATTTCGATTTGATACGAGGACGTGTTGAGCTTCTGTATGTCCATACATAACCGACCCGGGCCGAACGCCCGGGAGAAGGGGCTCGGTCTGACTTTGGGAGTGGCTTTGGTCCTGGGGCAGGCCCTGCTTCTCATACCCGGCCAAGTGGCAGGCCAGGCCCAAGGCCGGGGCGAGCCCACGTCCGTTATAGATACGGTCGTGGATAACGCCGGTTTGGTTCCCGACCGTCCGACGGTGCGTCCAACCCGTACCGACACACCTCCGGAAATCGACGGCCGCCTCGACGACGAAGTGTGGAAGACCGCAGCGGTGCTCACCGAATTCGTGCAGGCGTCTCCACTCGACGGTGCGCCCGCGACCGAGGCGACCGAAGTCTACGTCGCCTACGACGCGGAAAATCTCTACTTCGGGTTCTACGCACATTACGAAGACCCGTCCATCATGCGCGCGAACCGGGTGGACCGCGACCGAGCGATGATGGACGATCTCATGACGGTCTACTTCGACACGTTCATGGACCAGCAAAACGGGTACGACTTCGACGTCAACGCGTACGGGGTTCAGGGTGACGGCATCATCAGCGGGGGTCCTAGCGGTGGAGGTGGGCGCTTCGGGCGCGGTGGTGGTGGGCGTTCCGGTGGCGGTTTCGGTGGCGGTTCCGGCCGTATTCCGTTTGCGGATCGCTCATGGAACGCGCTGTTCGAGACCGGTGGACAGATTGTGGAGGACGGATACACGGCAGAGATGGCGATCCCCTTCAAGAGCCTGAGGTACCCCAGCCGGGCCCGGGACGAAGCGCACCGGTGGGGGTTCCAGATCGTTCGCGAAGTCAAGGGTAAGGATGAGGAGAACCAGGTCTGGGCGCCGATGTCTCGCGACGAGTCGAGCTTCTTTGCGCAGATGGGCGTGCTGGACGGTATGGTCAACCTGTCCACCAGCCGGAACCTCGAGGTTCTGCCGACCTTCACGGCCATCCGGTACGGAGCGATCGATCCGACCGTTCCCGGGTTCGTCCACCAGGACACCGATCCCGACGCGGGGCTGAATGTCAAATACGGCATCACATCTAATCTGACCGCCGATTTCACCGTGAATCCCGACTTCTCACAGATCGAGTCGGACCGAACACAGATCGAGGTGAACCAACGCTTTCCCATATTCTACCCCGAGCTCCGGCCCTTTTTTGTGGAGGGGGCGGAGATTTTCAACTTCACGCCCATTGTGACACTGGTCCACACCCGTACCCTGGTCGATCCGGACTTCGGCGCCAAGCTGACCGGCAAAACGGGTGGCCTCTCGATCGGTGTGCTGGCGGCCAACGACCGCGCCCCCGGGAGGGTGGAGGACGAGCTCGACCGGGCGTTCGATCAGAACGCCAAGACGTTCATCGGTCGCACGCGGTACGACCTGTACACCGAATCCAACATCGGCGCCATTTTCACGGATCGGGAGTTCTTGGACGGTCACAGTCGATTGGCCGGGGTCGATGGCAACTTCCGGCTGAGCGCCACCACGGCGGTTACGGGTCACGCCATTCAGACTTGGCGGCAGGAACCGGGTGGGGTCGAGCGTACGGGTCGCATGTTTGACGCCGCCATCCGCCATACCGGGCGGAGCCTGAGCTTGTTCCTCTTTTCCTATCAGATCTCCCCGGACTTTGGCACCGACGTCGGGTTCGTACGCCGAACGGACGAGCGGCAAGTAATGGGCAACGTTTCATACCTATTTTGGCCGGAGGCCCGGGTAATCAATTGGGGCCCGTCAGTGACCGTCAGCCGGAATTGGGATTTCGACGGATTGCTCCAGGACCGAAGTCTCCGTGCCGGTCTGAATTTCTCTCTTGCCGGCAACATCAGTTTCGGCACGGATGTGAATCGAAGCATGGAGCGGTTCCTCGGGACACAATTCGAGAAGACTGGATTCTCCGTTCGGGGGAATGTGAACGCCAACCGTGCATTTTCGTTCGGCGCGAGCGTCCGGGTGGGAGACCAGATTCTCTACAACACCGATCCGGTCCTCGGCCACCAGATTGCATGGAGCGCCAACGCCTCGCTACGCCCCACGTCGAGTCTTTCTGCACGACTAAGCCTGAGCACCACCCAACTGAAGGTCGGCGGCGTCGAGGTATTCGACGTCAAGATCCTGCGTGCCACCACCACGTATCAACTCACCGAGAAGTTGGGCTTCCGAAACATCAGCGAGTTCGACTCGCTGTATAAGAAGCTCGACTTCAACCTGCTCGCCACGTATCGAGTTGATGCGGGCACCGTTTTCTTCCTCGGCTACGACGACCACTACCAGCAGGCCGACCTAATCCAAGGAGATCTGCAAGGCAACGGAATCAACGAGCAACTCTTCTTCAGGGGGAATCTGCAGCGTACGAATCGCGCGATGTTCGTGAAGCTTCAGTACTTACTGCGCTACTGAGTGCTACCGGATCCTCGGATCAGGGTACTCCGGCACTCGAACGAGCCCCCCGATTCCGAATACCCAACTGACTCCGACCACCAGCTGGATGTTGGCCGTCCCGTTGTTCCACTCGTCCAGCCCGGTAGCAAGCCCCACACGGTGCTCGCCCTGGGCCTGGCTTGACTACCCATTGATAGAGACCTAGAAGTCATTCCGCCCGGGACAATCTCGGTGAAGCCACCCACGGGAGGATGATGGATCACATAAGGACAATACGGGATTGGGGCCGTGAAATGAGAATTTCACGTGCGGTCCTGTGGGTGTGTCTGTGGGCGCTGGCATCTCTTCTCTTGGGATCCCCTTCGTCTGCCTCCGCCCAGTATCGCCTACCGGTCGACGCCGAGATGATACAGTCGGTGATGCCTCTGGCTGACAGCTTCTCCACGAAGGCCGGCCTTCCACCTGTGTACACCGCGTACGGGACCGGTGCGGACGGATCGCCGGGTGTGATCGGTTACGTGTACCTGACCGCAAATGTGCCGCCCATCCAGTACGGCTACAGCGGCCCGATCGACGTGTTGGTCGGGATGGATCTGACGGGACATCTCACGGGCGCAACCATCGTCAACTACCGCGAGTCTCTCAGTAGCTCCCGTGGGGATTTTCTGAGGCGCGGCCGCCTCACGGAGCAGCTCGTCGGCAAGCACATCGGCGAGCGGTTCCAGGTGCGTAGGGACCTGGACGGTATCAGCGGCGCCTCGATATCGGCCACAGCGATGTTCCGCGGCATCCGTAATTCGGCCAGGCGAGTGGCTCTCTCCTACCTGCAACCCGGAGAGTCGACCGCATCAGCGTCGGCTGGGGCGCTCGAGGACCTCACCTGGTTGGAGATGATTTCGACCGGCTACATCCAAATGATGGCGATCGAGAGATATGGGGCGGGCTTGGATCTCTCGTTCGCGTATATGGGGGACGAAGCGCTCGGAGGCCTTCTGATGGGCCTGGTCAGGTATCAGGACATAAGCGAGCGGGTGGACGGTTTGGAGGGCGACGATCACGCGATGCTCGTCGGCATCGACGGTAGCGCCGTTGCGGGATTCCGCAGCAACGGATTCGCCGTCCGCCAAGGCGGGGAGACTCATCCGGTTCCGAGCAGGCGGGTCACCTTCTTGGGAACCCCGTATGAGGGCAAGGCAGCCGACCAGGTCCAGTATACGCTGATCATGCGGATGGACAGCACGGTCGTTCTCGACGAGCCCTTCACGGTTGTCTACGACGACGGGACGAACCCTGAGTCCATCATGGAATACAGGGTTCCGGAAGAGGTGCTGGCGGCTGTCCGCGAACGCGCCGCCGCCGCGCGGGAATTGGCCGACGCGGAAACGGGAGCTGCGGACTCGGGCGTGGAGGAGTCAACCGCCGTCGGGCCGGCGGTCTCCGCGAACGGATCGAACCCCGTATCCACAGACGGATCGGTCGACGTCTCTGCAGGCGGAACAGCCGCCGTCCCGGTACCGGCCACCACGACTGATCCGGCCTCGGCGGAATCGGCGGATGGGATAGGGGCTCCTGGGGTGGTCACTACGGAGCCAGTGGCAGGTGCGCCAACCGATGGGTCTGCCGCGCCCCTTGAGCTGACCGTCCCGGAGGGAGTCCTCGATTTGTCGGTGGCGCCCTCCGACGTGCCAGCGGCCGATGACGCATCGACCGGGGCCCAGAGTATCCCCGGATTGGACTTTTCGAGCTTCGAGGATTTCGAGGACGAAACGGCTCTCTCTCAGTTGTTGCTCGAGACCCGGTGGGCTCCTGTGGTTCGCCTCATTCTCCTCTTGGGCCTCGTTCTATACGCCTTCTTCTCGAAGAGTGGGCGAGTAGGGGCCGTCACTCTGGGTGCGACGTTCGTCTATCTGGGATTCATCGACGGCGGTTTCCTCTCGGTCTCGCACATCACCAGTGGAATTATCGTGGGTCCGGGCGTCTATCTCCGGGATATGGCGGTGCTGATCATGATCGCGTTCACCGTGGTCACGACCCTTCTTTGGGGACGGGTGTTCTGCGGATTTCTCTGTCCGTTCGGAGCCTTACAGGACTTCATCACACGGATTGTGCCTCGCCGTTTTCAGCGGGCCCTTCCCCAGCGAATCCATGACCGAGCTATCTACCTCAAGTACGGAATTTTACTTCTGATCGTAGGCCTCGCCGCGTTGCCGGCCCAGATCGCGGTCTACCAATATTTCGAGCCCTTCGGGACGGTCTTCTACCTGAGTACGTCGCCTCTCTTGTTGAGTATCGCGGGTGGGTTTCTGGTGGCGTCGGCCGTGGTGCCGCGCTTCTACTGCCGGTACGCCTGCCCTCTGGGTGCAGCGTTGGGCGTCGCTTCCCTCCTGTCGATCTTCCGGATTCGGCGCGTGGAGCAGTGCGAACCCTGCAAGGTGTGCGAAATCGCATGTCCCACTGGCGCGATCCGCGGACCCGAGATCGACTTCAAAGAGTGCGTCCGCTGTAACGTCTGCGAGACCAAGCTGTTGACGAAGGCGGGTGTGTGTCGACACGACATGGACGACGTTCGATCTCGACTGGTCCAGTTAGAAACCGTGGCTCGGTAGGGGGCGCTATGTCAGACACATCCAATCGCAGCCTGCCCCGGCGCCAGGCTCTACGGATTACCGCAACGGTGGGTGTGTCGGCAGTACTCGGTGGGGGCCTGCTTCGGGCCGCACTGGAGCATGTGGGGTTGCATCGGGTGCGTCAGACCCGAACCCAGATGGGTACGCTGGTCACCATTTCCGCCGTTCATCCGAACGCCGAGGCCGCACGAATCATGGTGGCCGACACCTTCGATGAAATCGAGCGCCTCGAGAGCCA
>PCCM01000037.1 GCA_002731735.1 Gemmatimonadota bacterium | reverse complement strand
TCGTCCGATCCTCGTGTTTCCTTCCACTCGCGCGTCCGGGCTACCGGGCCGCAGGCTGTCCAAGGGATCCAACGCGAAGGGAAGGGGCTCGAACTCGATCCTGACCAACTCGATCGCGTCGGCTGCGATGGTCTCGGTGTCCGCCGCTATCGCGAGGATGGCTTCACCCTCGTAGTGCGGGTGGTTCGTGAGACACTGCTCGCCCGTCGCGGACTGAGGCACCTCATCTGCCGTGAGCATACCGTGCACGCCCTCTAGAGCGAGGGCCGCGCTCGCATCGATGCGCGTGACGCGGCAATGCGGCATGGGGCTCGACAGCAACTTGGCGAACACCATTCCGTCCGCCTTGAAGTCCTCCGAGTATTTCGCTCGTCCCGTGATCTTCGCATGAAGATCGGGAGGAGTGATATCCGTTCCAATCAGTTTTTCAGCCATCTTCGCCCCCTTATGCTTGCTGCCGCGAGTACTCGGCGGCACGCATGGCGGAAGTCAGAATCTTGTCGTAGTCGGCGCACCGGCACAGGTTGCCGGAAAGCGCCTGAGCGCACTCTGCACGAGTCGGGTTGGGGTTTTCCTCGACCATCGCCACCATGCTCATGATGAAGCCCGGAGCACAGAACGCGCACTGGAAGCCACCCTCGTCCCAGACTGCTTGCTGCACCGGATGCAACGTGCCGTCCTCAGCCTCGAGGCCCTCGATGGTCACGATGTCACTCGTGCGCACGCTGTGCGTAAGCACGGAGCAGGCGTAGCTGTTGACCCCGTTGATGAGTACGGTGCAAGCACCACACTCCGCACGGTCGCAGCCGAGCTTGGTTCCGGTAAGCCCCAGCTTATAGCGTAACGTGAAGGCGAGCGTCTCTTGGCTCATTACGTCCACGCGCCGCTGTTGGCCGTTGACGTTCAGTGTGATCAGTCGTTCGACCGACCCCTGTGCCATGAGTGCCCCGAGTAGGGGCTGCGGTCCTTTGAAGAGGTAGCTCGCCGAAGAGGTCGCTGCACCTGTCGCGATGACCCCCATGATGAACTTTCTTCGCGTAACCGTACGCTCCGGAGTGCCGATGATCTCGACTTCGCTCATGGAGCCTTACCTCCTTCGTGTCAATCCCAGGAAAACCTGACGGGCGGCCTTGTCCGCCCAGCGACACATAATAAGCGACGATGTGCCAGAAGGCGAGCCCAATCGAGAATGATTCTCGCGAGGCCTGTTGGAGTCCATCGGGCTCGTCCTCGAAACTCGAGCGTAGACCGCGTCGATTCCGGTGGACCGAGGTCCTGTTTTCGCCCATCCGTGAATCCTCGGGCGGCCTATTCTCGTACCATGATGCAGGGAATCGGGTGCGACCTGTAATTTGGGCTCTAGTGCAACCTCTAGCGACCTGCGGGCGTCCTACAAGTAGACTGACAGGCCTCGCTCCTACCAGCCTTCCGCGTCAGCTGGTGCGGGCGGTACCTCCACGAGAGTGGTCGCTTCGTCGAAGGGTACGAAGCCCCGAGCCCGGTAGTTCTTCATCGCCTGGGGACTGTCGAGCGAGCAGGTGTGAAGCCAGACCCGCTTGGCTCCGTTGTGAAATGCCCGCTCCACCGTATCTGACAAGAGAAGCCCGCCGATCCCCTTTCCCATGAATTGGCGGAGCAATCCAAAGCAGGCGATCTCAACGGATTCTTCAGGCTGGTACTCGAACTCGACGTAGCCCGCGATCACTCCGTCCAGATAGGCGATCCAAACCTCGACCTGCGGTCGTTCGAGGTGAGCCAACCACGTCGAATATGCCCAGTTCAGCCGGTCGCTCCAGCGCCAAGCACGTCCCACCGCCGTGTAGAGGAATCTCCCTAATTCGGGACAGGCGATTCTGGCTTCACGGATCTCGAGATCCGGCACTTCGGCCGCAGACGGCGTGAACTCCTCGAGGCTGCGGAGCTCCAGGTAAAATGTGGTGACTTGCGTTTCCATTGGTCAAACCGCCGGTAGTTACGAATTCTTATTCGCGACCTGCCCGCAACGCTGCCCAATAGCGCAGGCATCGTCAACCTAAGTGCGCCGTCAGATNCTCCATCAGACCGGNTGCTCCATTCGGAACCGNTCTCTTGTTAGCCAGCATGACAGAGGTGAGTATTCCTGGCATCCGCGACGCGCCCCCCCCTTGCCGATCATCTCTTCNAGGACTTGCATCGCTTGAAGCTCGGAAGACGAACCTCCTGGGCCCTCCCNGTGCTGGCAGTGGGCCTCTATTGGGGCCTTCTCGCCGCCGTCGCCGGTGAGATTACTGTTAACCACGTGATATATGGCGGCGCGGTTCTCCTCCTCAGTCAGATCAAGCAGCCTTTCCTGCCTCTGGGAGTTCGGCCGCTGGACTTCTTCTTGCCCATGGTCCTCACGGCGGCCCTTTACGACAGCCAGCGCTATTGGGGCGAGCGCGTTCTGTACGTTGCAGGGCCGTACGAGTTCGAGAAGCTCTTGTTCGGGGTCCCCTCGCCAAACGGCACCCTGACGTTGAACGAGTGGTTCGGTCTGCACCTCCACGCTGTCTTCGACTTCATCGCGGGAGGGGTCTATCTGACGTTTATCGGGGTCTTCATACTGCTGGCGGTATACTTCACTCGCCGAATCCACTTCGACACCAACTCCGAAATGACGCCTTCCCACAGGCTGTGGTCGGCGCGTGCGGTCGTATGGTCCTTCTTTGTCGTCAACGTTCTGGGTTTTATCACGTGGTTCTTCTACCCGGTGGCTCCTCCTTGGTACGTGGACATGTACGGGCTCGATGCGACCGTTCTCGACGTACCGATGAACCCGGCTCGGACGGTCCGTTTCGACGCACTGTTCGGGACCAGTTTTTTCACCGGATGGTACGGTGCGGGGTCCAACCCGTTCGGCGCCATCCCCTCCCTGCACGTTTCCTACCCGGTGTTGTCCGTCGTTTTCGCGGTGAGGCTAAAAAGGCTCCGTAAGTTCACGGTTGTGTTCGCCGGCCTGGTCGGTTTCGCGGCAGTCTACCTGAACCACCACTACCTGATCGACGTGCTCCTCGGAGTCGTCTATGGCCTGGTGGCCGCGGCGATCACCATCGTGGGCACGGAATGGCTGGCCGTACGCCTATCACCGGCGAACGATCCGACCGACTAGAAGGCCAACGGCCTTGGGTGGCTGCCGGCCTTCTTCGTGTGGCTATCGGTTGGCGTAGACCGTCGTCCGTCCCCCTCGGTCGAACGCCAAGACCTGATACGGCTGAGCCGGCTGGCCGGCGATTTCCATCCTATGAACGCCTAATGCTGAGTACTGCTGGCCCGCTACGACGAGGCACACGAGTCCGAAAAGGCGAAGGGCCGCACTGTGCGACCCTTTCGCTCCTCCGGTGGTCACCGTCAACTACCATCCGCCCACCAGGAGACAGAGCCCACCACCAGCCGCAAGGACGAGAGGAGGAGGGAATTCATTGGCGAGGGTTGGGTATCCGTCTCCGAGAGTACTACTTTAGCCGTCACCGTCGGACGGGAAAACGACGCGGAGCGAGGAGCCATGAACATGAAGCTGAAAATATCAGGAATGTCCTGCGGGCACTGTGTTAGCCACGTGAAGTCCGCCTTGGAGGGTATAGCGGGCGTATCCCAAGCGGACGTCTCGCTGGAGAACCACGAGGCTGAGGTCACACTGTCGGATCAAGTCAACGATGCGGATCTGTTCGGGGCCGTCGAGGACGCAGGGTATCAGGCGGAGGCCGGTTAGAAGGCTGTTGAAGGAGTACGGCGGGTGACCGTCCTCACGCATACGCTGGAACGCCGTACCGAAGGCGACGATCACATCTTGGATCTAACGGCCGAGTTGCAGTCGTTGGTGCATGAGAGCGGGATTGGCGTAGGACAACTCACGGCCATGGTCGTCGGATCGACAGCGGCGCTCACCACACTGGAGTTCGAACCGGGCCTGGTGGGTCACGATGTCGCGGCTGCCCTGGAGCGCATCGCTCCTCGGGCGGGAGCCTACGAGCATGAGAAGATGTGGCACGACGACAACGGGCACAGCCATGTCCGTGCTGCTCTGATCGGCCCCTCGCTCGCTCTCCCGATCGTGGATGGAGCTCTTCCACTCGGAACCTGGCAGCAAGTGGTCCTCGTCGATCTAGACACGCGGTCCAGAAGTCGACGGGTGGTCGTCAATCTCGTGGGGGAATGAGCCGGCTGATTGGCACAGCCTTCTAAATCTTCTTGAGGATCCAGCCCAGGACCACTCGAACGATCCTTTTGATAATTGTCATCACACGGGTGGTCGCCTCCCGGGCGAATGCCCGTGTTTACGTACCATCCTAGACGACGGCAGTGCGAAAAGGGTTTCCGCGTCTCACCGCCGGACAATCGTTCGGGTCACCCTCCCGGAGCGGTCTACCACGTCGACGGGGCCCCGGTAGGTGTCGTTCTGGAGACTGATCGTTCTCCTGCTCCCGCTCCTGTTCTTGCTTCTGTCGGGAGCCGTCAGCTGCGCCGGTGCCGAAAAGGTTCCGGTGAAGGCGTCTGCTCCGGAGCTGTCCACACTGTACCCGAGGTCGGCCAGGGACTCTGTCGTGATCGCGCTCAGGGGATTGGCGATACCGCTCTGGAGCAAGGGCGTCATGAGCTCGTTCTCGAGAACCGATTCCCGCCAGTGGGAGTCGGCGGAGCCTTCCTCGAGCTGATTTTCGACAGGAACTTTTTCACCTCCTGTGTACGCCGTGCCCCCAGCCGCGTTGAATGCGGCGATCGCGGCCGCCCCCCTGAAGTGGGTGTCGGCACTGGGGCTGGACGGCAGCGAGGGGTTCACCAGAAGGGTGTCCGAGTCGGGCCACAGAGTTCCGACTCCGAGCACGTGCCCCATCTCGTGGAGTGCGAGGGCCCCGAAATCGCCGCTCTGCTCTATTGGACCCAAATCGTCGGAATCGAACGACATGAAGCCGAGCACGGGCAAATGAGAACTGGTTCGCATCTGGCAGAATCCGGCTTGTCCGAGGGTTCCAGCAGGACCGTCTAGTGGCCTGATATCGATGAAGATCCTGAGAT
Source organism: Gemmatimonadota bacterium (assembly GCA_002731735.1). Classification (GTDB taxonomy): domain Bacteria; phylum Gemmatimonadota; class Gemmatimonadetes; order Longimicrobiales; family Gaopeijiaceae; genus UBA822. Next base: position 5,278 of record PCCM01000037.1, on the reverse strand, counting down.
CGTCAACCGTTCCGGAAACCTCTGGATTCTGCACACCCTCACCACAAGTATTGGCCGCGACCGGGGTGGATGAGAAATCGACGTCGCCCAGGTCGCCCTGAACGATACTCATCCAGCGATCGGCGGCGGCGATGAGCGCGGAGTCCTGGCTNGGCGTGCCGTGGTTGATGAACGNGAGCTCGATCGAGAAATNGGTGTCGNCGATCAGCTNGGACGGATCTGTGCCCCCGTCGCCACAGTTCAGCAACGGGAAAGACAAAGTGATGCCTACCACGNACTTCGAGAGGGTATNGNACGGATTTCTGATGCTTCAAATCCTTTTGATCNAACTCTGCGGCGGTGCAAATTGGGAGGTCGCNCTTTCGGCNTCCGCCATGAATCCNCGATAATGCTCTTCCCCACACGGGATCAATGAAATCCCCGGAGAACCTCCCGGGCGTCTGCCGGGCACCAGATACTGACGNTANGTATTCCTNGCAGGAACGTGCCCGGTGCNNGGTGACGTCGGCAANGCCCNGGGCGGTCGGATACGTTCCCGCGAACTATGAAGTTCCATATCTGTCCATTAGAATGCNGCCATGCTCNGTCAGTTGATGGAGATGTTCGACGGCGTGGGCCTCTCCGAGGCCCTCGNCGCAAGCCCACTANTCGCTCTCGTCACCCTCTTCGGGGCGGGACTGGTGACGAGTCTGACACCGTGCGTCTATCCCATGATNCCGATCACGGCATCGGTGCTNGCGGCAACGGCGGGTCCGAATGCTTCCCGCTCGAGGGTGATCAGCCTGACGTTTACGTACGCNCTCGGGCTGGCGTTGCTCTATGCCATGCTCGGGCTCCTGGCGGGCATGACCGGGACTCTGTTCGGTACGGTGAGCGCCAATCCCTGGGTCCGACTGGCGATCGGAAANCTGCTNTTGATTTTCGGTCTGGCCATGTTCGACGTCATTCCGGTGCCCGTGCCCCAACGGCTTCTGCAGTGGGCCGCGAGCAGGAAAGGTGGGTCGTACCCGTCGGTGTTCCTCGCCGGAGCGGCGTCCGGCATCGTTGCGGCTCCCTGCGGTGCTCCCGCGTTCTTTGTGGTACTCACGTGGGTGGCGGCAACCCAGTCTGGCGCGATGGGCTTCCTTTACTTATTCGTTTTCTCCTTCGGCATGACCGCACTATTGGTTGCTGTTGGCCTNTTTTCCGGCTTTGGGACGGCGCTGCCCGCCTCAGGCCCATGGATGGTGTGGATCAAAAAGGGCGCCGGAGTGATTATGATGGTGATGGCTCAATACTACTTCGTTCAGGTGGGGATGGTATGGTGAAAACCGACGATCGAATCCGAAGCTCGCGCCGACAANAGGGCGNCCGGCATCTCGTGAGCGNAGCCCCCCGATTCTTGGGTGCCTACGTTCCCTTGGTTGTCGCCCTCTCTTTCGGCGTGCTCTCTCCCACTGCCGCGGTCGCGCAGAACGGCATTGGGATGCCGTTGGGCGAGCNGCCCGCATTGGTGAACGCTGATGGCAGCCCGTTGGAAATCGAGGACCTGGACGGCAACGAGGTGAACCTCGNCGACTATGTTGGAGGTCGGCCGGCACTCGTCGAATTCTGGGCGATCTGGTGCGAGCTCTGTGAAGCTCTGCATCCGCAGATGGTGGAAGTGCACGCCCGGTACGGAGACAGNGTCGGGTTTGTTGCCATCGCCGTCGGCGTCGCCCAATCCCAGCGATCGGTTCGGCGGCACTTGGAAGATACGCCGGCGGAGTTCCCTACACTTTGGGACGGTAGGGGCCANGCGGTGCGGGCCTTCGCGGCCCCCGGGACNTCCTACATCGTGGTCTTGGACGCGGAAGGNAGGGTCACGTACACCGGGTCGGGATCCGGTCAAGACATNGAGGNNGCAGTGCTGACGGGGCTCTAGNNACNCCAGTAGGTCACAGANAANAAAGNAGGGCCCGGCCGAATCTGGCCGGGCCCTNCTTTTTCTTANGCGATTCGTTTTTCGTACGAGACTCTAACTACTAGTCGTCGTTGTCCGCCTCTATCGGCATCGCGACCTTGGCCACCTCGGCGGCCAACTCTTCGTAGGAGGTCGGATCGACTTCGCGGAACTGCGGCGTGGCAAACGAGACACGCCCTTCCGGATCGACAATCACCACAGCCCGACTGGAAGCCATGCCGTTGCCTCTTGCTCCGACGCCGAAGGCCTGCGCGGCGCTACCCTCGGGGTCGCTCCCGAACAGCACCGGNAAATCATCGTCCGCCGCCCATGACGCCAACGCCTCCGGAGAGTCGTTGCTTATGGCGAGAATGGTTACGCCACGCCCNTTTCTAAATACGCTTGCGTACTGATCACGGTACGCTTCCATTTGAATTGTTCAGCCAGGCGTTCGCGCTCTGAAGAAGAACGCAATTACCACCACCTCTCCCCGTAAATCCGACAAGCGGACCGGGTCCTGGAGGACTCCGTAGCGTGTAGCGCCTGTGACNGTGATGTCCGGCGCCATGGCTCCGACCGCGATTATGTCGGATGCGCCGGCCTGAGCAGCGGCTGGCTGAACGAAAACAGCCAAGCCGAGGGACAGGGCGAATACGAACGCCATCGTGGATGGCNGCATTCGAATCCTCCTTTTCTTGGTAAGACTGNAACNGTGTTCGGGCAGTATACACCGTTACATCGGGATGCGCACCATCCCGACGCTCGACATTCCGGCGTTCGGCTAGCCNCTCAAGGCGCCTGGGACACGTGATATTGGACGACTTTCCACGTTCCGTCCTCCAGCACNCGCGTCTCCGAGTATCGCCAGGTGCCCGTCGCTACTGCCCCTCCAGGCAACGTGACGGATCCTTGGAAAACTGCACCCGCCACGGCGGCGTCACCGTAGACCTTCACGTTCAGATCACTCATGACGACGTCCAATCGGAGACCNGTCAAGAACGCGGCCCGAACGGCCAACGNACTGAACCCNTCGATCATATTGGAGCGGTCGACGAAGAACCCNCGAGTGTCCTCATGATAGAAGCTGGCGTAGGTGGGGACGTCGCGCGCGTTCAACGCGGCCAGCGTTGCCTCGACGGCGGCCCGCACGTCGGCTTCCTGGGCGCCTGCGGATCCGGGAGCGANNGAGGACATCAAACAGAAGACGAAAATGATGGGCAGGGATTTCATGTGACCGCTTCCTTTCCTATCTTGAGACCTTCCTTCGAATTTTCCTTGGAGTCTTTCCAGCATCTTCGACCACAAGGAGGCTCTGATGTTCCGTCGGGCGTGGACTCATCCGAAGGCCCACTGGGTCTCTCTGGTCGTGGCAGCTATAGGACTCGGGGCGGTAAGCGCCTGGGTCGATCTCTCCCCGAAGGTGGAAAGCGACTTCTTCTTCTCGGCGGACGACCCGCAACTCCAGGTGTCCAATGAGTTGAACCAGCGGTACGGGGGAGGGGGGGAGGAGCTGGTTGTGGTGCGGGCTGAGGACACGGCGGGGGATCCCGAAGTTTACCGTGAACGCATCGGTGAACTCACGGAGGCCTTCCTGGAGATGGAGGCGGTGACGACCATCTTTTCGATCACCACCGATGACGCCGAGCCGAGTCCCATGTTCAGCCGAATCCTTCTCACGCCGGACGAGGCGGCCACCAACCTCATAGTCAGTGTGGACGAGACCGACCCTAAACTTCTTCTCCCTCTATTGGAGGCCGTGGTCGAGGAACACCAAGCGCCCGGTTTGGACGTGGTCATGTCCGGAGTGCCGGTTATCGTCGAGCAGATTCGGCGAAATCTCTTTCAGGATCTCCAGGTCTTCAGCCTGGCTTCGCTTCTCCTGTTCGGTCTGCTTGCGGCGGTGATCTATAGAAACCTGGGGATCGTCGCGGGTGCAATGACGAGCTGCATAACCGCGTGTGCGGCCACCCTACTCCTCACTCAGGCGATCGGCATCCAGATCGGCCTGCTCACGGCCAACCTCATCACGATCGTCTTCGTGCTGACGCTCTCGCACATTGTCTTTCTGACGGCGAACTGGCGGCGAGCCGGGGGCTTTGATCTGGCACCGGATGAGCGAGCGGCCCGGACCGTGTCGCTGACGCTCACGGCCTCTTTCTGGTCCATGGCCACGACGCTCCTGGGTTTTCTGAGCCTGTTGTTGGCTGAGGCCAAGCCCTTGAGAGAGTTGGGGATTGCCGGGGCCGTCGGCGCGGCGACCGCCTTGGCCGTCGCGTATACGATCTACCCCGCCTTCTTGGGCCGTGGGTCCGAGGCTATGGTAGCTGCGGCGTCACCCTCTGCCGCGGCGTCCCTGATCTCGGCCCGGACGTCGGGGCCTCTGGCTGTCATCGCGCTCGTCGTCCTCGTCTTAGGGTTTGGTGTTCCGAGGCTCGACACCGACCCCGGGCTCCTCACCTACTTCGCTGAGGGTGCCGACCTGCGGACTGGGCTCGAGACGATCGATCGAGACGGCGGGAGCAGCACGCTCAACATCGCGATCCGGGATGCCTCCGGAGGCACGCTCAATGACGATGAGGTCTACGATCGCATGTGGGTTTTCCAGAACGCGCTCGAGGCGGACTCGGTGGTGGGTGCGGTCGTGTCGCCGGCGGTGCTGCTGGCGCACGCTCGGACGCTGCCGTTTGCGGGGTTTCTGAGCTTGAGCGGGCTTCTCGACCTTGGTGCGCGAACCCCGCCGTTCGATGAGATCATGGTGCAGTACGTGACACCGGACCGGGACGAGGTCCGCTTCTTCCTCCGGATGAAGGAATCAGTGGAGGAGCCCTCGCGGCAGGCGGTCATGGATCGAGTCGAGGGATACGCGGTCGAAGCGGGCCTCGAGCCGGTGCAAATGGGAGGGTTATACGACCTCCAGGCACAACTCGGTCGGCTGATCACGTCGAGTCTACAGCTCGGCCTCGGGGGGTTACTCCTTCTGTTCCTGGGCGTCGCCGTGATCGTTTCCCGTTCCGCGAAAGTGACCACGATGATGGTGGCGTGTCTGGCTGGGGTCCCGCTCGTGGTACTGGGTACGTTCGGCTGGGCGGGCGTGTCGGTGGACATCATCACTTCGCCCGCCGCGAACGTCGCCTTGGCCATGGGAGTCGACTCGATGATCCATCTGGTGGTGCGGGTCCGGCGCCTTCGCGATGGAGGACTGGCTGACTTGGAGAGTTGGTCCCAGGCTCGGGCTCAGATCATGGGCCCCGTTCTCGCGGCCACGCTTCTCATCTGCGTCGGGTTCGGGATCTTTGGGTTGTCGACGTTTCCACCCACCGGTCGATTTGGGCTGGCGGTGATCCTGGGCATGATGAC